>DATMCL010000140.1:0-6463 GCA_035558375.1 Polyangiaceae bacterium
TTTGGGAGCACGCCTATTACATCGACCATCGGAACAACCGGAAGGCGTTCCTCGAAGCGTTCTGCGACAAGTTGATCAACTGGGATTTCGTCGCGAAGAATTTGCGGGCGGCGAAGTAAGCCGGGCGAAGTTGTGGCGAGGAGGAGGCGGCAGTGCTGTCTATAAGGTGCTGCCGCGCCTCGCTTCGCGCTCGCGCGTCCGTCGAGACCTGAACCGCACACGGCGCCGGCCTCGCCGGTTTGTCGTAGGGCGTCCCGCGCTGCTGGGCGATCGATCTGGTCTTCCAAGACGCCCACCTCGTCGCGGGCTGGGCTTCGCCCAGCCGTTTGCGACCTGTGAGGTCTTTGGGAAGGGCGACCTGCGACGTCTTCGGATCGCGACCCGTAGGTCCGCGAAGGGCGACCTCGAACGTTTTCGAAGGCGAAGCGAGCCTCCGGATCGATTCCTTGAAGCTCTCAGATCGCCGTTCGAAAAGCTCAAGTCGCCGCTCCAAAAGCTCTCAGGTCGCCCCGCTTCGAAAAGCTTTCAGGTCGCGGTTCGAAAAGCTTTCAGGACGCCGTTCGAAGAACCTTTCAGGTCGCCTTTCCAGACCTTGTAAGTCGCGATCGGCTGGGCGAAGCCCAGCCCGAGACGACACGACGGTCTTGGCGGACCAGATCGATCGTCCCTGGCGGCGCGACGTCACGCGACAAACCGGCGAGGCCGGGGCGTTGTTCGGTTCAGTTCACGACAGCCGCGAGGGGCACGAGCGGAGCGCGGCAGCACGTTTCGGCCAGCACTGCCCTTTCGGTCTCATTCCCTAACGCCTACGTAATCTCACCCTCGACCGGCAAAATCGGCGCCCACACGAGTCTCGCAAGCATCTTGTCATCAACAAGCATGCCCCTCTGACTAAAATGTAATGCGTTGTCCGTGCCGTCTTCGCGCCACTGGCCGACGAAGATGATGCCGCGGCCCTTCTCGTCGTAGCCGAGCTCGACGAGCGCGTTCTTGAGCCAGCGTCCGCCGCCCTCGAACTCGAGCGTTTCGGGGAGCGTGTAGAAGCCCTCGGAAGGGAGCTTCTTCAGGGTGCGCGCCCACGTGGGCAGGCGGAGCGGCGTGGTCGGATCACCCCAGAACCAGCGGTTGCGGCGGTTGCTTCCGGGGCGCACCACGAACTTGCCGCCGCCGTTCGGCAGGTCGCCGACGAAGACGAGCACTCCGGCGGGGAAGGCCTCTTCGTGGCCGTTCATGGGTTGGGTGGTGCGATAGAGACCGTTGTCGGGCAGGTCCAGCATCGTTCAGCTTCCTCTTGGGTCCGCGGACTTTAGCGGAACCGTTTGGCTCGACAATGGGCTAGCGTCGCGGGCCATGGCGAGCGCGAAGAAGGCGAAGAAGAAGGCCCCGACGAAGTCCAAGGCGAAGCCGGTCAAGACGCCGAAATCTGCGAAGGCCAAGGCCAAGCCGGCGAAACCGGCGAAACCGGCGAAATCCGGAAAGGCTATGCCCAAGGCGAGCCCCGGCGCGAAGGCCGGCCTGGGCATCGGGAGCCGCGCGCCCGCCTTCACCTTGAGCGACGGCTCCGGCCGGAGCGTGAGCTCGTCTTCGCTCACGGGCGCCCCCTACGTCCTCTATTTCTATCCGAAGGACAACACGACGGGCTGCACGAAGCAGGCCTGCGACTTCCGTGATTCGTTCCCGGCGTTCGGCCGCGTGCGCGCGCGTGTGCTCGGCGTGAGCCCCGACTCGGAGGCGAGCCACGCGGGCTTCGCGAAGAAGCACGGTTTGCCCTTCACGCTCCTTGCCGATCCGGACAAAACGCTCGCCAACGCGTACGGCGTGTGGGCCAAAAAACAAAACTACGGTCGCGAGTACATGGGCATCGTACGGAGCACCTTCGTCGTCGACGCGAAGGGTGTCATTCAGAAGGCATGGCGCGGCGTAAAGGTGAACGGCCACGTCGACGCAGTGCTCGACGCGGTGAAGGCGCTCTCGTAGCGCGCCGCTGCTGGAATTACCCGCTGTGGTTCGGCGCGGGGGGCCAGGTGACGGGCGGCAGCGGGAACTGCGGCTTGGCGAACAAAAAACCTTGTCCGTAGTGGACCCCGGTTTCCCGCAGGGAGTCGAACTCATCCGCCGTCTCGATGCCTTCCGCGACGACCGTGGCGTTCAAGTCGACGCAGAGTCGCACGACGTTCGCGACGAGGCGCTGTTGGCGCGTGCTGCGATCGATGCCGCTGATGAGCTCCCGATCGAGCTTCACGACGCGCGGCTCGAGGTCGATGATGCGCTTCAGGTTGCTATAGCCCGCGCCCAGATCGTCGACGACGAGGTGCACGCCGCCGCGCACGCGAACCTCGTGGAGCACGTGACGGCAGAGCTCGAAGTGGGTGAGGGGAACCGACTCCGTCACCTCGAGGTAGACGTCGCTGTCGTGCCCGTAGATCGGGTCGTCCGGGCGCACGAGCCAGGCTTCCTCGAGCTCGAGCGGGTGGACGTTGAGGAACAAGGGGATGCCGGCGGCGAGCGGCACCGCAATTTCGCGCACCATGCGTCCGAGGCGCCCCACGCACCCGGCGCTCACTGCGCGTTCGAACAGCACCGGTGGGCTCGCGACGTCGGCGCGCGTGCAGCGCACCAGCGCCTCGTACGCGAACAGCGCCCCGTCCCCCATCTTGACGATCGGCTGAAACACGACGCTGAGCTCGTCCGCACGCACGAGGCCCTGCAGGGCCATGTACGAGTCGCGGCCGGGGGTCGCGTGCGGAGAGATGAAGGGCGCGCCTCTCATGGCGGGAGGATGGGAGCTCGGTGCGGTCAGGTGGAGTCTCCGGGAAGAGGGCGCAACGTTAGAATGCTCCACCATGTGTTCTACCATGGGGGGCCTACCCCCTCAACAAACTGCCTTGTCGCGTTCTACTCCGAACCGCACTCGCACTGGATACGGTCATGGGAACTTCATCACGCCGCTCGAGTTCTAACGATAGGATGAACTCTGTTTCTTCGCAGTTTCGTTCCACGTGGCCGTTTCACGATTGGGGGGAGACGTGCGCACGTTTGACTACATGGTGGTTGGCTCTCGTAGTCATTGTGTTGGTGGGGGCCGGCTGCACGCCCGAGACGAAGAAGAGCGCGGCGGCCGCGAAGGGACACGTGCTCGAGCTCGCGAAAGCGGCGAGCGAGGACGTGCGGCAGGTGCGAACCGGTTTGCCTCAAGGCGCCGCGGAGCTCGTCGCGATCCTGCCGCCCGCCGAGAAGGGTGACATCGACGCGCCCACGGCGCGCGAGGCGCTCGAGAAGGCGCGCAACAAGGTGCAGGATCTTCGCGTCGCCAAGTCGACGTTCTTCGCGCTCGTCGCGCCGAACGGCAGCGTGATCCGCAACGACCAGCCGCAGGATCGCATGGTGGGCAAGGATCTCTTGGCGAGCTTTCCGGCGCTCCGCCCGGCGCTGACCGGAGGGTACGTCGAGGGGCGCGGCTCGATGCTCGAAGCCGCCGAGGTACGCGGAAAGCCGGACGCGCAATGGGTCGCTGCCGCCCCCGTGGGCAGCCCGGCGCGGGCGCTCTACGTGACGGGGTGGTCTTGGTCGGGGTACGCGTACCGGCTCGAGAACGCCGTGCGGAGCAGCGTGCGTGGCGTTGCCAGCGAGGTGCAGAAGGTCCCGCTGCTCTACGCGTTCGTGCTCGTCGGTGCCGACGTGTATGGCGCGCCGATCTCGCCCGAGGTGAACGCGAAGGCGATCATGGAGCAGAAGCTTCCGGAGAAGCTCAAGGGCGCGGAGCCCGTCACCGTCGAGCTCGAGATCACCGGTCGCGGCTTCGGGCTGTCGGCGGTGCGCGTCCCCGAGCTCGGCAACGATGTCGCGATCGCCGTGCTGCGCAGCGAAACCTAGGCGCTCGTGCCCGCGTCGGGGCCGAGGCGACCGAAGCGATGCAGCGCCACGAACAGCATCGCGACGCCGAGCAGGATCAGAAAGCGTCCGATGTCGTCGTCGTTCACCGAGAGCACGACGCCGAACAGCGTGATGCCGGCTCCTCCGCCGATGAGCAGCCGGGCGCGACGCTCTTCTTTCATGGCCATTTCTCCGCGTGGGCACGCACCAGGAAATCGCGCACGTCGCGCCGGAGCTTGAGCTCGGCGGTCACCGTCGTCTCCTCGTGCTCTTCGCCGACTTGGTCGTCGTAGACGTAATCCGTGTCGTGCAAGACGAGGATGCGCGCGTCGCCCTCGTCACCGATTCCGCTCACGAGCTGGAGCGCGTCGCCCATCCCCGGGTCGCGCGCAGGAAGCGCCGGGCCGAGCGCGAGACGCTCGTTCGACGTCACGTAAGCGACACCGTACTTTCGCCCCTGCGACAGTACGTCGACCTCGAGCGCGCGTCCGGGGGCCAGCGCCACGGGATGCCCGTGCACCGCCGGGTCGCGCTCGTCGCGGAAGGCTTGCAGGATGATCTCGATGGCGCGTCGCTCGTCGAGTGGGCGGGTCGGGTTCGGAGCCCGCGGCGGGGGCGAGCCACACGCGGCGGAGACGGCCGCCAGCAGCGCTACCATCGCGAGACGGGTCAGCGACGGGCGCACGGTTCGTGCGACAGCCCGAGGTTTCGCTGCCATCGGCCGCAAAAGGTAGCCAAGAGGGCGCCCTTTAGCTAGCTCTCCGCGAGCATGCTCGGCCGCGCCCTCGCCCTCGGCCTTTCCGGCCTCGTCGCGGCCTGCGGCCGGCCGGCCCTGCCCGACCCGCGCGCCACCGCTCGCACCTACGCGGAAGCAGCGGCACGCGGTGACGACCAGCGCATCTATGCGCTCATGACGCGGGATGCGCGCCGCACGTACGGTGAAGCGGGCACGCGCGAGCTCGTGCGCGATGCCCGCGAGGAGCTCCGCCGGCAGGCCGCAGCGCTCACCCGCCCGGATACGCGGGTCGACGGCGCCGCCACCCTCCTTTTGACCGACGGGACTAGCGTCGAGCTCGCCCTCGAGCCCGAAGGCTTTCGCGTCGCCGCTGCCGACACCTTGCCGGGCGCCGCCCGTACCCCGGCCGAGGCGCTCGACGGCCTGCGCCGCGCCCTCTCGCGGCGCAGCTACCCGGCGCTCCTGCGCGTCTTGAGTCCCGAAGCCCGTAGCGAGCTCGAGCTCGACGTGCGGTCGCTCACCAAGGCGCTCGAGGAGCCGGCGACGCTCGACATCCGGGTGGACGGCGACCGCGCCGACGTCGACGTGGGTGCCGGGCATTTCGTGACGCTCCGGCGTGACCAGGGCGCCTGGCACGTGGAGGACATTCGATGAGCACCGTGCGGCTCGGGCGGCGGCCGCTGGCGCTCGGGCTCGGCGCGCTCGCACTCGCGCCCCGTGCCGCGCACGCGTTCGGCGAAGCGGGGGCGTTCCGGGCGCGGCTCTTGGTCGCCGGCGCCGGGCATACCGACGAGGCGCGCGTCCAGGGGGCGTCGCGTTGGGCTCAAGAGCTCGTGCGGCGGACGAGCGCACCCGGCAGGCCCGCCCCGGACCGCGTCGAAGCGGACCGCCCGGCGCTGTTTCGCGAGCCGTTCGTCGTCTGGTCGGGGAGCGACGACGTGGGCGCGCTCTCGATGTCGGAGGTGCGCGGGCTCGAGCGCTTCTTGCGGCTCGGCGGAATGCTCGTCGTGGACGATTCGGAGCCGTCCTCCGGCGCGTTTGGTCGCTCGGCACGGCGCGAGCTATCGCGAGTCCTGCCGGAGGCGCCGCCCGTGCGGCTCGAGTCGACGCACGTGCTCTTCAAGACGTTCTACCTGCTCGATCGCCCGGTGGGGCGCGTGCTCGGTCCGACCTACGTCGAGGCGATCGTGCGCGGGCGCAACGCCGTCGTGCTGTTCCTCGCGCACGATCTCTTGGGTGCGCTAGCGCGGCGCGGCGACGGCTGGTTGTTCGGGGTCGAGCCCGGGGGCACGGAGCAGCGCGAGCGGGCAATCCGCTTCGCCGTGAACATCGCGATGTACGCGCTCTGCTCCGACTACAAGGACGACGTCGTGCACGCGCCCTTCTTGCTGCAGCGGCGTGGTCGGGCGCGGTGAGGCGGGGGTAACGGTGCCCGCTCTCGCTATCGCCGAAGGTGTCACGCCGATCGTTGCCGGGCTGTTCGTGCTCGTGGTGGTCGGTTGGGTCGCCGCCGTGCTCTTCGAGGTACGAAGGAGCGAGCGTCCGGCGCGGGGGGTGCTCGCGACCGGGCTCGTGGCGGCGCTGGTCGTGCTCGGCGCGCTGTTCCGCCCCGTTCGCGTGAGCGCGCACCAGGGCCACGTGGGTCCGCGCGTCGCCGTGCTGGTCGATCAGTCGCGCCGCATGCGCATGCCGGCCGAAAAAGGCGACCGGCGCACGGCGGCCCTCGACGCTGCGCGCGAGCTCGTGCGGCGCTGGTCTTCGGCCAAGGTGGACGTCTACGGGTTCGCCGACGGTCCGATCGTGCCGCTGGCCCTCGATCGCGAGAGCACGCTCGGGCAGCTCGGGGAAGAGAGC
>DATMCL010000141.1:0-3935 GCA_035558375.1 Polyangiaceae bacterium
GAGCTTCAGAGCGTCTTCAGCGCCGTGAAATACCCGAACTGACGGCCGCTACGTCACGCCCGGAGTCAGCTCGTCGCCGACGCGGAGCGTGCCCGGTCCGTCGTGGATCAGGTTCATCCCGAACCACACCTTGCCGTCTTCGCGGCGAAAGGTTGCGAGCGTGCGCAGCGGCTCGACGCCGGCTTCCGCAGTCTCGGGATCCACCGTCGTGACGACGCAGCGATCGCAGCGTTTGACCCCCCGAAAGCCGAGCGAGCCAATCGTCAGGGTTTTCCACGTGTCCTCGGCGAACGCCTCGGCACCGCTGACCACGATGTTCGGACGAAAGCGCTGCATCGTGATGGGAGCAGCGAGACGAGCGTTGAGCGCGTCGAGCGAAGCCTCGGAGATGAGCAGCACAGGGTAGGCGTCGGCGAACCCGACGATGTCGTTCGGTCGCGCCCGCTCGGGGTTCACGGAGCGCCGCTCGTCGTCCGGCATGTAGACGAGGGAGTGCGGAGCTCCGAGGAAGCCGCTGATCCACGCGCTGCCATCGGGGTGCGCGACCGCGGCGCCGACGTGACTCCAGACCTGGACCTTCCGCCGAGCGCCTGCGTCGTACGTGGCCGGCAAGCGGATCTCCCCCGCGCCGGGCGCCGAGAGCTCGAGCTCTTCGCCGTCCCCGAGCACCGCGCTCACGAGCGCGAGGCGCCGCTCGGTCCGCTGGGTCACGAACATGCCCTCGGCATCGACGATCATCCAGCGTCGATCCCCTGCGAACCCGCGCTCGACGATCCGCGTCGAGCTCACGCGCATGCCGCGACAGGCCTTGACCGGATAGACATTAAGCTCAGCGACGCGGATCATGCTTCGTTCGTGCTCCCTGGACGGTCTGCATTGTAATCGAGACGCCGGGGAGGACCCGTTCGACGAACCGGGTGTTTATATCTTTCGGGTTCTCGGAGTAGGCTCCCGCACCCAGCAGCATGTCGCGCCCTTCCGTCCTCCGTGCCCTCGTGGCGTTCGGTATTGCGCTCGGAGGCGCGGCCCTCGTCGTCTCGCAGGCCGGCACCGCGGTCATGGGCGGGGCAGTCGGCGTGCGCGTCGGCTCTCCCGGCGCTGGAATCGAGCTCCTGCGGGCGCTCGTGCCGATCGTGTTCGCGCTGCTCTTCGCGATCCTCTTGATTCGCTTCGGTATTCGCGCGCTACGCAGGAACGCCACCCCGAGCGCGGACTTCGCGAGCGGCGGCACGCTGCTCAACCTGACGGCGTGGACCGGGTTCGCGTGGCTCGTGATCGAGCTCGTCTATCGCCAGCTCTTCCTCGGCTGGGCAACGCTGTTTGGCACCGTCGGGCGCTCGCTCGTGTGCTCGGCGCTCGTCCTCGCGCTGCTCTACGCGCTGGAACGCGCGCTCCCCTGGGCCCGCGCGCCGCGCGGCTTGCAGCACTTCGGGCTCACCGTCGTGGCCGGCGTCGCGCTTTTGACCGCGCTGTCCGCGTGGTCCCATCGCGAGCTCGTTCCCGTCCCGACGTTGGTTCCCGCAGCGCTCGTCGGGCTCGCGTTCCTCGCATCCGGCGTCGGCCGCGCCGAAAGCGGACCGCCATCGCGAATGCTCGTCGAGCTCGGGCTGGCATCGTCGCTGCTCGCCGGTCCCATCGGGAGGTTTTTCCTGTGACACTCACGCGCAGACAATGGCTCGCGGGCGCCGCGTCGCTGGCCGGTGCGGCAGGTCTCGGCGGTGTCGCGCGCGGCCTCGAGGCGCTCAAGCACGAGCGTCCGCGTCGCATCGTCATCGCCGGTGCCGGGCTGTCCGGGCTCGCCGCCGCCACCGTGCTCGTCGATCACGGTCACGAGGTGACGGTGCTCGAAGCGCGCGACCGTCCCGGCGGGCGCGTGTTCACGGCCTACGAGCCGTTCAAAAATGGTCAGTTCGCAGAGCTCGGCGCGGGACGCGTGCCGAACGTGCACACGCTCACCCTCGGCTACGTGGACCGCTTCGGATTGCCGCTCGAGCCCTTCCAGCCGGACAAGGGCGGCGAGGATGTGCTGCGTTTCCGCGGCAAGACCTACCGCTACCCGCGCGGAAAGAGCTTCGACGCCTCGAAGCTCCCGCTCGAGCTCACGGCCGACGAGAAGAAGCGCGGCGCGCGCAACGTGCTGCAGTCGAAGATGCAGCCGCTGCTGCTTTCGTTGCGCGACATCGCCTCCCCCGACTATCCCCCGGAGAGCCTGCGCGCCAACGACATCGACGTGCGCGCGCTCTGCAAGCGCGAGGGGATGTCGCTCGACGTGTTCGCGGGCCAGGCGATTGGCGTGTTCGAGCCGAAAACCGACCGCGCCTCGACGCTCGGGCGCATGCGCATCCTGCCGATGCTCCTGAGCGCCCGCATGATGTGGCGCATCCCGGGCGGCAATTCGCGGCTACCGCGCGCGATCGCGGACGCGCTCGGCGAGCGCATTCACTACCGTTCCCCCGTCGTCGCGGTGAAACAGACGGCCACGGGCGTTACGGTCGTCGCCGTCGAAGACGGACGCGAGCGAGCCTTCCAGGCCGACTACATGATCTGGGCGGCGCCTTTACCGCCGCTCAAGCGCGTGGCGTTCGATCCCCCACTCTCTCCCGGCAAACAGCGCGCGACGGAAGAGGCGTACTTCAGCGCCGTCACTCGCGTCGCGCTCCAGGTGTCGAATCGCTTCTGGGAGTCGAGCGGGCTCAGCGGCTACGCCAATAGCGACGATCCGCTCGAGCTCTGGCACACCACCTTCGACAAGCCAGGCCCCGAGGGCATCCTGGTCGGCTACTTCAAGCACGAAGGCGCCATCGAGCTCGCCGCCACCCCGCGCGAGGAGCGCGCCGCCGAGGGCATCCGCCGCATTGCTCGACTTTTGCCGGGTGTCGAAGCGCACGTGATCGCGTCCAAGGTCAAAGTGTGGGCGGAAGATCCTTGGGCGGGCGGCGCGTACCTCCAATTCCTCCCCGGCCAGCTCTACGATCTGAAGCCGCACTTTGCGCGCCCCGAGGGGCGCGTGCATTTCGCCGGTGACCACACCTCGCATCTGCCCGGCTGGATGCAGGGCGCGCTCGCGTCGGGGCATCGCGCGGCGGGCGAGATCATGAGCCTGGGCTAGGGCGCACTTCGGCGTACATCGGACCACCAATCGAGCCTGTTGCCTGACGCGGGGCGGCACGCGTCGTCAAAAAAGTCGTCTAGCATCCCCACTCAGGGGTTGATGCGGTCGACCAGCGACCCCGGAAAGGCCTTTTTTTCGATGTACTCACGGCCCCTTGGTTCCACTTTGCTCGCGCTTTCACTCGGACTCCTCGGCAGCGTCGGCTGCGGCGGCGAAGACGAGAAGCCCGCGCCGCCACCGCCAAAAGCGGGCACGGTCGGCAGCAACTGCGATCCCGCCAAGGACAACAGCTGCAACGACGGGCTCGCTTGCGAGGAAGCAGCAGACGGCGGGCACCGCTGCGCCACGGAGCTCTACCTCCAAGGCATCGTGAAGGACTCGGCGACGGGCGATCCCATCGAGGGCGCGCGCGTCATGGCCGTGAACGACGAAGGATTTCCGGTGACCGACGTCGCGACGACCGACGCGAAGGGCGCGTACGAGCTCGCCGTTCCCGCGCCGCGCGACGCGGACGGCGCCCCGGCCGGAGCCAAGTTCACCCTGCGCGCCGCCGCTCAAGATTACCAAGCCTTCCCGAACGGTCCGCGGGTCGCCCTGCCGATCGACGTGAAGGACGCCGCCGAGCAGGACGGTCGACTGGAAATCGAGAGCACGCTCACGACCATCGAGCTGGTTCCGCTCCCCGACGGTGACCGCTCGAAGATCGAAGGCACGCTGCTCGCGCTCGACTCCCACGCGGACGCACCCGTGGGCGGTGTGCTCGTCGTCGCCACGGGTGGCGACGGCGCCGTAAGCGGGCTGAGCGACAAGGCGGGTGCTTTCA
>DATMCL010000142.1:0-4077 GCA_035558375.1 Polyangiaceae bacterium
CGGGGGGCACCGATGCCGACTCGGCCAAGAGCACGATCTCGATGCCTTTGCCCCCCGCGGTGGCCTGCATGCGCTGAACGGTGTCGAGCGTGCCGGGTGCGTCGGCGTCCAAGACGACGAGGGCAGGCCGCTGCACGGCGACGCGCCCCGTGAGCACGCCGAGCGGAACGTCCACCACCCAGTACCCGCGCGCACGCAGCGCCGCGCTGAGCCGCTCGGCTTCCGCCGAGGCGTCACTCATGAAGACGAGAGCCCCGACCTGCGAAGAGCCGCCCGAGCTGTCGGGGCTGGACTTGGGGTCGGCGGTCACCACCTCTTTGTCGGCGAGGGTACCGCGTTCACCCCTGTTTTGTTAGTGCTTGTCGAGGGTCCGCTCGTGCTCCCCGTCGGGGCTTCGAGCGAGCTTCTTGGCGACCCACTCGCCCATACGCGGCCAGAAACGCGCCGAGAGAATCGCAGCGACGATGAACGTCACGAGGCCAAGCTCACCGTGGGATAGCCCCAGCATCAGCTGGACTTTGCCGCGACTTCGGCAGGGGAGCCAGCGTCCATGAAAATTGCGCGCAACGCGGACGGGGTAGAGTCGCCTCCGTGGATGCCGTCATCGGCCTCGGCTCGAATCTCGGCGATCGCCGCGGAACGCTCACGCGCGCTGCCAGCGAAATTCGCGCGCTCGGTCAGCTGACGGCGACCTCGTCGCTTTATGAGACAACGCCGGTTGGCCCGCCGCAGCCGATGTTTCTGAACGCGGCAGTAGCGCTCTCTACGAGCCTCGACCCGCCGGGCCTGCTGGCCGCTCTGCTCGGCATCGAGCGAAAGCTCGGAAGGGTACGGCGCGAGCGCTGGGGGGCGCGCAGCATCGACCTGGATATCCTGTGGATCGCCGAGGTCGTCTTCGACACCGCCGACCTCACGGTGCCGCACCCCGAGCTCCGCTCCCGGGCGTTTGCGCTCCGCCCGTTGCTCGACGTCGCGCCGCTCGCTGCCGACCCGCGGGACGGAAAATCGTACCGCGCGATCCTCGCCGAGTTGGGCCCGGATCTGCCGTTGGAAATCGCGGCGGGCCCTGACGGATGGGCGTGAATGGACACGCTGCCCGCGAGGTGGTAACAGCCGCCCGCCAAGCGCACCCCACATGAGCGTTCTGCCCCCTGGATCCGCAGTTCCGGTGCTCGCCCTCTCGGGTGGAGTGACCCTGGATTTCGACAACACGCTCGTCTTCCAGGTCTTCATCTTCATCGTCCTGATGTTCCTGCTCGAGCCGCTGCTCTTCGCGCCGGTTCTGCGCGTCTTCGCTCTGCGCGAGGACCGCACCGAAGGCGCCAAAGCCCAGGCGCGTGAGCTGGACGAACGGGCGGGCGAGATTTACGTCCGCTACCAGAAGGAGCTCGAGCGCGTGAACCGCGTCGCAGCCGAAGAGCGCGACAAGGTGCGCGCCGAGACCATCAAGCTCGAGGCGGAGATCCTCGCCGAGGCTCGGGCCGCGGCAGGCCGCATCGTCGAAGACGGCCGCAAGCAGATCGCCGCCGAGCTCAGCCGCGTCCAGTTCGAGGTGGGCCGCGAATCCGAGCGCATCGCGACCGAGCTCGCCGAGCACGTGCTCGGCAGGAAGGTGAGCTGATGCGCGCCCTCCTTGCGACTCTCGTCTGCGGCGCAGCCCTCGTCGCGGTGCCGGCGCTCGGGGCACAGCACGACGCTCCCCCGGCCGCCGCTCACGAGCACGTCGGTCACGGCGAGCACGCGGGCCATGGCGAGCACGCGGCTCACGGCGAGCAGGCCGGTCACGCCGAGCACGCGGCGCACGGCGAGCACCACGTCCCGACCTTCGACGACATCAACTGGATCTACGGCGCCTTCGGCGAGAAGGACGGCGTCGAGCCGAGCTTCTTGTTCCGCCCGACGGGCATGCCCGCCCCGTTCGGTCTCTGGATCCTGAACGCGCTCGTGCTCTACGGCTTCCTCATCAAGAAGGTACGCCCGGCCCTCAAGACCGCGCTCAAGAACCGCAAGGTGTCGATCCTGCGCGGCATGGACGAGGCGGCGCGCATGAAACGCGAAGCCGAAACGCGGCTCACCGAATACGAAGAGAAGCTCGAGCAGATCGAGCAAGAGGTCGAGCGCGTTCGCCGCGACATGCGCGAAGGCGCCGAAGCCGAGCGCGCGCGCATTCTCGCCGAAGCGAAGACGCGCCGCGGCCGCATGGAAGAAGACGCCAAGCTCCTCGTCGCGCAGGAGCTAGCCGCCGCCTCCGCGAAGCTGCGCGAGGAGCTGATCGCCGCCGCGCTGAAGTCCGCGGTCACCACCGTCCAGGCGCGCCTGCGTCCCGAAGATCACCAGCGCTATGCCGACGAGTTCTTGAGCGGCCTCGGTAAAACCGGCGCCGTGCTGCGCGGGAGGGCATGAGTCATGGCCAGTCACGCCACCGTCGCCGAGCGCTACGCACGCGCCATCTTCGAGCTCGGCGTCGAAACGGGAACGCTCGCCGCCCTGGCCGATCAGCTGCGCCGTTTCGCCGCCGCCTACCAAGAGAGCCCCGACCTCCGGAGCGTGCTCGAGAATCCGCTCGTCGCTCTCGAAAAGCGCCGGCAAATCCTGGCTGAGGTCGCGAATCGGCTCGGCGCCGGACCCTTCGCGCTGAACACCCTGCGCTACCTCGCGCAGCGCCGCCGCCTGAGCGCTCTGCCGGACATCGCGAAGAAGCTCGACGCTTTGTCCGACCAGAAGCAGGGCATCGTGCGCGCGACCGTCACGAGCGCGAGCGCGCTCCCCGAATCGTTCTACCAGCGTCTCAGCAACGAGCTCGAGACGCTGATCGGGCACAAAGTGATGCTCGAACGCCGCGAGGATCCGTGGCTCATCAGTGGTGTCGTGACGCGCATCGGCGACAACACCATCGATGGAAGCCTTCGAGGCCGCCTCGAGGTCCTCGAGCGAAAACTCCTGTCCTGACCCGCAAGGAAGAGAAAGAACACGCCATGCAGCTCCGTGCAGACGAGATCTCCGCGATCATCAAGCAGCAGATTCAGAACTTCGATCGCGCCGCGCTGGTCAGCGAGACCGGCACCGTGCTCACGAGCGGTGACGGCATCGCGCGCGTCTACGGCCTCGAAGGCGTCATGGCCGGCGAGCTCGTGGAGTTCCCGGGCGGCCTGTTCGGCCTGGTGCTGAACCTCGAGCAGGACAACGTCGGCGTGGCCGTCCTCGGCGACGCCATCGGCGTGAAGGAAGGCGACGTCGTCAAGCGCACGGGCCGCATCGCCGAGGTGCCGGTCGGTGACGCCTGCATCGGCCGTGTCGTCAACGCGCTCGGTCAGCCGATCGACGGCAAGGGCCCGATCGAGAGCAAAGAGCGCCGCCGCATCGAGCTCAAGGCGCCGGGCATCATCTCACGCCAGCCGGTGCGCGAGCCGCTTCAGACCGGCATCAAGGCCATCGACTCGATGATTCCGATCGGCCGCGGGCAGCGCGAGCTCATCATCGGCGACCGCCAGACGGGCAAGACGGCGATCGCGACCGACACGATCGTCAACCAGAAGGGGCAGGGCGTCATCTGCATCTACGTCGCGATCGGGCAGAAAGCCTCGACCGTGGCGCAGGTGGTGGACAAGCTCGCGCAGCACGGCGCGATGGCGTACACGATCGTCGTCGTCGCCACGGCGACCGAGTCGGCGCCGCTTCAGTTCCTCGCGCCGTACACCGGCGTCACGATGGGCGAGTTCTTCCGCGACACCGGCCGCCACGCGCTCTGCTTCTACGACGACCTCTCGAAGCAAGCCGTCGCTTACCGCCAGCTCTCGCTCCTGCTCCGCCGCCCGCCGGGCCGCGAAGCGTACCCGGGCGACGTGTTCTACATCCACTCGCGCCTGCTCGAGCGCGCCGCCAAAATGGGCGAGCGCTGGTTCGTGACGCGCAAGGGCAGCGACGTGAAGCCCGGCGACCAGACCTTCCGCGGCGTCGACGGCCAGGTTCACATCGGCGACGTCGGCAAGCACGAGGCACAGAAGGTGCTCGATGCGCGCCCGGAGAAGGCGGAGCTCGAGCTCAAGATGGATCCGCACTCGGGCGGCTCGCTCACCG
>DATMCL010000143.1:0-8158 GCA_035558375.1 Polyangiaceae bacterium
TGCCGTTCGTCGAGGAGCTCTACGCGGAGTTCATGCGTGACCCACAAGCCGTGCCGGCAGCGTGGCGCGAGCTCTTCGCCTCGCTCGGCTCCGATTCGGAGTTTGCCCACAAGCCGCAGCTCGGTCCGTCCTTCAAGCCGTCGAGTCTGTTCGGCGGCGGAGCGACCAACGGACAGGTCGCGAAGACCAACGGCAGGAGCGCCAACGGGTCGTCGCTTGCGCCGAACGGCGTGCCGGACATCGCCGTTCGTCAGGACGCCGTCGATGCACTGATCCGCGCGTACCGAGTCCGCGGTCACATGATGGCGCGCATCGATCCGCTCGGCCTGCCCCGCCCGAGCTGGCCCGAGCTCGACCCCGCGTTCTACGGCCTCGGCGCCGCGGAGCTCGATCGCAAATTCTCGAGCCGCACCATCTTCGGCGCCGAGACGCTCACGCTGCGCGAAATGCTCACGCGCCTCACCAACACGTACTGTCGGTCGATCGGTGTGCAGTTCATGCACATCGACGATTTGACGGTGAAGAATTGGCTGCAGGATCGCATGGAGGGCAGCGAGAACCGCATCGAGCTGTCGCGCGCCGAGCAGCTCCGCATCCTCACGAAGCTCACGGACGCGACGATCTTCGAGGAGTTCATCCAGAAGAAGTTCGTCGGCGCGAAGAGCTTCTCGCTCGAGGGCTCCGAGAGCCTGATCCCGCTTTTGGCGTTCTTGATCGACCACGCCGCCGACCCGCACGAGGTGGACGAGATCGTGCTCGGCATGGCGCACCGCGGCCGGCTCAACGTGCTCGCGAACATCATGGGCAAGAGCCCGCGCGAGATCTTCCGGGAGTTCCAGGACGCCGATCCGGAGCTCTATTTCGGCAGCGGCGACGTGAAGTACCACCTCGGCCACAGCTCGGACTTCGCGACGCCGAGCGGGCGCAAGGTGCACCTCTCGCTCTGCTTCAACCCGAGCCACCTCGAGTTCGTCGATCCGGTGGTGCTCGGCCGTACGCGCGGCAAGCAGGATCGCGCGGGCGATCGGGCCCGCAGCCGGAAGCTCGCCGTGACGATCCACGGCGACGCGGCGTTCGCGGGCGAGGGCATCATCCAAGAGACCCTGAATCTGAGCCAGCTCGACGCCTACACGACGGGCGGCGCGATCCACGTCGTCATCAACAACCAGATCGGCTTCACGACGCCGCCCTCACAAGGCCGCTCGACCACCTACGCGACCGACGTCGCGAAGATGCTCCAGATCCCGATCTTCCACGTCAACGGTGAAGACCCGGAGGCCGTGGCCCAGGTCGTGCGGCTCGCCATGGACTTCCGCGACACCTTCTCGCGCGATGTCGTGATCGACATGTACGGCTACCGTCGCTTCGGTCACAACGAGACCGACGAGCCGGCGTTCACGCAGCCGCTCCTTTATCGCGCGATTGCGGAGCGGAAGAGCGTGCGCGACGGCTACCTCGAGCACCTGCTCGAGCTCGGGGGCGTCACGCGCGAGGAGGCCGATCGCATCGCCGTCGAGCGTCGCGAGCATCTGGAGCGCGAGCTCAGTGAGGCGCGTCGCTCGGACTACGTGCGCGTGCAGGATTGGCTCGGAGGCTTCTGGAAAGGCCACCAGGGCGGCCCGGAAGCCAACGTGCCCGACGCCGACACGCGCGTCCAGCGGTCGCGTTTGAGCGAGCTGCTCGAGCGGCAGACGATTTTGCCCGACGACTTCCATCCTCACAAGCAGGTGAGCCGGCTGCTCGACAACCGGCGCGCGATGGCGCGTGGCGAGAAGCCGCTCGACTGGGGCGCGGCTGAAGCGCTCGCGTTCGCCACGCTCGTCACGGACGGCGTGCGCGTGCGTCTCACCGGCCAGGACGCGGGGCGCGGGACGTTCAGCCATCGCCACGCCGTGCTCTTCGATCAGGAGAACGGGCGCACGCACATGCCGCTCTGCCACCTCGCGGCCGATCAGGCGCCGATCGAGATCTACAACTCGCCGCTCAGCGAGGCGGCGGTGCTCGGCTTCGAGTACGGCTACAGCCTCGATTGGCCGGACGCGCTCGTCCTCTGGGAAGCGCAGTTCGGCGATTTCGCGAACGCCGCGCAGGTGATCATCGATCAGTTCATCGTGAGCGCGGAGGACAAGTGGAAGCGCCTGAGCGGCCTCGTCCTACTCTTGCCGCACGGTTACGAGGGTCAGGGGCCCGAGCATTCGAGCGCGCGGCTCGAGCGCTTCCTCACGCTCTCCGCGGAGGAAAATATCCAGGTGTGTCAGCCCACGACCCCCGCGCAGTGCTTCCACCTCTTGCGCCGCCAGGCCGTGCGACCGTGGCGCAAGCCGCTCGTGGTGTTCACGCCGAAGAGCCTCCTCCGCCACCCGCAAGCCGTGAGCCCGCTCGACGAGCTCGCGGAGGGCCGCTTCCACCGCGTGATCCCCGACGCGCGCAGCCCCGAGGCGCGCGCGCAGAAGCGCACCTCGCGCGTGCTCCTCTGCACGGGCAAGGTTTACTACGACCTCGAAAAGCGCCGGACGGAGCTCGGTCGCGAGGATGTCGAGATCGTCCGCCTCGAGCAACTCTACCCGCTGCCCGACATGTACCTGCACGCCGCCGTCGAGCACCTCGAAGACGGCACTCCCGCCGTCTGGGTCCAAGAGGAGCCCGAGAACATGGGCGCTTGGCGCACGATCAAAGCGCGCTTCGGGAGCATGCTGTTCGGAAGGTTCCCCTTGACCTCCGCGTGCCGCGCGGAGTCGGCGAGTCCCGCGACCGGCTCGGCGAGCTGTCATAAGCTCGAGCAGGTTCAATTATTGGAAAAGGCTTTCGGGTGAGCGCGGGGCTTCCGGGGTGACCTGGAAGCATGGTCGATCGACAGGCCTCGCGTCTGATTCGGACGGTTAGGCATGAACGTTCGTTCGATCCGCTCGCTCCGCTCGACGGAGCGGATCGCTCGACGTCTTTCTAGGTGTCGAAGTAGTTGAGGTCGAGGTCGGCGAGGAGGTCGGGGTGGGTTGGGTGCCAGTCGAGCGTTTGGCGGGTGCGTGTGCTCGAGGCGCGGAGATCGAGGGCGACGAAGCCGGCGATGCCTCCGAAGTGCGTCGGGGCCTCGCTGCCGACTCCGACGCCCAATCCGCGACCGATCGCCGTGGCAATGTCGCGGAGCATGACGCCTTCTTCGGCTACGGCGTGGAAGCGCGTCCCGGGCTCGAAGCCACGCTCCAAAACGAGGCGATAGACGAGCGCCGCGTCGAGACGGTGCACGGCCGGCCAGCGATTCGCGCCTTCGCCGATGAACGCTGACTTGCCCTTCACGCGCGCGAGCTCGATGAGGGCCTTCACGAAGTGGGGGTCGCCTTTGCCGTGAACGGTCGGCGGCAAGCGCACGACCGTCGCACGCACCCCGCGCCGAACGATTGCGTCGAGCGCCGCCTCGGTCGCTGCGCGAGGGTGCGCGTTCGGGCCCGAGAGCGGCGCCGTCTCCTCGCTGACCAAGACGCCTCGCGGCAGGATGCCGAGCGGCGACGTCACGATCAAAGGTCGCGCGGAGCCCTCGAGTGCCGCGCCGAGCGCCGCGATGACCCGGCCATCCGACTCGCAGCTCTGCTTGAACTTGGAAAAATCATGATTGAACGCGGTGTGGATCACGGCATCGACTCGGTCCACGCCTGCGCGCAGGGTGTCGTCGTCTTCCACCGAGCCGTGTAGCGCAACGGCGCCGGAGCCTTCGAGCGCCCGTTGACCCGCGTCCGAGCGCACCAAGCCGACGACCTCGTGTCCGGCGCCGACGAGCGCGCGCACGACCGCGGAACCGACGAACCCCGTTGCACCCGTGACGAATACGCGCATGTGACGTCGCCTTTCCGACTGGGGATGGCGCCCGTTCGTTACGCGTCAAGCCACGCGAACGAACGCTCGTCGTGCGTTCCTCTACGTTTCGAATGTGTCGGTGTGCGCCGCGACACGCGAGGGCGCATGGCGCGCGGTGGTGTGCCCCAAAGGTACTTGAGCGTTCCTCGCGCCCGGGGGGTTCGCATTTCCCGCTGCGTTCCCGCGGTTTTGTGAGAGCTTTCGCGGGCGTTTCCGGGTCATTGTTATTTGGCTTCCCTGGCGCTAAGAAGCCCCCCGAGTCATGCCCATCGAGCTCAAGGTCCCGCCCGTCGGCGAGTCGGTCACCGAAGTACAGATCGGCGAGTGGCTGAAGGGTGAGGGGCAGCGCGTGAAGCGCGACGAGATCATCGTCAAGATCGAGACGGACAAGGTGACCGTCGATCTGCCCGCGCCCGTCGCGGGCGTCCTGACGCAGATCGTTCGCAAGCAGGGGCAGTCCGCCGCCGTCGGCGACGTGATCGGATTCTTGGAAGAGGGCGCGGAGGAAGCTGCGCCCGCGCCCGCGCCCGCGCCGACCAAATCGTCGAGCCCGCCGAGCGACGGCGGACAAGCCGGCGACGGCGCAAAACGCGACTCGATGCCGGCGCAAGGCTTCGCGCGCGTGATGCCTTCGGCGCGCCGTGCGCTCAAGGAGCGCGGGCTGCGTCAGGAAGAGGTCGAGCCCTCGGGCCCGGGTGGCAGGCTACTGCGCGAGGATGTGCTCCGGCACCGCGACGTGCCGTCGCTCGAAACCCCCGCGAGCGCCGTGGGACCGGAAGAGATCGTCCCCATGACGCCGTTCCGGCGGCGCGTCGCGGAGCGGCTCCTTCAATCGCAGTCCGAGGCCGCGCTCCTCACCACCTTCAACGAGATCGACATGAGCGCCGTGATGGCGCTCCGCAAGGAGCACCAAGAGGCGTTCCAAGAGAAGTACGGCATCAAGCTCGGCTTCATGTCCTTCTTCGTGAAGGCGTCGATCGACGCGCTCAAGCTCATTCCCGCCATCAACGGCGAGATCCGCGGCACGGACATCGTCTACAAGAACCACTACGACATCGGCGTTGCAGTCGGTGGCGGCAAGGGGCTCGCGGTGCCCGTGATTCGCGACGCCGATCGCCTGAGCTTCGCCGAGGTCGAGCAGAAGATCGCGGACTTCGGTAAGCGCGCCAAAGACAACAAGCTCGAGCTGAAAGAGCTCCAGGGCGGCACCTTCACGATCTCCAACGGCGGGATCTACGGCTCGCTGCTCTCCACGCCGATCGTCAACCCGCCGCAGAGCGGGATCCTCGGCCTGCACGCGATTCAAGATCGCCCCATCGCCGTGAACGGCGCCGTGGTGATCCGCCCCATGATGTACGTCGCGCTCACCTACGACCATCGGTTGGTCGATGGCCGCGAGGCAGTCACGTTCCTCCGCCGCATCAAGCAGTGCCTGGAGGCACCCGCGAGGATTCTGCTCGAAGTGTAGTCAAACTGGCGCGCTCGACGTACGGCCTTGCCGCCGAGCCCTAAAGCCGCGGGAATTTTGCCCGTTAAGCGCGCGTAGCCTTATCCCGGAAACCCATGTCCCGAAATAGCCCTGAAGGAAGCGAGCTCGTCGTCGTGGAGCTCGGCGCCGCCTGGCCGACGACTTTGGTCGCCTCGCGCGGTGGTTGCCGCGTCGTGGCGGAGATCGAGGGCGAAGGGCCGCTCGGGTTCGCGGCGCGCGTGGACGATTTCATCGCGGGCGCTTTCCCGCGCTCGGCGTTCGTCGTGCGGGCCGTCCTCGCTTGTAACCTCCGCGCCGACCAAACGGCCGAAGCCGCCCGTCGTGCGGTGGCCGAAAGCCTGCTCTCGCGGCTCGGAGCGAACGGGGTGCTCACGTTCTGCGCGTCGCAACGCGCTGGCGATCGCTTCCGGCGTCGCCTGGGCGATCTGGTCGCCGAGCTCGGCGGACCGGCTGGCTCCGGTCGAGTCCAGGCGCACCTCGGCGACGAGGAAGCGGCGCGCGGCTCCGGCCCGCGAACTTCCGACGCTACGGCCGAAGCCGCGTCCGGCGTCGCGCGCGTCGCTTAGGCCTCCCGTTTCGCAAGCGATCGGCTCGCTGCGGGCGAGCCTTCAGCTGCGCTGGAAATACAGCGCACAATGTGTGCTTGCGAAGTGTTGAGCACTTGCTTCGCGAGCGCGGACAATCGTGTAGCATCCTGCGAACCCCGTCATGGCTACGCGTAGGGCTCACGCGACACTGGCTTCAATCTTGGTGGCGGCCTGCTTGTCGTCACCGCTCTCTGCTTTTGCGCAATCGGACGAGCAGCGTGCTGCGGCACGTGAGCTCGCTACGGCCGGCGTGGAAGCGTTCAAAGCGGGCAAATACGATCAGGCCCTCGACAGCTTCAGCAAGGCGGAGTCGCTCTACCACGCGCTGCCGCACTTGCTCTTCATCGCGCGCTCGCACGCGAAGCTGAACCAGTACGTGAAGGCACGCGAAGCGTACATGAAGGTTATCAAGGAGGTGCTGCCCGCGAACGCGCCCCAGGCCGCGCGCGACGCTCAGACCTCCGCCTCGAGCGAGGTGTCGAACATCGAGCCGAAGATCGGCCGCGTCACCATCACCGTCGCGAACAAAGAGCAGGCGAAGGATCTCGTCGTCACGGTCGACGGCGTCGCGATCTCGTCGGTGCTGATCGGCGCGCCGGTGCCGATCGATCCAGGCGATCACACCATCGAGGGCGTGGCGACCGGGTTGCGCGGCAAAGCCGCCGTGCGCGTCGAGCCGGGCCAGCGCCAAGAGGTGCCGCTCAACCTCGAGCAGGATGCTTCCGCCGTACCACCCGCCGCCGTGGGCGCGGCCGTCGCAGCGCAGCCGGCGCAGGAGCAGGCAGCGCCGCCCCCGAATCCGCAGGAGCAGGCAGCGCCGCCGCCGAACCAGCCGAACGCCGATCAAGGCAAGTCGGGCGGCACGAACGGCCTGCGTATCGGCTCCTACGTTGCATTCGGCGTCGGCGCGGTCGGTTTGGTGGGCGGCACCGTCTTCATGCTCCAATCGTCGAGCAAGAAGAGCGACGTCGCCGACATCTGCAACCTGCCGAACGACGCGTGTCCGCTCGATCGGAAGGACGACGTGGATGGGCTCGAGGCCGACGCGAAGAGCGCACGCACGCTCGGCATCGTCGGTTTCGCGGTCGGCGCGGTCGGCGTCGGCGCCGGCGTCACGCTGTTCATTCTCTCCTCGAAGAAAAAGGAGAGCGCGGCATCACTCGCTCCTACAGTGTCGCCATGGGTGGGCGTGGGCTCCGCAGGCTTGCGCGGCACCTTCTGAGGCTCGCCGTTGTTGACGAAAACGTTCAGTACTGAGTACCCTAGGTAGTCCGGAATGCGTTCACTTCTCTTGCAGTCCGTGGGGATGATTGCGCTGGCTTCCGGCGTCGTGTTCGCGTGCGGTGACGCGAGCCACACGTTCATCGACACGCACGCAAGCGGCGGCATGGGCGGCGACAGCGGGAACGGCGGCTCGGCGACTAGCGGCAAGGGCGGCCGCGGCGGCAAGGGCGGGAGCAGCAGCGGCACGGCCGGTGCGAACGAGGGCGGCGAGGGCGGACAGGCCACGGGCGGCACGGGCGGAGGCAAGGGCGGGACGGGCGGCAGCGGGAACACCACCGGCGACGCGGGCGACACCGGCACCGGCGGCTCGAAGGGCGGGACCAGCGGCAAGGGCGGGACAGGCGGCATGGCCGGTGGCGGCGAGGGCGGCGAGGGAACCGTCATCATCCCGCCCGAGCCGGGCAAGCCTGGAACGGTGCTCGCACCGGCCGGCTCGTGGCGGAGCAGCACGAACTACAAGCTCTTCAGCGTGATGAGCGACGGGCAGCTGCCGGTGAACGCGAACTCGACGCGCTACCGGCTCCACGGCTCCGTTATCGGATCGACCCAACCGGAGGACGCGGCGCCTTAGGGCGCGCGCTTCTAGGAGATAGTCATGGCTCGAAAGTTAGGCGTACTGGGCAAGATGGGCATCGGCTTCGGCGTGCTGGCCGCGGCCGGCTCCGCAGCGGCCGTCCCGCCGTTCCTCTCGGAGCAGGGGCGCCTTTTCGACTCTGGCGGAGCTCCGATCACTCAGTCCGGTCAAGCCATCCGGTTCACGATCTACGCGAGCGTGGACGGGGACGGTCACGGCACGGGACAGCAATGGACCGAGACGCAAAGCGTTGCGATCGACGACGGCTACTTCTCCGTCGTTCTCGGCGACACGAGCAACGGCGGCACCGCACTGCCGGACAACCCCTTCAACGGGACGACCCGCTACCTCGGTATCAAGGTGGGGAGCGATCCG
>DATMCL010000144.1:0-2414 GCA_035558375.1 Polyangiaceae bacterium
CGTGACGCCGCCGTCGGCGCGCAGGCCGCACGCGTGCATCACGGGGCCGTCGAGCGTCTCGAGCTTGTCGCCCGGCGCATCGGATTCGCCCGAGTTGTTGCGGCCCCAGCAGTACACGCTGTGATTGCCGCGGAGCGCGCAGGTGTGATCCTCGGCCGCCATCACGGCGATGTAGCGCGTGAGCTCGCAATAGGTGCCCGCGTAGAGCGGAGGACACTCGCAGCTCACGGTGCCGCTGCTCTCGTGGCAGGTGCCGCCGTTCTGGCAGAGATCGTTGTCGCAGCCAGTGACGTGGATCTCGCAATTTTTCCCGCCGTAGCCGTCGGGGCACGAACAGACGTAGTCGTTGACGCTGTCGAGGCAGGCCCCGCCGTTCTGGCACGGGTGGCCCGCGCACTCGTCGGTATTCACCGAGCAGTCGTCGCCGCTGAAGCCCGCGGTGCACGCGCAATGGAAGCCGTTCGTGAGGTCTTCGCACGGCGCGCCGTTACGGCACGGGTTGGGCTCGCAGTGGCTGCCCGCCGTGTCGCACGTCTTGCCGGTAAAGCCGGGGAGGCAGCCGCAGAAGAAGTCGGCCACGCGATCTTCGCAGATGCCGCCGTTCTCGCAGGGATCCGTAGCGCAGTCGTTCTGGTTCGTGGCGCACAGGCTGCCCGCGAAGCCGGGCGCGCACTCGCAGTGGGGTACGCCGTTCTTCTCGACGCACGTTCCGGCGTTCCGGCACGTGACGGTCGAGCAGTCGTCGCCCACGATGGCCTCGCCGCCCGCGCCGGCATCGCTCGTCACGTCGGTGCCGCCGGTGCCGCCGGTGCTGCCGCCCGTGCTCGCGCCGGCTTCGCCCGTGGTGCCGCCCACTGCCGAGCCTGCGCTGCCCCCACGCGCGGCTCCGCCTTGTCCCGCCGATGCGCCCCCGCTGCCCTTGCCGGAGGCGCCGCCTTTCGCGCCGCTACCGCTGCCCGCGGTGTCACTCGTTCCACCGGTGCCTGCGTTCGGAGTAGGGGCGGATTCGAAGTCGTCCCCGCTGCAGCCGCTCGCGGCCGTGAAGCACGCGACGATTCCGGTGAGCGCGAGGCGCGGAAGGTAACGCGCTTGCATCGAGCCATCATTGTGGGCCTCGAGGGGCGGTGCAAGCGCCCCGTGACGCCGACATGTAGCGCGAGGTGCGCAACGTCGACGGCGGGTCCCGAGCGCGCTTTTACGGCACGCTGATGCCGAGTCGGCTCACGACGACGGCGATGCAGGCGTCCATCACGACGACGAGGCCGCCGGCTCGGGCCCGAGCCGCCGCGTCCTCGTTCACGATGCCGAGCTGCAGCCAGAGGACCTTGGCGTGAGCGCGCACGGCGTCGTCGGCGACGGGCGGCGTCTCCTCCGAGCGCCGGAAGACGTCGACGATGTCGATCGGCTCGGGAACGTCCGCGAGCGACGCATACGCACGCTCGCCGTGCACCTCCGTCTCGAACGGGTTTACCGGAATCACGCGATATCCGGCACGCTTCAAGCGCGCGAAGACGCCGTACGACGGGCGATCGGCCTTGGACGACGCGCCGACCACGGCGATGGTGCGCGCGTCGCGGAGCAGTCGCGCGAGCTCGGCGTCGGGAGGGTTCATCGATCCGATCTAGCACCGCGGCGCACGCGGTCGCGGGGCGCGCGGGCTCGCGATGTGCTCTCCCGCGTCTCGCTCGCCTCGCCGCTCAGAACTGGCTGAAGAAAGGCCAAGTCTCCGAGGGCATCCAGGACATGCTGGTGCCCGAGTCGGTGGGCAGCGGTGTGTGAGGTCCGTCGTAGTTGCACCAGCGAACGGGCGCCGTTTCAGGACAGCCCGCATAGCTCGTGCAAACGTGTCCTCCGGTCGGGGCCTTGGGCAGCGTTGCCACGGTGCATCCGTTCCACTTCGCGAACTGATCGGTCTGGGTGGTTTGGGTGACGCTCTCCTGCAGGCCGCCCGAACCCAGATAGGGGATGGGCTCACAGCTCGTCGGATTGGTGACGCCTCCGCCCGAGTGCCCCACCGCGGCGCGAAAGACGCCCGGCCGCGAGCAAGCAAGCTGCCACGCCTCGGCGGCGCCTTGACTGAAGCCCTCGAGCATCACGCGCGATGTGTCGATGCACAGCTCAGCCTCGACCGCCTTCAGCACCGCGTCGACGTAAGCGAGGTTGTCGCCGGTTCTCCAATCGCCATCGACAGCCGAAAGTGCCACGAAGATCGTGCTGCCGTTCGAGGGACTAAAGAGTCCGAAGTAGCTCTCTCCGGCTGTCTCCTTGTAGGAGCCGCCGTATCCGTGCAGGTCGAGGATGAGCCGGTAGGGATGCGAGTTGTCGTAGCTATCGGGCCAGCGAACGACATACTCACGGTTCGTGCCGGACACCGAGAGGCTGATGGGACTCGGATTCGAATTCGACGTGCTGTT
>DATMCL010000145.1:0-7240 GCA_035558375.1 Polyangiaceae bacterium
GCGCTGCTCGCGAAGCGGTTGTTCCCACCGTACGAGCGGTCGTTTGGCGCGCGGATGATTCGCATGGTCAGCGAGCGCTGGGCCGACGCGCGCGCTTTTTTTCGGCCCTTGCTCGCGCGTCTCGTGCCGCAGGCGCGAGCCGCGTTCGAGCGCCTCGTCGCATGGCTCGATGCGCGGCGAGCCATGCTGCCGAAGCCGGCAGCGGAGCGGCTCGCCAAGGTGCCGTCGCGTGCGATCGCTGGCATCATCCTGGGGTTTGCGGGGCTCGTCGTCCTTTTGGCGCTGGTCGGGATCGTGGGGGCGATCGTCGGGTCGGCGTCGCCGCGACCGCCGGCAGAGGTCAAAACCGCGTCGTCCTCCGAGGCGTCAGCGCCGGTGCCGTCGGCCGGGCCGTCCGCTTCGAGCGCCGCGGCTGCTCCGGCTCCGAGCGGCGCGCCGTCGCGAGACCCGGCGCTCGAGGGGCTACTGGCCAAGGCAAACGAACGGGCCAACGCGAAGGACTTCGCCGGATCGGTTGCCGCGGCGTCGCAGGCCCTGGCCCTCGATCCCACGGCAGCGAGCGATCCTCGCCTCGCGAGCGCGCTCTTCCAGGCAGCGCAGGACAAGAAGTCCCCCGAGGCTGCGTTCAAGCTGCTCGAGGGGCCGATGGGCGAGCGGGGCGCCGGTATCGTTCACGATCTGGCGGTGTTCGCGCCCAAGGGCAGCCCGGCTCAGACCCGAGCCGAAACTTGGCTCGGCTCGCCGCGCTTCACGGCCGTCGCGCCGCCCGCCCTGCGCCTCGCCGTCGCCATGCGCCGTGCGCGCTCCTGCGACGAGGTGCGCGCGCTCCTACCCGAGGTGAAGCTCGGCGGCGACAAGCAGAGCCTGCCGTACCTGAAGTTCTTCAAAGAGCACCTCGGTAAGTACCCGTGCCTGAAGAAGGACACGCTCCTCGACGACACGATGCGCACCGTGAGCGCCCGCGCCGCGAAGCTCTAGAGCGGCGTTTTGACGCTTTGAGTGGAGGGGGGCACGGCCGGCGCGAGCGCTCCGCCGCCGGTACCTGCATCGCGCAGGGCCTGTAGGACGAGCATCCGCATCTCCGGGTACGGGAGCGCGCCGACGGCGAGCCAATCGTTCACGAAGAACGCCGGGGTGCCGTTGATCCCGGCAAGGTCCGCGGCATTGAGATCGGCCTCGATCTTCGGCGCGTGCGTGCGGGCGGTGAGCGCCGCGCGGTACCGCTCGCGGTCTATGCCTTGCGCTTCGGCGAGCGCGAGGATGACGCCTTCGTCGAGCCCGCTGCGTTGCGCGGCGAAGGTCGCGTCGTGAAAGCGCCAGAACGCCGCGCCGCCGCGCTCGGCGTAGATCTCGAGCCCGGTCTCGGCCGCGAGCTCGGCGTGGGGGTGCATCGTGAGCGGCAGGTTGCGCCAGACGATGCGCACCGAGCCGCCAAATTCCGATTCGAGCTCGCGCACCAAGGGCGCCGCCATCGCGCAGAAGGGACACTCGAAATCGCTGAAGATCTGGATCGTCACCGGAGCGCTCGAAGGTCCCCGGCTCGGGGCATCGGGCGACGGGACGGGTACGCGCGCCTTGGGCAGACGCGTCGCGAGGTCGGGCGGAATGCTCACCGACTCCTGTGCGCCCGGGGTGCCGCCCCCGCGGAACGAGGGCTCGTTGTTGGGGCCCGTCGTGCCGGCACTGGCCGGCGGTGGAGCACCGCCGGCACAGGCGACGACGAGCGTCAGGGCGGCCGCTCGCGCGGCCACCCCGAGCACTCTTTCGATCAACCGCCTGATTCCTTCAGGGCCTTGTTGATGAGCTTCACGAAAGCCGAGGTGGGCTGCGCGCCGCTCAAGAAGTAGCCGTTGATGACGAACGCGGGCGTCCCGCTGATTTGCGCCTTCTGGCCCACGTCGTTGTCGGCGTCGACCTTGGCTTTGTGCTTGTGCGAGTCGAGCGCGGCCTTGAACTTGTCCATGTCGAGGCCCATCTCGGCCGCGACCTTCTCGAGGCCTTCACGCTCGATGCCGGGCGAGCCGCCCTGCGCCTCGAACAGCTTGTCGTGCATCGTCCAGAAGCCCTGGTTGCCCTTCTGCGCGAACGCTTCCTGTGCCGCTTCCGAGGCGAGGGGAGCGTCCTTGTGGAACGGCAGCGGCATGTGGCGCCACACGATCTTGATCTTGTCGCCGTACTGCTTGGAGAGCTCCTGGAGCGTCGGCTCCACGCGCTTGCAGAAGGGGCACTGGAAGTCCGAGAACTCCTGGATGACCACCTTCGCCTTCGCGCCACCCTTGAACGGGCTCGAAGCGTCCGGAGCCGGAAGCTCCTTCTTCTCGGGCGGCGGGGGCTCCTTACCTTCCTTCGTGATCTCCGCGTAGATGTTCGCGCGCGAGACCTTCGGCAAGAGCGTCTTGGCCTTCGCCAGCTGCTCGTCGATCACGCTCTTGAACTTCTCGAACGGCTGAGCGCCGCTCAGGCGCACGCCGTTGATGAAGAAGTGCGGCGTGCCGCGGGCCTGGAAATCCGACGCCTGGTCGATGGTCGAGTCGAAGCGATCGCCGAACTTGTTGCCGTCGATGGCCGCCTTGACCTGATCCCACGCGAGACCGAGCTTCTCGGAGATCGCCTTGAGGTCGTCGTCCTCGAGCTTGGGAGCGCTCTCGAAGATGGCGTGGTGTGCGTCCCAGAAGCCCTTGTCGCCCTTCTTCGTGTACGCGAAGCGCGCCACGGTGGCGGCAGGCTTGGCACGCGGGTGGAACGGCAGCGGGTTGTCCTTCCAGACCACGCGCACGTCGTTGCCGTAGGTCTTCACGACCTGCGTCATCGTGTCTTCCACGCGCTTGCAGAACGGGCACTGGAAGTCCGAGTACTCGATGATCGTCACGAGCGCGTCCTTCGGACCCTCGATCGGGTCGTCGGCGCCGACCGGCACCTTCCAGATGCTCTTGTCGTCCTCGTCGTCGTCGCCGCCCTTCTTCGGCTTGCCCTTGTCGGCGGCCGCGTTGTCGGGCTGGGCGGTGAAGTTCTTGTTCGTGAGCTGGACGTACACGTCGCTCGGCTTCGTGCCGCTCGCGACGAGCTTCTGCGCCTCGGCGAGCTGCGCGTCGATCACTTCCTTGAACTTGTCGAAGGGCTGAGCGCCGCTCACGGTCACGCCGTTGATGCGGAACGCCGGGGTGCCGTTGGCGCCCACCTTCTTCGAGAAGGCGAGATCGTCGTCCACCTTGCTCGCGAACTTCTTGCTGGCGAGCGCGGCCTTGAACTTGGCGCCGTCAACACCGGCGGCGACCGCCCACTTTTCGAAGTTTTCGTCGTTCAGGCTCTTCTGGCCGTCGAACGCCGAGTCGTGGAACTTCCAGAAGGCGTCGCTGCCGCCGAGGCCCATCACCGTCGCGGCGGCTTCGGCCGCGGGGCGCGCGCTCTTGTGGAACGGAAGCGGGCTGTGCTTGAAGACGAAGCGGACCTTGTCCGGGCCGTAGGTCTGCTTGATCTGCTTGAGCGTCGGGACGACGCGGCTGCAGAACGGGCACTCGAAGTCGCTGATTTCGACCACGGTGACCGGCGCGTCCGCTTTGCCCCACTGGGGGTCGGCGGCCGTGATCGGCACGCTGGCTGCACTCTGATCGACAGCGCTCCCCGCTGCGCTCTCGGCGTGGATGTCCACACCCGAGCGGCGGTCGGCGCCCCACATGAGGAACATGCCGGCAATGAAGCTCAGCAAGAACCCGACGATGGCGGTTCCTTTGTTCATGACGTTTCTCCTAATTTCTCTCGATTCGAACGTGTCGTGAGGGGTTCGCCCGAGCCGCGCGCCGGTGCGCGGTCGGGACGAGCGCCGCTGCCGCCTTTTTAGCGGCAAAGCGACGCGAGGGATGGGTGCACGGGCGCGCGATCGGCGCCGTCCAGCGACGAGGCAGTCTGCGGCACCGGCGTCCGCAGACCTAACCCCTGGTCGCTCCGTGTCTCAGGCTCGCGGCGGTCGATCGATCGACGCGACGAGGATGAAGCTGGGTGGCCGCGACGCTGCGAGGATGCGCTGGCGCATGCCGGAAGGACGAGCGAGCGCGACGGCTCGCGTGGGCATCGCCCGAATCGGCGTGAAGGTCGGCGCGCTCGACGGCGTCTTCTGGTGCTGGTCCGGCATCGCGCGAAGCAGCGGGTTGTCCGGCTGCTGGCACGGCTTCGGCGCTTCGAGCGTCAGCTGCCGCCACGGAAGGATGATGGGCGGCGCCGCAACGGTACGACCGTCGCTGCTGCACATCGGGACCGCCGCGTGCGCCCGCGTGGGGACGAGCAGGCTCACGACTAGGGCCGCGAGCACCAGGACCCCATGCCGAAACAGGCCGTCCCGCGCGCGACGGGCGGAAAATCGGCTGGAGGCGAGGGGGGATGCGGGAGGCATCGGGCGAAAGCGCTCGGGGAGTCTAGTCCTGAGACGCGGATTCACAATCGTGCCCGCAGTGACAACTCGGGGGCCCCGCCGTTGATTCCGGCCCGCCGCTTTCTTTGCCTACATTGTACGACATAGGCACCATGCCCCTATGCACGCTTCACCCCAAGAGTCCAACGCCTCGGAATCAAAGGGAAATAGTGACGAGACCGCCGGGCTGCCGCGGTCCTTCGAGCGCTTCACGCTGCTCCGCCGCATCGCCCGCGGGGGCATGGGCGAGGTCTTCCTCGCCACGGCCGGCGGCATCGAAGGCGCCGAGCGTCCGGTGGTCATCAAGATCATCCGGAAGGACCACGACACGGACAGCTCCTTTCTGGCGCGCTTCCTCGACGAGGCCCGCATCCAGTCCCAGCTGCACCATCCGGGCGTCGCGCAGATCCTCGAGGCCTCGACGGACAGCGCCGGCAAGCCCTACGTGGTCGTCGAGTACGTCGAGGGGAAGAACCTCGGCGACGTGCGGGGACGCGCGGCCCAGCTCGGCGTGCGCGTCGAGTGGCCCGAAGCGGTTGCGATGGCGCTCACGATGGGTGAGGCGCTCGCCCACGTGCACGAGCGCACCGACGCCGAGGGACGGCCGCTCGACATCGTGCATCGCGATCTGTCTCCGCAGAACGTGATGATCGGCTACGGCGGCGACATCAAGCTCATCGACTTCGGCACCGCGCGCGGTGAGAACCGGCGCTGCCACACCGTTTCCGGCATCGTGTTCGCCAAGCCCGGCTACGTGGCGCCCGAGGTCGCGAACAACACGCCCGGTGGCGTGCCCGCGGATCTCTACGCCTTCGGGGTGATGCTGTGGGAGCTCTGCGCGGGGCGGCGCTTCCTGGTCGGCGAGCCGTCGGCGCACCTGGCTGCCGTCGGCGCTGGGAAAAAGAGCCTGATTCCGCTTGCGGCGTCCGTGGGCGCTCCGCTCGAGCTCGACATGGTGCTCGCTCGCCTCACGGCGCAACGGATCGAGGATCGCTACCCGTCGGCGCGGCAGGCGACGGCGGATCTCGCGCGCCTCCTGCAACGTGCCCCGAGCCGATCGGACGGCGATCGCAGCGTGCGCGGTCGAGTGCAGCACCTCATGCAGCGGCTCTACCCCGCCGAGCCCGCGCGCTCGCGCTCCGACTTCCAGGGGCTCGTGGGCTCGGCACGCACGGCGAAGGCCGCTCCGCCGCTGCTCCCGCAATCGCCGCTCCCGCCCGAGGGCAGTGACGGCCTCTTGCCGGGCACGCGCTACCGTATCGAGCGCGAGCTCGGGCGCGGGGCGATGGGCACCGTCTACGCCGCGACGCACGAGGACATTGGACGCAAGGTGGCGCTCAAGGTGCTCGACCGCGAGCTCACGGGCGGCGAGTCGCGGGGCCGCTTCGTCGCCGAGGCGCGCGCGGTCGCGCGGCTCGACCACGAGGGGCTCGTGCAGCTCCACGAGTTCGGCTTCACGAGCGACGGCCGGCCGTTTTACGCGATGGAGCTCGTCGAGGGCGAGCCGCTCGATCGTCGCCTCGCGAGCCGCGGCACGTTCGCCTGGCGCGACGCCGTGAAGCTCGCCGTGGAAGCGAGTCACGCCGTCGAAGCCGCGCACCTGGCCGGCGTCATTCACCGCGACATCAAGCCGCAGAACCTGATGCTCACGGCAGCGGGCGGCGTGAAGCTCCTCGACTTCGGCGTTGCCAAGCGCGAGAGCGAAATCGAAAAGCCGAGCGGTGACGACGTCGAGGCGCTCAGCGTGATCGGGACGCCCGAGTACATGGCGCCCGAGCAGGCCCGCGGCGCGGCCGACGCGCGCAGTGACCTGTACGCGCTCGCCGGCGTGCTCTACGAGCTCATGACGGGCGCGCTGCCGCACCAGGGGTCGAGCACGGCGGCGCTCATCGAGCGCAAGCTCTCGGGGCCGCCCGAGCCTGCGAGCCTCCTTCACCCCGAGGCAAATCTCCCGCGCGAGCTCGACCGCGTGCTCGCCAAGGCGATGATGCCGGATCCGGACGCGCGCTTCGAGGATATGGCCGAGTTCCGTGCGGCGCTCGAGCTCGTGCTCGATGGGCGCGCTCGGAGCCGCAGCGTTCGGCGCGGCGTGGGTCTCGCGCTCGTCGGCGCCGTGACGTTTGCGGCCGCTGCAGTCGTGAGCGCGCGCACGCCGCTCCTTCGTGATTCGGGCGCGGCTTTCGTGACGGCGCTCGGACACCGCGCGCTCGAGCAGGCGACGCGACTCGTGCACGGCAAGCACGGCTCGACGGGTGCGCCGATCTCGCCCGCCACGCTCGCCGCGGTCGAAGCCGGCGCAGCGCCCACGGTCGCCGAGCTCGCCGCTCCGCCGTCCCTCGCGACGTTCGCTGAAGACACGGAAGCAGCCGAAGCAGCGACGCCGCCGGCTGCGACCGAAGAGCCCATCCCCGCTCCCGCGCCGGTCGCGGTGAACGAGACGAGCGACGAGGGTAGCGACGCGGCGCCGAGCTCCGAGGCCGCGGAGCCCGAGCCCTCGAGCCCCGCCTCGGCACTCCTCGCGCGCTTCGAGGAGCTCCACGACAAGGGGCGCACGCTGAAAGCTCTCGACCTGATCCGCTCGGCGGCGCGCACCTTCCCGCGCGAGCCCGCGGTGCTCCGAGCGTACGTGCAGGCGGCCGAGGAATCGAAGGCGTTCGGTGAAGCGCGCAAGGCGGCTCAGCACTGGGCCGAGGTCGACAAGTCCACCGACGCGCGTCTCACGCTGGCACGCCTCGAGCGCGCGACCGGCAACTCGCCGAAGGCGTTCGCGATTCTCGACAGCGTCCTCAAGGCGGACGAGAGCTCGCCGGAGGCGCACCGGCTCGCCGCGCTCTG
>DATMCL010000146.1:0-39867 GCA_035558375.1 Polyangiaceae bacterium
GACCCCCCGACGCCTGCCCGCGGTCAGCCCCTTCACCGCCGTCGGGGGTGCCCGCTTCGCTGCCTCCTCCGTCTCCGGCGGTCTCGCCGAGTCCGCCAGTGCTACCCCCGCGCCCGCCGTGTCCCGCGCCACCCGCACCCGACCCAGCTCCGGCATGGGCGACCTTTCCTGCGGACCCGCTACTCGCGCCGCTCCCGCCCTGTCCAGGCTCGTCCGACCCGCAACCGAGGAGACACGCCGCGCCGACCAAGATGCCGCCAATTCCGGATACTCGCCGTGCCACCACCGTAGGATGCCCCCACCCGCTCGAGCATTCGGATCGACTCCACTTCTCCTAACGAACGCGCGACGGCGCGCGCGGTCGGCCCGCAAAGAATGCTCATTGCGCACGAAGCGCCGCTGACTTGAATGGCGGCGTGAAACGTTCGTCTCTCGCCTTTCCGCCGTCAATACGCGGGACGAGGCTCCGAGGTCGTCACGAACGGGTGACGGTCGCTGAGGCAAGCCTGGTAGACGAGGAGACGAACTTCCAGGCGCAGGACGAACGACATGAAGCGCGTGCAGAACGACGGCACGCGCTCGCCGAGAAGCACGCCGATCGCGGCGAATAGCAGCACGAACCCAGCGGCCCACCACAGCACGCACAGCAACAGCGCGACGGGGATCGAAATCAGTAGCCGGAGCAACGCCCCTCCGAGCGTGGCGTGGGTACTCGGCCGCAAGTCGATGCGCACGCGGTAGTCACGCATCTCGAGCGGCACGCGATCGCCCAGAAAGCAGAGGTAGCCGGTAAACGCGACCCACCAGCGGATCACGTCGAGGACGCGGTCTCCCGCTGTCGCGAGGTAGCCCTCGGGGCCGCGACTCGAGATCACCGCAGCGGCAATCAGCGGCAAGAGCAGGTACAAGGCGCCGAAACCCCAGGCGACCGGCGCCCCCAGGATCGACAACGCCAGCACGATCGCGATACGCAGCACGAGCTGCTTGCGCTCGAAATGACCCGGCGGTTCCACGATCACGTCAACACCGTCGAAGTCCATGGCGCACCTCACCGCGTCTTTTGCAACCGGCGGGCCAAATCGCAACCCCCGCCGAGGGCCAATTTCGAACGAAGAATGCGCGCCGGGAGCTCGAGCCGGCAGCTCTTGCGCCTAAACACAAAACTCTCCGCACCCACTGCGAAGAGAGAAGAGCCCCAAAAAAGAAATCCCCCGAAAACCGGGGGATTCTGGAGCGGGACACGGGACTCGAACCCGTGACCCCGAGCTTGGGAAGCTCGTGCTCTACCAACTGAGCTAGTCCCGCTGAGACCGAGGGGGCGAGCCTACCCCGGGCGCGGCGTCCGTGCCAAGGCGTGCGGGTGGCTTGACGCCGGCCGGGCGGTTCCGCTACCAAACTCGGTCGAAGACCATGAAGACCGCGGTCGTTCAGTCGGTGTGCGAGTGCCAGGCCCGCTTGAGCGCGGAGCTCGACGAGCAGCGTCGGGCCGTGCGCGGTTGGGCGCGTCAGCGCAGCCGGGAGCTTTCCGCGCCGGCCAACGTGGTGCGCGCTTCGGGCGAGTCGTTCAACGTGGGGTGGGCGTGCCCGTTCTGCACGCGCAACACGCTGCGCGCTTTCGACGGCACCACCCTCGTGTTTCAAGAGAAGGCGACCCCGAGCGTCCCGCCCGGCTCGCGCGCGGCTCCGCGCTCTTCAGCTCCGACTCAGTAGCTCGCGCGCCGCGAGGCCGATCCCGCCGACCAAGAGCGCCGCGGCGAGCCAGCTGGTGCGGACCGGGCCGAGCGTGAAAACCTCGCCCGCAAACGCCGCGTACATGCGGTCGAGCAGCGTGAGCACGATGCTGCTCGCCGCGAGGGCGAGTCCCGGCGCCAGGCGTCGCAGGAGCGGCGGCTCGGACTCCGGTAGCGGTGTGGACGTGCGCACGACCGGAGGCGCGGAGGTGCGCTCGCCCGCGTCGGGCGGCGGGGAGTCCGGGAGCTTCGGCGCCGCTCGCGGCGACAACGGAGCGAGCGACGGGGACGGCCCGGGCGGAGGCGGAGGGCTCGGGGGCGCGTCAGCGACGACCGTCGGCGCGTCGGCGAGCGACGTTGGCACGAGCACGGCGCTCAGGCTCGAGGGCGAGAAGGAGCGCCGAGGACGCGGCTCGTCCGGCGGAAGATCGAGGGCGAGACCGGAGCCGCCGTTGTCTTCGAGCTCGTCGAAATCGAAGCTCGCGGGGGCTTGCACGGCCGCAATCTCGGGGTGGCTCGGCTTGCGTTCGAGCGGGACGAGATCGGGGATCAGCGGGCCGCTCGGCGCCGACGGTAGGTCGAGCCCCTGCGCGGCCTCGGCGAGCGCCTTCCAGAAAGCGCCCGCATCCTGATAGCGAGTCCCGGGGTCGACCGCGAGCGCGCGCGCGAGCACGCTCTCCACGCGATCGCTCACGGCAACGCCGTGCTGGCGCGGCGTGGGACGGCGCTTCGGATCGAGGATCTGCTGGCGCGCGGCCAGGTGATCGCCGGTGATGACGGGGTGGCCGACCATGGCTTCGACGAGCGTGAGCGCGAGCCCCCAGACGTCCGTCCACGGTCCGGTGTCGCCGAGCGCTTTCGGGTTCCATTGCTCGGGCGCGGCGTAGGCCGGCGTGAAGAGCGCCATCTCGCCGCTGCTCTTGGCCGCGGCGCCGCGCACCTTTGCGACGCCAAAGTCGAGGATCTTCACGGCGCGCTCGCCGTTCACGGTGGCGACGAAGACGTTCTCGGGCTTCAAATCGCAGTGGACGATGCTTTCCGCGCCGCTCGGCCCTTGGAAATGATGCGCTCGCGCAAGGGCGCGCGCGACCGGCTCGAGGAGCTCGACGAGCTCCGGCAAGGTGAACGGCCGCCGCCCCGCGTCGGTCCGCGAACGCACGAGCGCGTCGAGCGTTTCCCCCTCGAGCCATTCAAGCACCATGAACGGCACGAACGCGCCGCTCGGCGTCGTCATCACGTCGACGTGCAGTGGGCGCGTGACCGTCGGCGTGCTCGCCGAGAGGCGAAACATGAGCTCCGCCTCGGCGCGAAACTGCTCGAGGAAGCGCGCCTGGTGCTCCGGGGAGACGCCCTGCGGCACCTTGAGACACTTGAGCGCGACCGGCGCGCGGAAGCCGCCGTGCCGCGCTCGGTACACGACGCCGAACCCGCCCTCGGCCACCACGCTCTCGACGTGGTACGCCGACGCGATCACGGTTCCGACGAGTCCGAAACGGTCCACGGTCATCGGCGTGCCCGACCGTCGAGTCTACGCGAAGGACGGTGGTGTCTGTCTACGCGAGAGCGACGCCCAGCTGCCGGCGCAGCGCGAAATACCGTTCGCTCGTCGCGAAAGCGTACAAATCTTTGGCGAGCTCCCCGGTCCCTCGCTCCTCCGCTTCGACCACCTTGAGGGCCGTGGCGAGGTCGTTCGAGAGCAGGAAGCCCGCGCGGCAGGCCGTTTTCTCCGTCGCGAGGCTCCAGCGCTGGAGATTCGTACGGGCGCCCTCCTCCACGAAGCGCAGGAAGCAGCCGCGCAGCGTATCGAGCTGGACGGGCTCGAGCAGGGGCTGGATCGCGTTGGCGATTGGGGTGACGCGCTTCTTCATGTCGGCCGCGATCGGCAAGCCCGGGTTACCGATGACGAGCGCCGCAAGGAACAAGTCCTCGAGATCGGGCACGCCCGTGAAGAGCGTCTTCACGTAGTGCTCGTTCCGGTACCAAGACAAGTGCCGCCCGACGAGGAAGGCGTGCTCGAGCTGCGTGCGGCCGCTCAGCACTTGCTTTCCGACGATGGTGACCGGCGGGATGCTCGGAACGTGCTCGAAGCCCACGTCGCGCTCGCGATCGACGAAGATGGGGGGCGCCGCGAGTCCGAGAATCGCCGCGGCCCACGGGATCGCGCGCACGGCGGTCACCGTCGCCTTGGCTACGTCCTGGCGCGTCTCCGGCGCGGGCTGGTGGAGCTTTCCGTCGCGACGTAGCGCCGTCACGCGGCCGAGCAGCGCTGCCGGCGCGATCACGCCGAAGATCTGCCCCGTCAGCACCTCTTCCTCCGGGTGGAAGAGCTGGTCGTACCAGCCGGCTTGCGACACCCCCGCCTTCGGCGCCATCAGCGTCTGCGAGCGCTTCGCCTCGAACTCGGCGCGCTCTTCGGGGTTGGCCGCGCCGAGCGCGAAGAGCGATTGCGCCAGGCACCACGCGCGATCGTGGTCGCCGCGGGCGCGATAGATGCGATAGAGCGCGCGGTGGGCGTCCGCATCGGTCGGGCTGCGGCGAATGTGGCGCCAGGCGTCTTCCGGATCCTCGGTGGCGCGAGCCGCTTCGGTCTCGAGCTCGCTCAGATCGATCTCGACGTTGATGGCGGCTTCGGCGCGCTTGAGCTCGGCCTCGAGCTCGCGGACACGGGTCTCCAGCTGCTCCACGCGCTTGAGCAGCAGCGCGCGTCCGGCGTCGCCCTCGGCTTCGACGCGCAGCGGCTGGAGTGACGCCGCCGGCTCCTCGTAATGCTCGACGATCTGGACCCGGTGTCGCGTCTGGTAGGCGGCGACCATCGCCTGCTCGAGCCGGAGCAGGCGGTCGCGTCCGATGCCGAGATTCGCCGCCGCCTTCTCGAGGCGATGGCGCTCCTCCGCCGTGATGACGCCGTCCTCGAGCACTTCGGCGAAGAGCTCCTCGTACTGGGCTTCGAGCGGACCTAGGGCGAAGCCGCCCGAAACCTCGCCCGCGGCGAAGCCGGCGCCGTGCTCGAAAGCCGACGCCCCCGCCTCCTCATGAGCACGCGTGCGCGCGCTCGGAGTCGCTCCCTCTCCGCCGCTTGGGGTCAACCGCTCTGGCCTCCGCCACCGGTGTTCACGGCGGGCTCGCCGCCTTCGCCGGAGCTTGCGCCCGTGCCGCCGGTGCCGCCGTTCCCCACAGGGCCGCCGCCGCTCTCGCCGCCGCCGCCGTTGGTGCCGCCGGTCCCACCGGTGCTGCCCGCCGGGCAGTCCTGGAAGGTGTCCGTGATGTCCTCGCTGGAGTCGAGCGGACGGCAGTAGCCCTTGCGACCCCAGATCTGCTCGACGTCCGAGCCCGTCTCGTCGATGCACACGTCGCCCTTGCGCAGGCACTGGTCGTTGCAGTCGCAGAGCGCGCCGCAGATACCCACGTCGCCGAACACGGCGTCGCCGGCCGGCGAGAGAATCGTTCCGAACAGGCAGACGTTATCCGGATTCGGCGTCACGCCGTCCCACGCGCATCCGACGAGCGATTGCGAGAGCACGCACAGCGACTCGCAGATGCCGGACTTCGGATCGCTGCCGGCGTCGCAGAAGCCCTGGCAGGGATCCTTGCCGTTCCCCGTAGGGGGCGTGCACGCGGCACCATGCGGCAAGCCCGTGGGCTCCGTCTTGGTGCACATGCCGGTCGCGAAATCGCAGTACTCCTTGTCGCCGCAGTCGAAGTCGCCGGCGCAGAGCGGCACGCAGCCCGTGACGATGTCGCCGCAGCTGCCGGAGTTCGGATCGCAAAGCTGCTGCGAGCCGCAGTCCGCGCTCGAGGCGCACGCGGTGCTGCGCGGGACCAGGCCGATCAGACTGCACGCGATCTCGTCGCGCTCGTGGCACTTCGGCGAGCCGAGCGTGCCGGTCGTGCAGCCTTCGATGCAGTAGTGGTCGTTGCTGTTGAACTCGAAGCAGTACGAGTTCGGGTACTGGTCGAGGCAGTCGTTGCCGTCGGTGCACGCCATCGTGCAGAGGCCCTTGGCAATGCCGGTTTCGTCGGACAGGCCCGTGCTGCCGATGCACGTGAGATTGTCGTCGACGCAATCGGCGTCTTTGATGCAGGCCTGACCGAGGTGCGTCGCCTTCGGCACGCCGCCGGCGGAACCGCCCGAGCCGCCTGTGCCGCCCTTACCGCCGTTGAGAATGCTTCCGCCCGAGCCTGCCGTGCCGCCCGATCCAGTACCCGCGCTGCCGCCGATGGGCGCATCGAGCATGCGGCAGTCTTTGTCGCCGTTCTGGCAACACTGCGTCGCGCCCTTGGGTGCGCAAGCACCGAAGCCGGGATTGCCTTTGATTGCGAGGCAAACGTTGGGACTCGCACACTCCGACGAGTGCTCGCACACCTGGCAGTAGCCAGCACCGCTCGGCCCCGTCGCTTCGTCCTCCCCACAGCTTGCCGTCCCGAAGAGCACCCCAACGAAAGAAAGGGTCAAAAGGGCAAGTCGATTTCGCATTACAGAAGGCCTCCTAGCGGGAACCGCGCCGAATCCTTAGTGTGCGCGGCGGGGTACTGCCCGCGCAAGGGATTTCGTTACTCGCAGGCGACGGTGTTCTTCGCCACGGTCTCGCCCTCCGTGAGGGGGCGGCAATAGCCCAACCTGCCCCAGATCGCCTCGAGCGTGCCCGTGTCCTCGCTGATGCAGTACACGCCGTCGCCCGCGCAGTCGTCGTTGCAGTCGCAAAGCGCACCGCAAATCATGATGTCGCCGGTTCCCACGTCATCCTCTTGCGACAAGCGCGTCTGAAAAAGGCATGCAGCGTCCGCGTCACCCGTGCCGTCCCAACCACACCCGACGAGATCCGCGTTCAACGAGCAAATCCCCATGCACATGCCGTCGGTCCCCGTAACGCTCGTGGCAACGCAGAAGCCGTTGCACGGGTCCGTCGCGGCACTCGTGTCGCATTGGGAGCCGAAGGGCAGCCCATCGGCCGGGCCGTCCGCGCACATTCCGGATGAAAAATCACAGTGACGTTCTCCCGGGCAGTCGAAGTCCCCGGCGCAGGTCGGATTGCAGGCGGTAATGACGGCCCCGCACCGGCTCGTATCCGGGTTGCAGAGCTGTCCGCTGCCGCAGTCGTCGCTCGTCTCGCATTCGGTGCTCGAATCCTCGAGCCCGACCAAGTTGCAGCCCATGTCGGGACGCTCTTGGCACTTCGGCTCGCCCGCGGTGCCCGGGGTGCAGCCCTCCAAGCAGAAGGCGATCGTGCCCGCCTCGTCGAACGCGACGCAGTAAGCCCCGGGAGTGAGCGCGGTGCAGTCGGGGTGGTCGGTGCACTCCATCGTGCAGAGCCCGCCGGCTGGACCGAACGTTCCGAGCGTGTCGCTGTCGCTCGTGATGCAGGTGAGATTTTTCGCACAGTCGCCGTCGACGTTGCACGCGGCGCCGAGCGGACCCGGGGTGCCGCTGCTCGTGCCACCCGAGCCGCCCTTCCCTGTGCCCCCGCTGCCCGCGGTGCTCGCACCGCCGCGGCCCGCGTCGGAGCTCGTTCCGCCTCGACCAGCGGCGCTGTTGCCTCCAGTGCCGCCCGCGGTGTTTGCCGTGCCTCCCTTCCCTGCGCTCGCATTGCCGCTGCCACCCTGCGCTGCAATGTTTCCGCCTGAGCCGGACGTGCCGCCGAGGACCGCACCGGTGGCTCCCGTCGACGCGTCATCGTCCCCGCTCGAGCTCCCGCACGCGCTCGTGACGAGCGAGGCCAACGCGAGGGCCCCCGCCGCTGCCAGCTGCTTCCGCATGACGGTCATCGGTGCTTTCCGCGAACGGCAGGGCGCGTCACGCAAAGAGGCGCCCGTCATTTCATAGTGTCCACTGCGTCCACCGCGCGTGCAACCGCGGGACAACAACGCCTCACCCACCTTTCACCACGTGCGCGCGAGCGCTCACGGCGCCTCTGCGACCTTTCACGGCGCGCCATGTCACGAGCGCCGCCGGCAAACACACGAGTGTTAGCTTCCAGCCGTCGCCGTAGATCCCCCAATACAGGAGGCCGACGATGACCATGCCAACCGCCGCCAGGCGCGTACCGACGTTGTAGAGCCGCGCGTTTCGCACCGCGCTCGCAGCGCTGTCTCGCCCGCTGACGCTCCGGCTCAGGAGCCTTCTCCCTCCGAAGCGTTGCTCAATCCCGCCGCTTTGAGCGCCGCTTCGAAACGCGCAGTCACCGTTTCGAACTGAATCCTTTGATTCGCGAGCGTCTCCGTGAACATCGCGTGCGTCTCGGGCGGAAGCGCCGGATCGTCCAAGAGATCCGCAACGCGCAGAAGGTTTTCGCGCAATGCGGCGAGCGCGGCCCTACCCTGCTGCGCGGCATCGCGACGCTCTTCCGGGGTCGTTGCCTGCGCGAGCCGTTGCTCGCTCGCCGTCGCGGCCGTCATCGCGCGCATGACGTAGAAGAACTGGGCCGTCACCGCCGAGTTGCCACGGACCGAGATCTCGCCTTCGTACTCGTCAGCGACCATGGCCCTTTACCTTGCCATGGTCTGCGGGGTCGGCGGCGGGCGTATTTGGTTGCGGTTGAACGGAGCGGAGGTCTCGTGCATCCAAACAACTAGTCTAGAAGGGTATCCGGATGCTGCAGAGGCGAGGCTGGGGACTCGGGGGAACCGTTTTGGCGGTCGCTGCCGCGGCGTGCGCACCGGCGACCGGGCATGAGGCGCGGCAGGACGGCACGGCGGCGCGCAGCGAGGCGTCGGCGCTCGACGAGGATCCGCTTCAATTTACGCTCGACGGGGTGCTCCAAGCCGACCTGTTCCGCGACCCGCACCTGGGCGCCGACGTTGCCGTTCAGAACGGGGTTGCGGTCGTCGGCGCGCCCGGCGACGGCGACCACGGCGTGGTCAGCGTATGGCGGCTGCGAAAGAGAGGGTCGAGCGCGGCCTAACCGCAGCGCGACGACGCACCGCTCACCGCTTCCGTTTCGACCAACCCCCGAAGAGCTTCGTCATGAGGCGTTCCCACCCGATCGCCAGGGCCAGAAGCGCCACGACGACGACCGCTATTCCGACGATGATCACGACCGCATCTTAGCGCTTTTGGGGGCTCGGTAGTCCCCGCCTCCGAACGTCCAGCGCCTTCCGTGCATCGAATGGGTGCTACGGTGAATATTGGCGGAGGCATGGGAATGAAGGTCGCACGACGTCGGGGACCGGTTGCCACGCTGTTCGTGGCTCTCGTTGCGTTGGCCTGCGCGCCTTCGAGTCCACACGGCCGCGGCGGAGACGCGGTGGGCGTGCAGGCGTCAGCGCTCGAGGAGGATCCGCTGCAGTGGACGTTCGACGACGTGCTCCTGGCGGACGGGTTCGCGGGAAATCGTGTGGGCGCGGACGTTGCGCTGGAGGGCGACTTGGCGCTCATCGGTGCTCCAGGCGACGGCGACCACAGCGTGCAGAGCGGAGCAGCGTACGTCTACGTACCCAACGGGTCCGAGTGGAGCATCGAGCAAAAGCTCATCCCACCGGACGGAGTGGACGCCGACTCGTTCGGCGTGTCGGTGGCGCTCTCCGGCAACACGGCGATCATCGGAGCGTATCGGGAAACGCTGGACTTCGCGAGCGCGCAGGGTGCGGTCTACGTTTTCGTTCGTTCCGGGACGAGCTGGGCGTTGGAGCAGAAGCTCACGGCTCCAGGCGCAGCCGACGGCGGGTTCGGCCGCGCGGTCGCGATCGAAGGGGACCAGATCATCGTCGGTGCGCCCACGGACCAGCCCAACGGCGTGAAGAGTGGCGCGGCCTACGCCTATTCGCGCACGGGCGGCACGTGGACGAAAACGCAGGACCTCGTCCCTGGGACGCCGACGAGCGGCGCCCAATTCGGCGTGGACCTAGCGCTCTCGGCGGGTCGTGTGGTCGTGGGCGAGCCGGGCGCAGCGGGCGGTGGCTCGGCGGAGGTGTTCCGTCTCTCCGCCGGTGCGTGGGGGCTCGAGCAGGAGCTTCGTCCACCCACCAACGATGGGGTGCACTTCGGACAGTTCGTGGCGCTCGAGGGCGACCGAGCGCTCGTGAGCGATCCGGATATCCGTACCAGCATCTGGAAGACTATCTACGGTCGCACCTACCTCTTCGAGCGCGACGGCGCGACCTGGCCGTCGCTGGCCGTCTTCCAACCGCCCATTGAGGATGGGCACGTCGGCGTCGGGCTAGCGCTCGCGGGCGACCACGCGTACATGGGATACGCTGGCTTTCACGGCGGGCTGGGGGTCTTCGCCTGGTCCAACGGCAATGGCACTTCCGTCGTGTTCAGCTCTTGTTGCGCTGACCTCAGCGCGGTCGCCGCCTCGGGGTCGAGAGTGCTGGCGGGGGCCGGTGGGGCCAACATCGGATTCGCGCAGATTGTCGACACCTCGCAGAACGTCTCATTCACCTTTGCTCCCACCGACGAGGTCTACTTTGGCTCGAGCGCGGCAGTCGACGACGGGGCCGCGTTCGTGACCGCCGATTACAACACCATTTACGCCTTCGCGAAAACGCCGGACTGGGCCCAAGTTGCGCGGCTCGCACCGACGACCGCCCGCGCGCTACATGACACGCTCGCACTGACGGCTGACGCGGCGCTCGTCGGAGTCCGGGAGACGTACGACCAGCTCGGGTCGGCGATCTTCTACTCACGGAGCGGACCGCAGTTGTCGTCGCCGCAAGTCTTCGCGGCCAAGAGAAGCGGCGATCGGTTCGGAGAAACCGTAGCCCTGCGCGGTGATAGGGCGGCGATCGGCGCGATCGACCCGCCCTGCGTCTACGTGCTCGAACGCACCGGGTCCGTCTGGGCCGAAACACAGACTCTCGATGCGAGATTCGCCCAGTATTTCGGAACCAGCCTCGCGCTGTCCGCGGACACGCTCGTCGTCGCCAATCGCAACGAGAGCGGCGCTGGCGGAGCCGTGTACGTGTACACGTACGGCACTGGGGGCTTCGCTTTCTCACAGACGCTCGCGCCAGAGGAATCGACCGAGCACGATTTCGGGCTATCCGTGGCGTTCGCCAAGGACTCTTTGCTCGTCAGTTCGAACTATGGGCTGCGCGTGTACGAGCGCCGCGCGGGGACGTGGGTACCGGTTCAGCTGCTCGCTGGCTACGGCACCGTAATGGCAGCGGACGACTTTGCCCTGGTGGTGGGAGTTGAGACGAGCGGACCCATATCGGGCCCGCTGATGACCATTCCGGGGACACTTGCCGTTCACCGTGATGAGCACGGCTGGAGCCCCTGGCAACTCTTGCCCTACTCGGCGCTGGCGGTCTCGAATGATCGGGCACTCTTCCGCCTGCCCGATCTCCATGGACGCGATCGCGTCGGCGTCTATGAGCTCATGCGGCGTCCCGTCGTATGCGGTGACGGCGAGATCGGTCCCGGAGAGCAATGCGACGATTCGAACACCGCGAGCGGTGACGGCTGCGCTTCGACCTGTCAGTCGGAAATGACTGGCGCGGGCGGCACTGGGGGGACGGGCGGAACGACCGGCAACGGGGGTACCGCTGGCGTGGGCGAAGCCGGCACGTCGGGCGGCGGGCTCCAGGGTGACGACGACGGAGGAGGAGCAGGCACGCCGGCGGAAATCGGAGGAACGAGCGGGCACGGCGGAGGAGGACGCGGCGGCAGCGGCTCGCCTACCAGCGGAGGGACCCAATCCGGAGAGGCGGGAGAGACGAGCTCGGGGGCGCGCCCCGCGCGCGGTGGCTCCGGTGGAAGTGGCGCTGACGCCACCGGCGGTGCGGACAGCGGCGGAAGCGGCGCGCGCGGGGGGAGTCGCTCGAGCGGCGGCGCCGGTGGGATCAGCGGAGCGGGTGGAACGCCGCTCCCTCCGCCCGAACCGACAAAAGATACCGGCTGCGACTGCACCGTTCCGCCACACCACAACGCTCCACCCTCCAGCGGTCCCTTTGGCGCGCTCGCGCTCGCGCTGGTTTCCGTGTGGCGGATCCGAAGAAGAAAAGTCACCGCAGTTTAGCGAAGCGCGGCACCGCTCCCCTCATCACTCGCGGACGCGGTCGCAGAATCGCGCGCGAGCAGAAGAAATCCGAGGTGGGGCGAAGTGACTCGAGCCTCCGACAATTGAATTGACTAGAGGGGGGCGCCGAGCGTACGAGTGGGCCTCCGGGGGTGGGACCCCGCGGAGAGGTCGTTTCATCGACGCCGCGTCGAACGCGGGAAGGAGGTCGTGATGAGCAAACGTAATTGGGTGTTCTCGGCTCTCGTGTTTGGGGCCGTGGGGTGCAGCGCGTCGCCTGCAACCGATGAGCAGGCGGCGTCGGTCGCGCAACCGCTTCCGGTCTCCTGGTGGACCAGTTGGACGACCAACACCGCAGTGAACGCCAACAACTTGAGCTCGCCGACCGTGTGCGGGGCGGTCGCGAATACCTCTCCTGGGCTCAGCGGCTACATCCAGGCCGGCCGGGATCTGACGACGAACAAGTACGTCCTAGCCATGTACTCGAAGCTTCAGCCGATGCTGAATTTCACCGTGATCCCGTCGGGCTCCATCACGTTCAACTCGAAGCCGGTCTGCGCCGGGCTCGACGGCGCGAGCACTTCCACAATTACCAATCTGGTGGCTTTCGTCGGGAAGCGAAGCTCCAACGATCGCTACTACATCCAGCTCATGAAGCTCAGCGGCGGAGGGTATCTCATCAACGATCCTTACCACACGCCCTCGCCTCCCCCGATGCCCACCGTCCAGATGGCCTGGTCGCAAATCAGCACCGACACGTACGCGAGCGCACCGTTCGTGCATGTGTTCGAACAGAACTACATGGTCGTCGGCGGACGCCGCTCCGACAATCTCATCTACATTCACGTCAATCCCTTCCAATGGAACGCGACGACGCAGACGTACGACTACAACAACGCGTTCTGGGAGGCTCCCCTCGCCGCTCCCGCGTTACCCTCTGGTTGGACCGCCATTGGCGATCCCACGATCAACCATTGGGGCCCCAACATGAGTGGCGAGGTCAGGATCGTGACGCGCGCGCAGAACGGCACGCAGCTAAAGCTCTTCACCCTCTGGATGTTCGTGCCCTGGCGTTGGGTCGGCAGCGAGTGGTTCGAGGTTCCCGCCGGCCCGTCCCCTCCCGATGGAGACCCGGCGCAGTCGTACGAGCGCAGGTTCCGCGAGTACCAGGATGACGATTGGCCCGACGACTACGCCGCGACGCTCTTCTACAAGGGCGCCGACAACAAGATCTACCAGGCCAGCATCACCGGCTCGAACACCCTGACGGAGCCGTTCGGTGCAGTCGCGAACACGAACGGTTTCATCGGCGCCCCCGCCGCCGTCGGCAGCATCGGCTTGGACGGCGGCTCCATCTTGGCCGCTCGGAAGATCACGCCAGCGAAGCAGTACTACACGAGCAACTTGCCGACGATTTTCTAGATGTAGGTGCGCACCTACGCCTTCTCGCCGCCGTCTTCCCCAAGCCTCCACACGAGCGCAAGAGCGTGGGCGCTGCCGATGCGCAGCAAGGCTTGGGCAAAGCCCCGCTTGAGCTCGTCATCGAGGCCTTCCGCTATCCCATAGTGAGCGAAGCGGGACGCGGCGTGCCCCAGGCGGCTCGAGCGGCCACGCCCCGTGGCGAGGGAGATCTGACTACGGAGCGAGCTGAGGCTGTCCACGACCTTCAGCGCACGCAGGATCTCGACTCGGGCCTCCTCGTCGGTCATGCCTCAGCGCCTCACCTTGGCCTTCGTCGCGACCCGAATCACCACCGCGAAGCCCAACCCCACCACGCACCCGAGCACGCCGAACGCGAACAACGTCTCGAGTGGGATGCGCGGGAAGTCCTCGGTCACCACGAGGCCATTCTAGCGCCGCCGACGCGCTCGCCACACGTCCCGCCAGCCGAGCAGCGTGCCGACGGTGCCTGCCACGGCTATCCAAACGCCGTTGACGTTACCGCCCAGCGCCATGACGGTGCCAATTGCAGCGAGTACTCCGCTGCTCGCCACGAGCCCCTCAAGGGGGCGTTCGTAGGGACCGGGCATGACGGGCGCGCGCATCCTCTCCTCCGCAGCAGGCGATGAAGAGCCGGTCACCGAGCGAGAAACCGAACAGCGCTCACCCCGCCTCGAGCGCCGCAACAAGCTCGCGAAGCCCGGCGCCTCGCTGCGCCCTCTCCTCGGCTGTCTGTTCGGGCTGCTCCGGGAATCCGCTCAAGACCGCCGCGAACCGCTCTCGCAGCACTTCGTCGAGCCCGGACGCATCAGCCTCCCTGACGAACCGGTAGGCGCCAGCGTGCAGCGGGTGGCCGCCGTTCCCGTAGTTGGTGGCCATGTAGATACCTCTGCGGAACCCGCCGATGCTTCCGGCCCTGTCTGTCCACCACAGGATTTTGGTGCGCGCCTCGTCGTCGGTCACAACTCAGGATCCCCTCGGCCCCCGCGCCACGATCACGACGTACGTGCTCACGAACTGGATCGCAATCAGCCCCACCGTGACCCCGAGCGGCAGGACGGTCCTGCCAACCATCAGCACCAGCAAGCCGATCGCCGCGGCGATGCCCAGTGCCGTCCCCTTGATCCGCGCCACGAGGCGATTCTAGCGCCGCTACTTCCGCCTGTCCCCGCCGAGAATGTCGTACGGGATCCCGCTTGGCGGGTCCGGGTACGGCGCACACGGCCTGTCGCCGTTCCAAAACCGCACGGCCACCGCCATCACGAAGGCAGCGGCGAACACCATCCTCCAGCGGCGGCGCCTCTTTGCGGCAACGAGCGCGGGATCCGCGCCCACGCGCCGATCCTAGCGCCCTCCAGTTCGGACGGCCTCGAGGGTGCCGAACGGTTCGAAAACCTCGCTGGACGTCACCTAGCGCGACGGCGGGCGGTCACTGTTCTAGTGGTCGTCGGTGGGGTGGAGGCGGGAGACCAGTTCCTGTTCAGGACACGTTTGCGTCCGGAGCGCCTCTTTGAGCATGGCGCTGCGGGGCGCGGGCACATTCTCAAGTTGCGACTGGTCCCTCTCACTGACGACCTCCGCGCTTCTGCGCACCAGCCCCCCAGACGCCGGAGTGGGAGTGCCGCTGCTCGCGGGCACCGCTTCGTTGCGCTCGTGCGTCGCGTTTACCGGATGGATGATGCCGACGATCAGCACGATCGCGCCAAAGAGCGCGAACACAAGCCCCGGGCCGCCCTTGTCCATCGCTACCACGGCCTTCCAGCCCTCAACCCGCACACCGGCACCCCCGCGATAGACGCCACGGGTGAAGAGCTTGTAGCCGAGAACGATCGACACGAGGCCGCTCAGGAGGATCGTGATCTTCACGCCAAAACCAATGAAGAGCGCCACTCGGTAGTCCGACATCCCGCAAGGACATGCCGCGGCACCACGGGTGCGGAAAGGCATTTCTTCAACACCGGGAGGCCCATCTGATGGCCCTCCGCCCCGAGCACAACAAGGTCCGCCCGCCGCCGCCCCGGCTGAAGGATCTGCGCCCCGGCGTACGGACCGTCGAGCGGAACCGTAACCAGGACGCCAAGGGGCGCTTCACCGCCGGCAACGATGCCCCTAGGGCCGGGCGGTGAAGCGCATCATCAGGCGCTACCTCGGTGAGGGGGCCGCCAACTCCGAGCAGCTCGCCACGCTCACCGCCGACCTCCTCGCACTCCTCAAGGCGTTCAAGCGCACGCTCGGCTCGCTGAGACGCAGCCAGACGCCGAGTATGTGCGCTGCATCCGGGTTTGCGTGCTTGAGCTTTCTGCTGAAATCGCCCCGAGCTGTTCAAGGCGGGCAAGAACGCCAGCGGTCAACGCCGCCCCCCTCGGCCGGGAACGATTACCCGCTGACTACCCCGAAACTGGTGGGTCGACTGGGACTCGAACCCAGGACCAACGGATTAAAAATCCGCTGCTCTAACCGACTGAGCTATCGACCCGACAAAGGGCCGCGAGGGTGACACAAACCACGCGCTCGTCAACGGGGAACCGCGATCCGGGCTCGTCACGCGAAAGGTCAGCCCTGGGGCCTGAGCGTCGTGAGGTTCGGCGCAACCTTCTGGGTCACCTCACCCTCGACGTCGGAGCCGAGCGCAGCGCCCAGGCTGAAGAGCGCGAAGCTCACGTACTCGTGGAGCATCTGTTTCAGGATGTTCTGGGGATCGGCTCCACCCGCGACGATGACGGCGTTCTGAGCGACGCGGTCGGGGTCGAGCGCACCGGATTGGTCCGGGCCGGCGCCACGGAAGAGCATGTCGTAGACGCCAGCGCCGACCGCGAAGGACGCGAGGCTCTCGCGCACCTCGTGGTCCTTGCCGCTCGCGGCGGCGGAAGCGAAAATGTCGAGGAGCGCGCCGTTCGCCGCGTTGACGATCGCCGTGGGGCCGCCCGAGACGCGCGGCGGGTGAACGGCGACGTGATGCGACTGCACGAGGGCGTAGACGCCGCGCGTCGTCTCGAACTCGCCGAGCCCGGTGCTGCGGCCGAGGTCCTCCACGCTCTGGCGGCCGTCGATCGCGTCGTAGAGCTTGCCGTAGTCTTCAGGGGCCGAGCGGCCTGCGTTGCGTACGGGCACGTGGTCCGAGGACGGGATCTTCATGCGGAAGTAGCGGATTTCGTCCATGCGCGTGACGCCGTCCATCAGGAGCGCGTTCGCGCCGAGCGTGTGGTGCGAGACGAGGCGCGTGGCGTCGAAGCCGTCGAGGAAGAAGAAGGTGCCGTCGGCAACCGTCAACGTCGAGAAGACGATCTCCTCGATTTGTTTCGAGATGTGCGCGTAGAGCGCCTCCTGGGTCAGGTAGCCGAGCTCGAGCGCGACCTCGCCGAAGCGGCGGCCGGCTTTGGTCGCTTCGAGCACGCGATCGCGCTGCTCGGTGTCGAGCGCCCCGTAGCGGTAGAGCACGGAGCCGATGCGCTCGTCGTCCACGTTGGTGAGCGCGCCCACGACGTTGCCGCTCTCGAAGAAGATGCTGCGCACGCGGTCGTCGTCCTCGACCACGAGCTCGCCGCGCCAGCCGGTCTGGCCGAGGAGCGCAATCACGTCGCAGAGCGCGCCGGGCGCCGTCACCTCGCCCGCGATGCGTACGATGGCGCCGTCCTCCGCGTCGCGGCGGCCATCCTCGCCCGTGTAGCGCATGAACACGACGTGCTTGGGCGACGGGAGCACGCGGTACGCCCCCGCGCGGCTGCGCATGCGCTGGCCGGCCACCGCGCCGATCGGGTGCGCTTCGCCCCGGGCGTCGATACGAACCAGCTCGTCGCGCGCCTCTTTCATCCCGAAGCCAAGACTTTAGCCTCGACCGGGCCACCCTGGCAAAAACGCCGGCGGGCGCAAGCCCGCCCGATACGACCTGATGGCTCGGAAGAACTGATCGACAGGATCAGCAAAGCCCACCACCCACGCGAAGAACCGGCGAGGCCGGCACCTGCTGCTCCAACAGGGCGCCGGTAACGAGCGACGTCACCGGTTGCCCCTCCCTTCCCCCGGCCGAAGCCGGAAAGGACGCTAGCGAAGCTCCGCCACCGTGCCGCCGAAGATGCGCTCTAGGCCGCCGAGCAGCGCGTCCGTGGGCGTCACGCGCGTGCCGTCGAGATCGAGGACCGCCTGAGCGCCGTCAGCGAGCTCGATCACGAGCTCCACCGGACAGGACCCCGGCGAATCCCGCAAGAGGTCGCGCAGAGTTTCGAGATCCTTGCGCGCGGTGCGCTCCGCTTCGACCTTGATCGAGACGGCGCGCGTGCTCTTGAGGGCCGAGTCGGAGAGGAGCTCGACCGCGTCGACCAGGAGCGTCGGCTCGCGCCCTTCGGCTTCTTCCGGCTCGTCCGTGATCGGGAAGCTCACCTTGCCGGAGACGACGACCGGCTCGCCGCCGGTCAGCATGTGCGCGTACGTCTCGATGCGATCGCCGCGGAGCTTCGCCTTCACACGCCCGACGAGGTCCTCGATCTCGAAGAAAGCCGCTCGCCCGCCGGAGCCGCCCTTGAAGATCCGCTCCTGATAGCCCTCGACCATGCCCGCGACGCTGACCATGCTCCACGGCTGCTGCGAGCCGACCTCGGTGGTCTGCGTGACGCCCATGCGCTGCGATTTGGTGCCGTAGCGGAAGAGCGGATGGCCGGAGACGTAGCAGCCGAGCGCTTCCTTCTCGCGCTTCAAGAGCTCCATGCGGTCCCACGGCGGCGCGTCGGGGTACTCGCCGAGCGCTTGCTGCTTGCTGCCGTTCGTGGCGACGGATGAAAGCGCGCCGAACATGTTGGTTTGGCCGCTCTCTCGCTCGCGGCTCGCGCTGCGCGAGCGCTCGAGTGCGCGGTCCACGCCGGCGTAGGCGCGCGCTCGCGTAATGCCCATCGGATCGAGCTGAGAGTCGAAGGCCCCGCATTGCACGAGCGCTTCGAGAACGCCCTTGTTCAGCCGCTTGGCATCGACGCGCGTCGCGAAATCGAAGAGGTCGCTGAAAGGCCCACCGGCGCGCCTGGCATCGAACATCGTCTCGAGCGCTGATTCGCCTACGCCGCGCACGGCGCCGAGCCCAAAGCGCAGACGCGGCCCGTAACGGTCCTTCACCTTGCCGGTGCCACGCGTCGTGCCGTCGCCGTTCGGGTGCGCGTAGACGACGGAGAAGTCCGTCTCGCTCGCGTTCACGTCCGGCGGCAAGACGACGCAGCCCCAGGCGCGCGCCTCGGCGACGAGCCGCACGACCTTGTCGACTTTGTCTTTATCGGTCGTGAGCGCCGCAGCGAAGAACTCCGTCGGGTAGTGCGCTTTGAGCCACGCGCTCTGGTACGTGATGAGCGCGTACGCGGCCGAGTGGCTCTTGTTGAAGCCGTACGAAGCGAAGCCCTCGAGCTCGGCGAAGATGGCGCGCGCCTTCTCTTCCGCGACGCCCTTCTTCACGGCGCCGGAGATGAAGCTCGCCTGCTGCTTCATCATCTCCTCGGCCTTCTTCTTGCCCATCGCGCGGCGCAGCAAGTCGGCTTCGCCGAGCGAGTAGCCGGCCAGGCGCTGGGCGATCTGCATCACCTGCTCCTGGTAAACGGGAACGCCGTACGTCGGCGCGAGCACCTCGTCGACGAGCGGGTGGAGCTTGCGCACGGCTTTTCGGCCGTGCTTGCTGCCGATGAAGTCCTCGATCATGCCCGTGCCGAGCGGACCCGGACGGTAGAGCGCCACGGCGGCGACGATGTCCTCGAAGCAGTCGGGCTTGAGGGGCCGGAGAATGCGCTCCTGCATGCCGCTCGATTCGAGCTGGAACACGCCCGTGGTCGAGCCGCTCGAGAGCAGCGTGTACGTCTCCTGATCGTCGAGCGGCAGGTTCAAGAGATCGACGGGCTTGCCCTTGCGGTCGGGCCGCGCGTTGACGAGCCGCTCGGCGATGCTCGTGAGCGTGAGCGTCTTCAGGCCCAGGAAGTCGAACTTCACGAGGCCGACAGCCTCGATGTCGTCCTTGTCGTACTGGGTGACGATCGCTTCGTCGCTCTTGAAGCACGGCACCTGCTCCGCGAGCGGCCCGTCGCTGATCACGATGCCGGCGGCGTGCATGCCCGCGTGCCGCGTGAGGCCCTCGAGCCTGCGACTCTGCGTCACGAGCTCGGCGACTCGCGTGTCGGTCTCGACGAGCTGCTTCAGCTTCGGCTCGACCTCGAGCGCCTCGTCGATGGTGCACATCTTCCCCTGCCCCTTCGGGGGCACGAGGCTCGCAATGCGCTGCGCTTCCGGCGCGGCGATGCCCATGGCGCGCGCGACGTCCTTGATCACGCTGCGCGCCTTGAGGTTCTGAAACGTGCCGATCTGCCCGACGCAATCGGAGCCGTACTTTGCGGCGACGTACTGGATGACTTCGTCGCGGCGGGCCATGCAGAAGTCGACGTCGAAGTCCGGCATGCTCACGCGCTCCGGATTCAGGAAGCGCTCGAACAGGAGCTCGTAGCGGATCGGATCGAGCTCGGTGATGCCGAGCGAGTAGGCGACCAGCGACCCGGCACCGGAGCCGCGGCCTGGTCCCACGGGGATGCCGCGCGCTTTCGCCTCGCGGATGAAGTCCCAGACAATCAGAAAGTAGCCCGGGTACTGCATGCGCGCGATCACATCGAGCTCGATCTCGAGTCGCGCGCGGTACTCCGCTTCGTTGATCTTGCGAGCGGCGTGGATGACCTTGAGCCGCTCCTCGAAGCCTTCCTTCGTGACGTGCCGGAAGTAGGCCTCGGTGTCGTAGCCGGCCGGCACCGGGAATTGAGGCAGCACGGATTTTCCAAGCTCGAGCTTGAGCCCGGAGCACATCTCCGCGACCCGCATGGTGTTCGCGAGCGCCTCGGGGTTCCCGCGGAAGAGCTCGGCCATCTGCTCCGGGCTCTTCAGGAACATCTCGGCGCTGCCGTGGTGGAGCGGCTGCGCTTCGGACAAGGTGCGACCGAGCCGCACGCACTCGAGGTAGAGATGGGCGGGGCCGTCCTCTTTCTCGACGAAATGGACGTCGTTGGTCGCCACGAGCGGGAGCTCGAGCGAACGCGCGGCATCGAGCAAGATCGTGTTGAGCACGGCTTGCTCAGGAAAACCGTGATCCTGGAGCTCCACGAACAGGTGCCCCGGCTCGAAGATGTCGCGCAGCGTCCCGAGCGAGGTGCGCGCGCGCTCGGGGCCGAGCTCGAGCACGTCTTGCGGAACGAGTCCGCCGAGGCAGCCGCTCAGCGCGACGAGACCGCGAGCCCGCTCGCCGAGGGCCTCGATGGTGACGCTCGGTGCCAGCTCGCTTGCCGGCGTGAGGTGCCCGCGCGACACGAGCGCAACGAGATTGAGGTAGCCTATGTCGTTGCTCGCGAGCACGACCAGGTGCGAGAGCGCGCCGCCCGAGCGCACGACGTTGAGCTCGCACCCGAGGATCGGCTGGATGCCGGCGGAGCGACAGGCGTTGTAGTGGCGAAGCGCCCCGTACATGTTCGCGTGATCGGTGAGCGCCACCGCGCCCATCCCGTGCGCCTTCACGCGCGCCGGCAACGCGCCGAGCTTCACCGCGCCGGTGAGGAACGAGTACTGCGAGTGCAGGTGCAGATGAACGAATTCGGTCATCGGTGGCGGGAGCGCGGAGCCGAACCTCTACCAAGCCTCGGGCCTCCGCGCATGACCGACCGGCCGGCTGCGCTAGTCCTGCTGGAACCTGGGCGCCTCGTAGGGCCGCGCCGTTCCGAGGGGTGAAGAACGCAGCGCCCCGCTCGTCCAAATAGGCGAGCCCCGGGCTTCCCTTGCGGAGTCCGGGGAAGTTGGACTACCGCTTGAGCTTGGACGGCTCTCCCGCCGGGGGAGGCGTCACGTCACGAGGAGATTCTCGCCCATGCTGCGGACGAAGACTTTTGCCCTATTGCTCGTCGGCTCGCTCGCGCTTCCGGCACTTGCCGGCTGCGCCGCGAAGGCCTCCTTCCAAGCCGGTGGTGGTGAAGCACAGCCTCCGCCTCCGCCGCCTCCACCTCCGCCGCCTCCACCTCCGCCCGCGCCGGAGCCGGCGGCCACGACGGCGCCCCCGCCTCCGCCTCCCGCGGAAGTGAAGAAGGAAGAGCCGAAGAAGGAGCCCGTGAAGAGCGAGGCCAAGGTCGAGAAGGACAAGGTCAACATCCCCGGCCACATCGAGTTCGACAAGGGCGCGGCGACACTGCAAAACGCCGAGGAGACGAAGAAGGCGATCGAGCAGGTGAAGGCGTTCCTCGACGCGAACCCGCGCATCACGAAGCTTCGCATCGAGGGCCACACCGACAACTCGGGCACCGCCGACGGAAACCTCGAGCTCTCGGGCCAGCGGGCCCTTGCCGTGAAGGCCGCGACGGTCGCGCTCGGCGCCGCGAAGGAGCGCATGATCGCGGTCGGGTGCGGCCAGAACAAGCCCATCGCCGACAACTCGACCGACGACGGCAAGGCCAAGAACCGACGCACGGAGTTCCGGATCGCGGAGGTCGGCGGCAAAAAGTACATGGGCCGCGATCCGGCGGGCGGCTGCAAGCCGTTCGGCGAATAACGAGAGCTTCGGACGCGAGCACGGAGCGCCGCGCGACCGCACGCGAGAGCGCGAAATTGCGCGGCGCACCGTGCTATGAACGCCGCGGTGCGCTTTCTCCGCCCCTTCCTCTTCGTGCTCGTCGCGGTCGCCTGCGACAATGCGCCGGCAGATCTACGACCCTGGCGTCCGTCGGATCACGATCACACGAGCGAGCCCGGTAACGATCAAGTCGCTGCCGATGCGGGGGTCGATCCAGAGCTCGCGAAGCGCGGCCTCAACGAGGTTGCGCTCGTCGCGTGGGAGCAAAACTGTGTTCGTTGTCACGGTCGCTTCGGGCGTGGCGACGGACCGCAGGGCGCGATGCTCCACGCCGCCGATCTCACGAATCCGCGCTTCCAGACGACGGTCACTGACGAGCAGATCGCGACCGTGATTCGCAGCGGCCGCGGTCTGATGCCGGCGTTCCCACTTCCCGACTCGACGGTCACCACGCTCGTCCAGCTCATCCGCCTGCTCGGGCAGAGCCGCGTGCAGGCCGAAGCCGCAGCCTCGGGCGCACCGAGCGCCGCACCGCCCGCCGCGAACGCACACCCCGCCGTGACCGCCAAGCCGAAGGCGCCACCCGCGCCTTCGTCGCGATGATTCTGCCCGGAACTCCGGCGGTACGGCGCCGGATCGCCGTGGCTTTCCTCGCGCTCGGCGCGGTTCTCGCCGTGCGTGTCCTCTCGAGGGATTTACCGCACGAGCAGACACTGATTTTCCGTCTCAGCGAAACGGCGCGTCACGTACCGCTGACCCTGGACGTTAGCCTCACGCGCGTCGGTGACAGCGACGCTTGCGCGGGGCTCACCGTGTCGCGCACGGGCACCGAGAGCGGTGACCCTCGCCACACTCTGCGCCTTCCCGATGGAGACTATGTAGTTACAGCACGTTGGACCCCGCGGAGTGATGGGGACAATCTGCGGATGAGTGGACCGACGCCGACAAAGAGCGCAGGAAGCGGAGCGACCGGAGCGAACCAGGGCGCGAGCGGAACGAGCGCGCTGAAAGAAGCCGGGACTTCACGCGTGGAGCGAGTTACTCTCACGGGGGGCGAGATCATCGTTCCACTCGCGTCCAGGGCAACAGAGTGAGCCAGCCGTCGTCACCGCTCGAGGTCAGCACTCGCGCGCAGAGCCTCGACGTTCGGGTCCCCGACGAGATCGTCGTCGTGGTGCTGAACGGGGCCCAGCGTGGTCATCGCGTGCGCCTCGTCGACCGGCTCCGCATCGGCAAGGCCCAGGAAAATGACCTGGTCCTGAGCGACGACACCGTCTCCCGCCAGCATTGTGAGCTCGAGCGGCGCGCCCAAGGCGTCGTCGTCCGCGATCTCGGCTCGACCAATCACACGCGCGTCGGCCGCACCGCGGTGAGCGAGGCCGTCGTCGAATCCGGAGCGACCATCAGCGTCGGAGGCGTGGATCTCAGCCTGCGCGTCGAGCCACGCCAAGCGGTCGTGCTGCCGAGCGAATCGCAGCACTTCGGGGAAGCGCTCGGGCACAGCATCGCGATGCGCACCATCTTCGGCGTGCTCGAGCGCATCGCGCCCACCGACGCCGGCGTGCTGCTCGAAGGCGAGACCGGGACGGGCAAGGACGTGCTCGCGCGCTCGATCCATCAGCAGAGCCCCCGCCGCGAGAAGCCCTTCGTCGTCGTCGATTGCGGCGCGGTGAGCTACAGCCTCCTCGAAAGCGAGCTCTTCGGGCACGAGCGCGGCGCGTTCACGGGCGCCGTCGCGACCCGCCAGGGCGCCTTCGAGCTCGCGGGCAGCGGCACGATCTTTCTGGACGAAGTCGGGGAGCTGCCGCTCGACGTGCAGCCGAAGCTCCTGCGCGTGCTCGAATCAGGCGAGTTCCGGCGCGTGGGCGGCAACAAGACGCTTCGCGCGGAGGCCCGCCTCATCGCCGCAACCAAGCGCGACCTCAAGGCCGAGGTCGAACGCGGCAAGTTCCGCGAGGATCTCTACTTCCGCCTCGCCGTCGTGCCCGTGACGGTCCCGCCGCTGCGCTCCCGCCGCGAGGACATCCCGCCGCTCATCGAGCGCTTCATCGAGCTCGCCCGCAAGCGCGATCCGTCATCGTCCGCCATCACGCTGAGCCCCTCGACCGTGGCCGCGCTCACCGCGCACGACTGGCCCGGCAACGTGCGCGAGCTCCGCAACGTGCTCGACCGCGCCATCTACATCGCGACCGCAGGCGGCGAGCGCGAGGTGCGCATCTTCGACCTCCCCGTGAGCGGCGGGACGAGCAGCACTGCGACCCCAAGCTTCGCCCCCGGCCAGAGCTACCGCGAAATCCGCGAACAGTTCGAAACCGATTTCGAGCGCCGCTACGTAGCGTGGCTCCTCGACCGCCACGCCGGCAACATCAGCGCCGCAGCGCGGGAAGCGCGCATGGATCGGAAGCACCTGTATGACCTCGCCCGGCGACACGGCCTCCGCGGCGAGGGCAAAGCCTGAGTTTCTAGCGGCGCTTGCGTTCGGTTTCGGTTGGGACGCAGGCTCGGGTCCGGGTCCGGATTCGAGTTCCGGAAAGAGCCCCCTTGAATGTTCATGGTGCCGGCGGGCGCAAGCCCGCGCGCGACGCCCTGATGGTCTTGGTAGATCTGATCAACAGGCCACTGACGCGGCACACAACACGAGGAACCGGCGAGGCCGGCACATGCTGCTTCAACCGAGCCCCAGGATCGCGAGGCATCCCCGGTTGCCCCTCCCTCCCCCACCGGCCGACGCCGGTTCAAGCCCCGGTTCCCACCTCAGAACTCGCCGCGCAAACTAAAACTAATGATCATCGCCGTCGTGTCGTCAGGCGCGACGCCGCTCCATGTGAAGTCTTTCAAGTTCGTCTTCAAGAGATCGAACCCACCGGTCGCTTGAAAGCGGATCATGAACCCCAGCACGCGCGCGCCGGGGGCCCCTTGCAGGCCGAGTAGCGCGCGGCCGCCGACCATGAAGCTCGAGAGCGGCGAGAGCTCGCGGTCACCGCTCCAGTATTGGCCGCGGGGGCCGCTCGCGGGCTCGCCGCCCGTGTAGTCGTCGCTCCAGAAGAGCGCTTCGGTCTGATGGTAGTAGCGGCCGTGCCCGAGGATGCGGAAGGACTGCGTGATGTACTTTTCGAACTCGACCTCGGCAGTTTCGCTGAGGATGTTCCAGGTGTCGCGGTAGAAGCGCATGCCGGCGCCCGCCGCGGCCATGATCGGCTTGATGAAGTATTTGCCGCGGAGCGACAGCGCACCGCGCGCGCGGTTCTCGGGATGGTTCTCGAGCGCGTCTTGGCCGGCAGGGGCGATAACGACGCTGCGGTAGGGGTTGTTCAGGAAGCCATGCTGCAGCGCCCCGGTGAGCACCATCTGCGTCGCGAACACCGGCGTCCATGCTTGCGTCCACCCCACTTGGAACGTGTCGAGATCGACGGCGCGGCTCGCGCGATCGGGTGATTTCGTGAAGCAGCGATCCGAAGTGTCGAGCCGCGTGCGGCCTGAAGCCGCCGTCGACGGCTGGTAGTTCGTCGTGCACACCGAATCGAAGCCGCGCGCGTACTGGAGCTCGATTTGCGTGTTTTTCTGGAAGAAGTCGGTGCCCGCCGTCACGGCGATCGCGTTCGAGTGGTAGTCGGATTCCGTGCCGTATGCGTAGTCGACGCTGAGGTGCGCGTCGCGACGGATGAAGCCGAGCCCCCCGCCGACCTGGTGGCGGACATCCGAGAAGTGGGTGGCCGAGGTGACGACGTCGGCGATGGGCCCGCTCTTGATCGGCTCCGTCGCGCCCGTCACGATGTCCGCCTCGTAGCGCGCATGCACGTCGAGCCATTCGAGCGGCTGCACGGCGAGCGCCACCGCAGGGGTCATCACGAACAGCTTGCTGCTCTTCGATGGCTCGATGAAGATCGTGTCGCGCAGATCGACCTGCGCGACCTGCGCCTGAGCGCGCCCCACGAACGCCCACGCCGAGAGCGCGACGAACCCCGCCGCCAAGCGACGAGCACGGCAGGAAGCCCGACTCAGTTGCACCCGCAGCCGCCTCCGCGCACCGAGCCGCCGCCGAACGCCGCTTCGCGATTCTCGAGCACGTGCTCCGTCGCAGCCTTCTCGCCGGGCTCGCCTTCGAAGCGCATGGTCGGATCGGCGAGCACCGCGCGCTGCTCCGGCCGTACGGTGGCGCAGGCAGCCGAGCCGTAGGCACCCAGGAAAACGAGCAAAAAGCCGAGGATCTTCAGCATGGCGCCTCTCAGAAGTACGACCCCAGACCGCCCACGTAGCTCTGCACGTTCTTGTAGCGGTCCTCCGTGTAGAGCACGAAATCCGAGAACTCGAGGCGCAAAAGCAGGCGCAGTCTCAGCGAGACCAGGAGCCCGCCGCCGACGCGCGCCGTGAACCAGTTCGCATCCTTGCGCAAGTTCTCTTCCTTCGGCGTCTCGTGCATGCCGCCGGCGCCGAGCACGAAGAACGGCGCGAGCGCCCAGTCCGGCGCGAGGTTCAACGCAAAGGCGCCGCCGTACACGACGCGGCTCGAGTCGGACTGAAGCGCGAGCCCGACGTACGGCTCGAACGCGATCGCCGGTGCGATCACCCAGGCGGGTCTCGCCTCCGAGTAGCCGACACCGTTCCACACGCCGCCCATCAGCGCGAGGCCGCCGTGCGCATCCTCGAGCGCGGGCGGCGCGAAAATGCCCGGCTTGCTCGGCGCGTTCGGCGTGCCTTCGTCGACGCCGACGGCGTCGACCGTGTCGCCGAGCACGTACGCGGTGCGCCCGTCGGCGAGCAGCACCTCGAGCCAGTACCCCGACGTCTCGCGCGTCGTGATGAGAAAGGTGTCGCCACGCCGGCCGCGATGGATCACGCGGTAGGAGACGCCCGGGCCGGCGCGCATCTCGGTCTCGGCCACGGTCACGCGCGCGAACACGTCGACGTCGCCGCTGTCGGCCGCGTGCGCGCGCGCAGGCCCGAAGAAGAGCCCGAGAGCCAAGGCGAAAGCCGGCAGAAGGCGTTTCATTGCGTGGTGACTTGCTTGGACCAGAGGCGAATCACCGTGGCCGGATCCTCGTTGTCGTTGAAGATCTTGCGCGGGTGCTCGAGCTTCTGCAGCGGACGCAGGAGGAGCGGCGACGAGTCCGCGTCACGCCGCATGCGCGACTGCGCGTTCGTGTAGTTCCCTCGTGCCTCCGGTGGGATCCCGCCGGCCACGACGTTGCCGTTGCACGTCACTGGCGCGTGCGCGCTCAGGCGAAATGACGTCACGGTGTAGTGACAGCCCGAGTCACCTGCCTCGCCCGGACCACAATTCTTCGCGATAATCGCTCTCGGCTCGACCTGACAGTAGAAGAAGCCCTCGTCGAACAAGAGGTCGGCGACGTTGAAGTCCGGTCCCGGGTCGACCGTCGTGGGGAGCAGCCCCTCGTCTCCGCATCCGGTGACGCACGCCGCCAGCGCCACGGCCCAAACCAATGCGCCGACACGGCCCACGAGAATCGTCACGCGCTCTCACGCTAACAAAACGCGCGCACAAGCTCCCTGAAAAACCACCGCCCGGCCGTACGGCTCACGCAAACCAGCCAACGCACAACGAATTGTCGCGCGCATCCTCACGATGCAAGGTCGGCGTCGCACGGCGTGAGTGCGCGGGCCTCCCACCTAAATAATCAGATCGCGAACTAGGGCTTGAACTCCATGGGGGGGCTCCGGTAACAGTTTGCCCCCTGGCCTGATGTAGTGGCAGGATCACCTACAGACACCTACATGACCAAGCTGAATCCTTTCCTGTTCGCCGCGATTCCCGCTCTGCTTCTCGTGGGCCGTGGAACTTACGGTGCTCAGCTGGCCGTGCTCGGGGTGACCCTCGGCATCTTCTTCGGAACCCTCTCGCTGCGCCGACCCGGCGAGGGTAGCGCGACCACGACGCACCACTGACCACTCCGCGCGACACCCCGCCGTCGCCTCCCGTCAGTGCGCTGTCGGGCGCTCCGCTCAAGCGCTTCCCGGACTTCGCGCTGCACGACGTCGAGGCGTTGCGGCTGATCCTGTCCGGCGCGTCCGTCATCGACTGGCATCGGCTCAATCTCGAGAGCGCCGACCACGCGCGGCAGCTGATCGAGAACCATGACCTCTCGCTCACCGACGCGAAGGATCTCGCGTTCACCGAGCACATCAAGCGCGAAGCGATCACCTTCCTGCGCCGGCATTTCAACTTCGCCATCCCGAAGCCGGTGGAGGAGTCGAACATCGCCGACCTGCTTCTGATGGCCTCGGGCAAGGGGCACCGGCAGCTCTGCGCCTGTACGATCCTGAAGACGATTCAGATCATCAATCACATGGCGGGGCGCGAGCTCCTGTTCCGCTTACCGGTGAGCGACCGCGACCTCTTCCACCTCGTCGAGGAGAAGGTGTACCGCGTGGTCGGGACGATGTTGAGCGAGGGCTTCCCGATCACCGAGTTCATCGGTGGTCGGAAGAACCTCGACTCCACCTACACGAAGCTTTTATCGAAGCCGGAGGCGACCGCGGCCGCGCTCTACGACAAGCTCCGCTTTCGCATCGTGACGAAGGCGCTCGACGACATCCTGCCGGTCGTCCTCTACCTGACGGATCGGCTCTTCCCGTTCAACTTCGTGGTCCCCAAGCAGAGCACGAACACCATCTTCCATTTCCGCAGCTACTGCGAGAAGCACCCCGAGCTCGCCCGCATGGTGCCGGAGTTCCAGGGCACCCTGGACGACGATCTCACCCCCGGGGACAACCGCTTCAGCGCGCCGACCTACCGCGTCATTCAGTTCGTGACGGACGTGCCCGTACGCGTCCCCCCCCACCTGATGGAGCTTGCCCCCGCCGGCTCCGAGCTGCTCGGGCCGCTCGTGTACATGTTGTGCGAATTCCAGGTGCTGGACGCCGAAAGCGAAGCCAAGAACGAAACCGGCGACGCGAGCCACGACGCCTACAAGCAGCGCCAGCGCGAGGCGGTTTTCCGGCGCCTGCGCCTCGGAAGCCGCGGCGAGGCCTAGAGCTGTCTCACAGCCTGCTTCGCAGGCTGTGAGGCGTCGCTTCGCGCCGCCCGCGCTGCTTCGCAGCGCTGCTCTAGCTTGTTTCTGGGGGCGTTCCCGCCCCCGCACCGGCTTGGCCGGTGCGCCCCCTCATCCGCTTCGCGGATGACCTTTGGGTCCAGAATCGGCAGATTTTGCCGCAAAAACGCCTAGGCCCCCCTCACGCGCGGTGGTAGTACCGGGCCCATGAGGCTGCACGGGCCCCGCGTCCCCCAGATCGCCCAGGAAATGATGACCGCCCTCGTCAAGGGCAAGGACATCGAGACCGAGTCACCGGCCGAGGTGAAGGCCGACATCGAGGCCGTGCTGAGCCAGTACGTGCGCGATGAGCAGGCCGTTTCCGAGCGCGCCAAGGACATGATGGCTCAGCGGGGACTCTCGCAGAACGAGTACCCGCGCCTCAGGAAGATGATCGCGGACGAGAAGCACATCAAGCTCGGCGACGACGCCATCGACTACCTGCTCGACCAGCTCGTCGAGATGCTGATGCACTCCGCCAACGTGGACGAGGTCTTCTCCGAGGACTACGAGCTCCGCCGCAAGATGCGCGACCCTCTGCGCAAGCAACTTGCCGAGGAGCAGGCGCTCGAGCAGGAGATCCGCGGGCACCTCCGCCACGTGCAGGAGGGGACGGGCCTCTGGGAAGTCGAGTACCGGCGCATGATGGAGGACATCAAGCGCCGCAAGGGCCTCTAGTCTCGGCTCGCCATGCGCAGCATGACGGGCTTTGGTGCGGGGGACGCGCCAATCGGCGGAGGGCAGCTGAGCCTCGAGCTCCGGGCGCTCAATCACCGGTTCGTCGACGTTCGGGTGCGATTGCCGCCGGAGATCAGCGACCAGGCCTCGTTCGTCGAGCAGCTCGTGCGCGAGAAGCTCGAGCGCGGGCGGATCGACGTGAGCGTGCGACTTTCCGGCGCCGCGCTACCCCCCGCGCGCTTTTCGGCGGAGCGCGCGCGGGCGCTGCACGCGACGCTCACCGGGCTGAAGAACGAGCTCGCCCCCGGGTCGGAGCTCACGTTCTCGACGCTGGCGAGCTTCGCGCCGCTCTTGCTCGAGCCGGCGGCGGCGGACGTGGACGAGGTGCGGCGCGCCCTCACGACCGCCCTCACCCGCGCGTGCGAGGAGCTCGGGCGCATGCGGGCGACCGAAGGTGCGGAGCTCGCGCGCGAGCTCGGTGAGCGGCTCGGTTCCGCCCGGAAGCTCGCTCAGTCCATTCGCGAGCGTTCGGGCGAGCTCGTCGCGCACCAGCGCGCGCGCCTGAAGGAGCGCCTCGAGCGACTGCTTGCCGGCAACTCGCCGCTCGACAGCGCGCGGCTCGAGAGCGAGGTTGCGCTGATGGCCGACCGCTCCGACATCACGGAGGAGCTCGCGCGGCTCGACAGCCATTTTCAGCAGTTCGGCGCGCTGCTCGGCGCGCAGGGCCAGGTGGGCCGGCAGCTCGATTTCTTGCTGCAGGAGATCGCTCGCGAGCTCAACACGACCGGTGCCAAGAGCCAGGACGCCCCCGTCGCGCAGCTCGTGGTCAAGACCAAGGTCGAGGTCGAACGCATGCGGGAGCAGGTTCAGAATGTCGAATGACGGACCGCTGCTCGTCATCATCTCTTCCCCTTCGGGAGCCGGGAAAACCACGCTCTCGAATCGGCTCCTGAAGACGGTCCCCGAGCTCGTCTTCAGCGTCTCGCACACCACGCGAAAGCCGCGCGAAAACGAAAAGGACGGGCGCGAGTACCATTTCGTGAGCCGCGCAGAGTTCGTCGAGCTCGTGGAAAAGGGCGCGTTCCTCGAGTGGGCCGAGGTGCACAACAACCTCTACGGGACGACGCGTGCGGAGGTGGACCGCGCTCGCCAGGCGCGCGGCATCCTGTTCGACGTGGACCACCAGGGTGCCCGTCAGATCAAGAGCGTGCGGCCCGACGCCGTCGCCATCTTCATCCTGCCGCCCAGCATGGCCGTCTTGCAGGAGCGTCTCCGCGGCCGCGCGAGCGAGGACGAGGCCACGCTGCTGCGCCGCTTCAGCGTCGCCCGCAGCGAGATCGCCCACTACGGCCTCTTCGACTACGTGCTCATGAACGACCACCTCGACCGCGCGACGGAGCAGCTCATCTCCATCGTGCGCGCCGAGGAGTGCCGCCGCGGTCGTTCCGCGCGGCTTGCCGAAGCCCTGCTCGCCGAAACGCTCGGCTTCGGTGGTACGGTCCCGCCCCAGCCCAAGGAATGACTCGCATGCCCGCTTCTCCGCTTCTCATCGTTGGTTCCATGGCTTTCGACGATCTCGACCTGCCGAGTGGGCAGGCGCGCGATGTCGTTGGCGGGTCGTGCACGTACGCCGGGCTCGCGGCGAGCCACTTCGCGCCCGTGCGCGCCGTCGCGGTCGTGGGCGAGGATTTCCCGCAAGCGACGCTCGACGACCTCGGCAAGCGCGGGGTCGACTGCGCCGGCATCGAGCGCGCCAAGGGCAAGACCTTCCGCTGGTGGGGCCGCTACGCGCAGGACCTCGTGAGCCGCACGACGCTCGATACGCAGCTCAACGTGTTCGCGGACTTCAAGCCGAAGCTCCCCGCGAGCTACGCGGAGAGCCCGTACGTCCTGCTCGGCAACATCCACCCCGCGCTCCAGCTCGAGGTGCTCGCCCAGATCAAGAAGCCGCGCCTGGTCGCGGCCGATACCATGAACTTCTGGATCTCCGGCGAGCGGAAGCTGCTCGGGCAAGTGCTCGAGAAGATCGATCTCTTGGTGGTGAACGACGAGGAGCTCCGGCAGCTCGCCGAGCTCCACAACCTGAAGCGCGCGGCGCGCGCCGTCCTCAAGCTCGGACCGAAGCGCCTGATCGTGAAGCGCGGCGAGTTCGGGGCCCTGCTCTTCGAGGGTGACGACACGTTCTTCGTCCCCGCCTACCCGCTCGAGGACGAGGTGGATCCGACGGGCGCGGGCGACAGCTTCGCCGGGGCGCTGCTCGGCTACCTCGCCCAGAAGGATGCGGTAGACCGCACGACGCTCCGCCAGGCGTTGCACACCGGAGCCACGGTGGCGTCCTTCTGCGTCGAAGCCGTCGGAACCGGGCGTCTCACGACGCTCGAGCCCGCAGCCATCCGCGCCCGCATGGCCGAGCTAAGGTCCCTGGTTCACCCGGGCGACTGACGCCGAGCTTCGACCCGGCGAAAGGGCTTCGGCTAGGCCGCGAGCGTGGCCGAGTCGGAGGCGACCTCGCCCGTGGCGGCGCCGCCCACCTCGCGCCGAACGCCGCGGACGATCGCGAGGATCGACGCGTGGTCGGAGAGGCCGGACTCGACGAGCGCTCGGACGAAGCCGTCCACGTAACCGTCAGCGCGTCCGAGACGCGTGCCGTTGGCGCCGTCGGCGTGCAGCCGCATCGACTCGCGCAGGAGGCTCTTCAGGATCTCGTGAAGCTCGGACTCTGATTTGGCACTCGGCATGGGTGGCTCCTTCGGGGTCGCCTTTTCGGTAAGCGAGTGCGCGCGATCGGGCCAAATTTCGGCGTGCATCGGCCGCGACCTCTCCCGACAGCCACCCACACGCCGGCGCTGACGCTACGGCCGCGCGCGCTTGGCGAAGACCCCCGCAATGTCGCGGGGTTGACCGCTGCTCTCAATGCCTTATGTTGAAGGAGTTCCCCAGGTGGACCAGCGCTCCGCCGGCCGCCATGGGTGGACTCATCGAGCCAGTCCATGCGCCTCAACGTTTTCAAGTCGAAGATCCACCGCGCCACGGTCACCCACGCCGACGTGGCCTACGAGGGAAGCGTCACCATCGATCGCGATCTGATGGACGCTGCCGGCTTCCTGCCGTTCGAGGCCGTGCACATCTGGAACGCCACGCGCGGCACGCGTCTCGTGACCTACGTGCTCGAGGGGCCGCGCGGCAGCGGCGCCATCTGCGTGAACGGCGCGGCCGCCCACCTGAACCAGCCGGGCGACATCGTCATCCTCGCGACCTTCGCCGACATGTCCCCGGAGGAGGCGCGGGCTCACAAGCCGACGGTGGTTCGAGTCGACGCGAAGAATCGCATCGTAGCTGCCGGAGAAGCCGACGAAAAACCCGGGCCCATTCTCGACTCGATCGGCGTCCTGAGCTGAGGGCCACGAAAACCCCGGACGGCAATCTGGTCCTCGGGCCGTGAAGTCGGCTAAAGCCGTACTCTGGCTTCGGAACTCATGTCGGATTCGCCTACCCCGGCCGAGCTGGTCGCTGCGCTCGACGAGCACCCGCATCGCGATGCACTGAAGAAGCTCGTGCACGAAGCCGCATTCGAGGCGGCCGAGCACCGCCGGGTGACGTTCGCTTCGCGCACAATCCCGGGCGAGCGCCCCCCCGCGCTCAAGCTCCCCGAGGGGCTCGTGCCGGAGGACGCGACGACGCGCTTCGGGAACGTCCTCTCCGTGCTCGAGCGCGGTGTCGAGACCCCAACGGAAGCCGCGCTCATCGGGACGCTCTTGGCGCTCTCCGGACGCGAGGAGCCGGAGTCCGACGTCGCCGAGCAGCTGTTTGCCGCGAACGCCGCGTGGCTCGCGGCGCACACGCCGTGCGATGCGCTCCTCGCGCTCGACGCTGCGGCGGGCGACCGCGAGGGACTTTGGCGCGCGGTCTCGCGCGTGGCGCTCGCTCCAGCCGACGTCGAGCACGACTTCGGGCGCACGGAGGCGTTGCTCGCCGCGGCCGCGCTCGGCTCGAGCCATTCGTCGGCTGCCGCGCCCATCCGCAGCCGGGCGCTCGAGCGCGCGGACGATCCCGCGGTCCGTGCCCTGCTCGCCGCGGGCGGCATCGCGCGAGAGCCGCTCGAGGGCGAGCTCGTGCCGGCACCGTTCAGCGCGTTCGTGACCACGTTGCTGACGTTCACGCTGCTGCTCCCGCTCGTGGGGCTCTTTCGCGTCATCGCCCGCTACGCCTTCGGCTACCGGCGGCCCGCCGCCTTCAGTCTGACGGAGCGCGGGCTCGAGCTCACCTACCGCGTGGAGCTGCTCGGCAAGGTGTTGAGCGAGCGCACGGAGCTCGTCCCGCTCGCGAACCTTTCCGCAGTGATTCGCGAGGTCGATTACGCGCGCGCCGGGGTATACGCCGGGCTCGGAGCGCTCGTGCTCGGCTCGTATTTCGGGATGGGCCTGTTCGTGGACGGCATGCGCGTGCCGGGCGGCTCGGGGTCGCTGCTCGCGATGGCCGTCGGCTTGATGATCGCGGGCCTCGCGCTCGATTTCGCCCTGTCGAGCGGGCTCGACGGCTTGCGCGGGCGCTGCAAGCTGCTGGTGGAGCGGCGTAAGGGCGCGATGATTTGCCTCGGCGCCATCAACGCCGAACGCGCGGATGCGATGCTCATGACGGTCACCGCCGTCGCGAGCGGCGCTCACGGACCGAGCCTGCTGCCGCCCCCCGTGTGACGGGCGGTCTCAGGGCGCGGTCGGCGCCGTCGTCGGCGGCACCGTCGACGGTGGAGGCGGAGCCGGAATGCGGGGCGTACGGCGCGGCGTGAGAAATGGCTCGAGCTGGCTGAAGACGAGCTCGACCTGCTGCTCGGTGAGCTGGGCGCTGCCGCGGATCTTCGAGCCTTCCGCGTGGAGCTCGATCTTCTCGACGAGCTTCGGCGCCTGGACGCCGAGGACTCCGCCGAGGATCGAGCCGATCGTGTCGGCGAGCGCGAGGTTCTGGTTGATGAGCGACATGATCGCGGCGGCGTCGCGCTCGGCCGCTTCGGGACTCTCGTCCTCCGCCTCGGTCTCCACGAGCGCTCCCCCACCCTCGGCCGGCGAGATCCACACCTGCGCCGAGCGAATGCTCTTCGGCAAATCGAGCCTCAGCATCCGCGCCGGGCGCCAGGGATTGACCGCGTAGGCCCAAAGCACCTCGGCGCCCGCCGCCCTCCGAATGTTCAGATTTCGCGGGAGCTTGAGCGCCGCTTCCTTGGCGCTCGGGGGCACGACCACGACGATGTTCGGCGCGGGCATCACGAAGATGCGCGGGGCGCGATCGGCGTAAGCCGTCGCAGCGGGGATGCCGGCGTCGAGCCACTCGCCGTGCTCGGTGTCGGAGCGGACGATGGCGTCGATCGCCTCGTGCACGCGCGGGCCGCTCACGTTGAGCTTGAGGATTGCGACCACCTTGCTCGAATCGCGGAGCTCGGGCCCCACGATCATGATGCGATCGACGTCGCGGATCGGGTCGAGCTTCGCGGGACCGAAGAAGTCCCGCCACTGGTAGACGGAGCCGAGCAGCTTGCCGATGCGGGCGCCGAGCGGATGCGTGCGGATCTTCTCGGGATAAACGACGAGCCGCACGTTCGAGTCGGGGTCGACGACCTTCTTCGCATCACCGCTAAGGCCCGCCATGGGGTTCGGCGCGCCACCGTCCGTGGCGCCGGCGTCGGGCGGTCCCGCGTCGTTGGCAAGGCCTGCATCCGGGGGCTCGGCGTCGGGAACGCCGGCATCGACGGGCTCGGGGCGGGGTTTCGGCTTCTTGGGAGGCGCGACGGTCGGCGCTTCCGGCTCGACCGGCGGCGGCGGCGGAGCAGGTGCGGGGGCGGGCCCCTGGTCCTCGAACAGGTCGACGGGGATGGCGGTGACGGGCGGGGCGTCGATGGGCGCCGGATCCTTCGCCGTGAGCCACCCGAAGAGCCCGAGCAGGGCGATCAGGGGCGTGAGCGGGGCATGGACCGCCAGGGACGCCGCAACGAACCAGTGCAGCTGCCGGTTCGTCGTGTCGGGCTGACCGCGCCAGTGCGTCAGGGGTCCCACGGCTCGACCATAGCCTTCGACGTTCGGTCAAGCGACAGGGCCTGCTTGCTGCGTCGATAGTGCCCGGGCGCGGGGCCGGCCCCGGTGGCACGCTGCTTGTAGTACGTCCCGCCGCGCCTTGCCGAGAACTGGCTCCGGGGGGCCCGCTCATGGAAAGACTCGTGCGTTACTCCCGAATGCTTCGCCCCACCCTCCCCCTCGTCTCCCTCCTTGCCGCCGCCCTCGGCGCCGCCGCGTGCAGTCGCGGGGCCGACTCCACCGACGCGGGCACGGAGGAGAAAAACTCCCGGGTCGAGGGCCAGCGCGGCGAGCCGAGCCTGCCGCCCGAGCTCCAGAAGTCGCCCACCGCCGCCCCCACCGGCTCGGCAACGCCACCCCCGACGGCCGCCGTGGACGGTGGCGCCCCCGAAGCCGGCAAGGCCCTCAGCGAGTTCCCTAAGCAGCCCGAGCATGCGGGCCCTTGGTTCGTCGTCACGTCGCCGGCGGCCGGTGTTTACAGCGAGCCGTCGTTCGAGCGCAGCGCGAAGCTCGGTTGGGTGCGGAGCGGCGGCAAGCTCCCCGTGCGCGAGACCGGCAACCGCAAAGGCTGCACCCCCGGTTGGTACGAGGTCATCGGCGGCGGGTTCATCTGCGGCAACTACGGGACCACGAACCTCGCGAGCCCGGACGTGAAGTTCTCGATGACGCCACCGAACCTCGACGAGGTGCTGCCGTACACGTACGCGCGCAACGCGAAGCACGGCACGCCGCTCTATCACACGGTGCCGTCGCGCGAGCAGATGCTGAAGTACGAGCCGTACCTGCTCGAGAAGAAGGCGACCGAGGTTGCTTCGGCGAACGCGCCCGCTCCCGCAGCCCCGACAGCGCCCGCGGCGCCGGGCCCGGTCGCCCCCGCCTCGCTTCCGGGCGGCGCCGACGCGGGAGCACCGCTCGACCCCGGCATGGCCGACGCCGGAATCGAGGTGGAGCAGCCCGACAAGCCGTGGTGGCAAAAGGACAAGGATCAGATCAAGGAGCACCTGCACGAGCTCAAGCTCGAGCACCTCTCCGAGGACGCCGACGACGTCCTTGCCAAGCGCATGGTCCAGGGCTTCTTCGTTGCCGTCGATCGCACGTTCCGCTGGAACGATCGCACCTGGTACAAGACGACCAAGACGCTGATCACCCCGGCCGAGCGCTTCTGGCAGACGGGCGCGTCGAAGTTCATGGGCGTGGAGCTCGACGGCGAGCAGAAGAAGCTGCCCATCGCGTGGGGCTATGGCGGACGAAAGTCGGTCGCGACGTACACGCTCGACGAAGCCAAGAAGGAGCTCAAAAGCGCCAAGTCCATCGACCGCCAGGTCGCGATTCAGCTCACCGGCAAGGCGGTGGACATCGCCTCGACGCATTATCTCGAAACGTCCGAGGGCACCTACATCAAGGCGGGCCAGGTGCGCGTCACGGAGCCGGGCCCTGCCCCCGCGGGCCTCGGCGCCGACGAACGCTGGATCGACGTCGATCTCTCGACTCAAACGCTCGTCGCCTTCGTCGGAATGCGGCCCGTCTTCGCCACCTTGATCTCGAGCGGCAAGGAGAACAAAGACAAGGAGAAGGACCATCGCACCCCCACGGGTGAATTCCGGATCCGCGAGAAGCACCTAACGACGACGATGGATGGCGACGGCAGCGCCGCGGGCGATCTCCCCTACAGCATCGAGGACGTTCCGTACGTCGAGTATTTTTACCGTGCGTACGCGCTCCACGGCGCCTTTTGGCACAGTAACTACGGCGTCCAGATGAGCCACGGCTGCGTGAACCTCGCCCCACTCGACGCGAAATGGCTCTTCTTTTTCAGCGGTCCCGAGCCGCGCGCCGGCTTTCACGGCATCTGGGCACGACCCGAGGGCACGGGCACCCGGGTCGTCATCCACGACTAGATTGAGACGCCTGGGACGCCCCACTCCGGCCGCGACGCCGCTTGACGCGACGGCGGCGGCGGACCATCAAGGGGCCGAGATGGACCAATTCTCCGCGCACCTCGACCGAGGCTGGGACCTCGTGCAACGCGGTGATCCGCGCGGCGCGGAGCTCAGCGCGCGGCGTGCCCTCGAGCTCGACAGCCAATCGCCCGAGGCGCATAACCTGCTCGGCTACGTCGCCGCGCTGAAGGGCGAGTTCGAGGACGCGATCGACAGCTACCGGCAGGCGATCGCCCTCGACGACACCTACCTCGAAGCGATGCTGAACGCCGCGGAGGTGTACATCCACCCGCTCGGCGAGTTCGACGAAGCCATCGCCATGTGCGACCAGGCCCTCGACCTCGCGGAAACGGACGACGAGATCGTCGACGCGCTGCTGCTCAAGTTCGACGCGCTACTCGGCAAGGGCGAGACGGAGGGAGCGCGCGAAGTGTGCGCCCGCTTCCCGGCAGGCCCCTTCGAGAACCCGAGCCACCTCTTCCTGGTCGGCCGCGCCCACTACGAGGTGGGCGACGCCGAGCGCGCCTTCCCGCTCGTGGAGGAAGCCGTCAAGCGCAACACGCGCAACGCGGAGGCCTGGTACTACCTCGGCCTGATCCGCGACGAGCGCGGGGACACGCGCGGCGCCACGCAATCGTTCCTGCGGTCGCGCGAGCTCGATCTCGAGATCCCCGCCCCGCCTTGGTCCCTCTCACGCGAGACGTTCGAAACCACGGCGCGCCGCGCGATCGACGGCCTCCCCGAGTCGCTCCGGGTCTACGTGCGCGAAGGCGAAATCTACGTCGCCGAAGTCCCCGGCGTCGAAGTCGTCGTGGACGGCGTCGACCCGCGCGCGCTGCTCCTCCTCGACGGCATCAACACGGAGGACAAGTCGCTACCCCTCACGGCGCGCGTCTTCGTCTACCAGCGCAACGTCGAGCGCCTCGCCGGCTCCGTCGAGCTCGTGGAAGCCGAAATCGGCGCCGCGCTCGAGCGCGAGATCACGGCGACGTTCCTCGACCCCGAGCCGGATCACTCGGTCCCGCCCAATCACTTGAACTGACGGTCAGCCGGCAGCGGTTGGGGGCCCCGAGGGGTCTCTAGGTGCGGTGCTCTCGCACCGAGTCGTGGGTGCGCTAAGCCGCGCGCGCCGCGAGCTCGCTCGCGACGCTGGCGAGCAGCGAGCGCGCCGGGCTCGTGGCGACGGCCTCGAGCGCCTGAATCGCGCGCGTCGTGTGCTCGCGCGCACGGCGGCGAACCTCGTCGCACGCGCCGCTCTCGGTGACCGCGCGGCTCACGAGCGCGACCGGCTCTTGATCGCCCGCGAAGATGCGCCGCAACGGCGTCATGAGCGCCGGGTCCTTCGCCGCGGCGAGCACGAGCGGCAACGTCAGCTTCCCCTGCCGCAGATCGGCGAACAGCGTCTTGCCCGAGGCTTCACCCGTGTAGTCGAGCACGTCGTCCACGAGCTGGAAGGCGACGCCGAGCTCCTCACCGAAGCTTGCCATCGCGTCGACCGAGCGCGTGTCCGCGGCGGCGAGGCGCGCGCCCGTGCGCGTCGCCCACGCAAAGAGCGATGCAGTCTTGTCGCGCAAGATGCGCTCGTAGGTGGCCTCGGAAACGTCGAGCTCCACGCGACCGCGCAGCTGAATGATCTCGCCCTCGACGAGCCGGCGCAGCGTGGCGACGAGCTCCGGCATGATCTCGGGCGCGTGACGCGCCGTGCGCTCGAGCGCATTCACGAGCAAGAGGTCGCCACCGAGCACGCTCACGCCGTTGCCCCAGAGCGTGCGCGACGCCGGCGCCCCGCGACGCTCCGTGCCGTCGTCGATCACGTCGTCGTGGAGCAGCGTCGCCGAATGCACGAGCTCGGCGACGACGGCGAGCTCGCGCGCATGCTCGGGGATGCGCCCGAAGCACGCGGCGCTGAGTAGCAACGAAAGCGGTCGCAGGCGCTTACCGCCGCGATCGATCAGATGGCGCGCGGCATCGGTTCCTGGTGCCGGCCCCTCGAGGCTCGCTCGCGAGAGCGCCCGCTCGACCCACAGCAGATCGTCGGCGAACAGCGCGGCAACTTCGGCCAGTCGCTGCTCGGCGCTCATCCCGGGCGCCTGGGCCGTGACGGCGCTGCGGAGCGCGTCGACGGCCGCCTCGACACCGAGGCTCGGAACTTCTGCGACTTTCTGAGCTTTCAAATTCTTGTGAAAGAAGTATGGGGGAGCCCCGTCGGGGGGTCAACGAGGGCCGGGCATGCAACCCAGCGGCCCGCAGGCCGGATTTGACCGCTGGCCCGGTGCCGTGCTGAAAGACCACCCCATGGCGCGACCCGGCCGCTCCCGCGCACGACGCCTCGGCCGGCGCCTCGGCATCGGGGTCTTTGCGCTCTTGGTGGCGGTCCCGACTCTGGTCTGGACGCGCCAGATCATGCTCTCCCTCTTCTACCCAGAGCCCGGCATCGCCCCGCCGAGCTGCCGCG
>DATMCL010000147.1:0-16445 GCA_035558375.1 Polyangiaceae bacterium
GCGAAACCAACAACAAAGGACCAACGGACCAGGTACGCGTCATCACGACTTCCTCCGTGCGAGAGAACGCGTGGCGCGCTCGTCGCTTACGGTGCCTGACCGCGCGGCCCTCGCGAAAGTTCCCGCGGCGGGCGCACCTCCGCCGAACCTCACGGAACATCAGCACAAAACCGCGGCCCGCGCGCTCAAAAGCCGCGTAGCGTCTTCATCTCCTTCCACGTGCGGCGGAGGAGCCAGGTGTCTCCGGTCGTGGGGCTCTGACCGCTCGTCGAGCCGACGATCATGAGCGAGCCGCCCTGGGGGGTGGAGCCCGTCCAGTCGTAGTAGTCCTGAAAGCCGAAGCCGTGCCCCATCTCGTGCTCGCAGATGAGGAAGCTCGGGCGATCGAAGGCGTTCACGAACGTGCTCACCGGCATGCGCAGACCCCAGTCGCCGCCGACGGCCGCCGCACCGCCGCCGCCCGGCAGGTTGTCGTCGAACCACAGCCAATAGTCGCTGTGATTCGCGTCGCCGCCGTCGCAGTCCGAAAAGTCGTGATCCCAGTGCACGAACGACGAGCACGCGTCGGGGCATTTCGGCTCGCCGTCGCCGTCCGTCTCCGTGTAGACGGGCAAGTCGCCGACGTCGCCGAGCAACGCTTGCTGCCCGGGTTTCACGGCCCAGCCCGTCACCTTCACGCTGATGCCGGCGCCATACGGAAAGCAGCCGTAGTCGCCGAGGCTCTTGAACCAGTCGTTGAACCAGCGCTCGGTCGTCGCGGCAAGGTTCGTCTTCACCATGTCCGGCACCATCGACGTCGCACCCCAGCGCACGCACACGCTGAGCGAGCCCTGATTCATCATCACGTTGTCCATCACCCACGCCTTGCGCGACTTCACGTTGTTGCCAAGCTGGCCGGACCAGCTTTCGTCGATCCACGCGGCGACGTCGCTCGGCGGATCGGACCAATCGCACGTGCCCGCGCCCGCCGTACCCGTGCCGGCCGCGCCGCCGGGCGCTCCGCTCGCGCCGCTCATTCCGGCGGCGCCCATGCCGTCACGACCTCCGCTGCCGGCTCGGCCCGCGCTCGCGCCGCCCATGCCGCCACGTCCGCCGTCAACGCTCGTGCCCGCGGTGCCGCCCGCGCCATTCGTCCCGGCGGAGCCGGCCATCGCGCTCGTCGTGCCCGCTACGCCTGCGGCGCCGCTCGTCGCGCTCGCACCTGCCGAACCGCCTGCACCGGCGCCGGTATTCTGCGCAGCGCTGCCGCCATTCGTCGCGCCGCCACGTCCGCTCGAGCTCGACGGAGCTCCTGCGCCACCGCTGCCGGCATGCGTGGCGACGCCACCTTTGCCCGCCGGTTCGCCGAGCGTGGGCGCACCGTCGTCGGAGCTGCAACCCGCGGCTATCACGCCACACGCGACCACGAGCACGGCAACAGCCGCACGCTTCCGTGGGGGACTCGAGCGGGCATTCTCGCCCAGGGCGGACATGGTGAAAGGCAAGGTCGTCCCCGCCCCCGCTAACCAATCAACAAAGTATCGTCGGAGGGCCGCGGGCGCATTTCTGATCTGCCTGGAGTGCGATGAGCAACTCTGCTCACGGTGCATCCCGGCTATCGATTCGGTGCGGTATGGCTCGCATTGGGACTCTCCGCCGCGTGCTCGAGCGACGGCGATCGCGCGTCCAGTGGCCCGGGCGCGGGGAGCACCGGGGCACTTGCGGGAAGCGCGGGACGCGCGGCGACGGGCGCGGGCGCGGGGGGCAGAGCCAGCAGTAGCGGCGCCGCGAACGGCGGGAGCGACGCGGGCAGCGGAACGGCGGGCCATACGGCAGGCGCGACGAGCAGTGGCGGCGCCGGCGCGATGAACGGCGGGGGCGGCGGAACCAGCGCAGACGGCGGAAGCGGAAGCGGAGGCAGGGGTGGAAGCGAAACGGTTGGCGGCGCGCGCGGCAGCATGGGCGGGCGGAGCGGCGGTGCGAGCGGCCAGAGCGGCACCGGGACGACGGCGGGCTCTGGCGGCGTCGCAGGCGGCAGCGCGGGCGCTGCGGGTAGCGGCGCCGGGCAGAGTGGCGCGGCGGGCGCGGCGTCGTGCACGCCACCGGCCGTGGGCACGCAGGGTCAAAACCCGCTCTTCACCGATCAGTACACGGCCGATCCTGCGCCGTTCGTCGACGGGTGCACCTTCTACATCCATTGTGGTCACGACGAGGGCTCGACCGGCTTCGTCATGAAGGAGTGGTTCGTGCTGAAGTCTACGGACATGGTCCACTGGACCAAGACCGTTGGCATGAAGCTCTCCGTGTTCAGCTGGGCGGACGCGAACTCGTGGGCGGGGCAGCTCGTGAAGAAGGGCAGCAAGTACTACTGGTACGTGCCCGTCAATCAGCGCGGCGCCGGCATGGCGATCGGCGTCGCGGTCGGCGACGGCCCCGAGGGACCGTTCACCGACGCGATCGGCCACGCGCTCGTCGACGACGCGTCCGAGATGAAGAACTGGAGCTTCGACGACCCCGGTCAAACGCCGTTCACGATCGATCCCACGGTGTTCATCGACGGCGACGGCCAGGCGTACCTGCACTACGGCGGCTTCGGGCGCCTCGTGCAGGCAAAGCTCGGCGCCGACATGATCTCGATCGACGGCAAGCTCGCCGAGCAGCCGCTGCAGGGCTTCTTCGAGGCTCCGTTCCTCACGCAGCACGCAGGAAATTACTATGAGATCTACGCCGCCGGCTCGAACCCTGCGACCATCGACTACGCTGTGTCCACGAGCCCGCTCGGGCCCTGGTCGCGCAAGGGGCGCATCCTCGACGCGCTGCCGGGCGTCGCCGGTCAGGATGCTCCCACGAACCACAGCGGCGTCGCCGAGCTCGCGGGCCAGTGGTACATCGTCTATCACGTGAGCAACGGACCGAACGGGGGCGGAACCTACAAGCGCGAGGTCGCCGTCGAGAAGCTCACCTTCAACGCCGACGGCACCATCGCGAAGGTGACGCCGAGCGGAGGGCTCACCTTCTGAGCGGACGCGGAGACGGCAGAACCATGATCCTACCTCGCCCTTTCGTCGCCCTCGCTCCCACGGTCGCGCTGCTCTTCGGCTGCGGCAGCAGCGACACGCCGGGCGGCGCCTCGAGCGGCGATGCGAACGGCGGAAGCGCGAACGCCGCGGGCAGCGGTAGCGGCGCCAAGGACGGGGCGACGAGCGGAGGCAGCGCCGGCAGCGGCGCGACGAGCGGCGCCGTTTCGAACGGCGGAACCGCAGGCAGCGGAGCGACCAGCGGCGGCGCGGCAGCGGGCGGCGGCGCGACGGGCGGCGCGAGCGGCTCCGGGAGCGGCGCGGGCGGCGCCGGTAACGCCACGGGCGGAGGCGCCCCCGGCGGCGCGGGCGGCATGTTCACGGGCGGCGCAGAAAACGGCGGCAGCGGGAACACCGCGGGGGCGGCCGGCACGAGCGGCAGCGGGCCGACGGGCGGCTGCGATCCCGGCACCACGACGACGACCTGGGCCGCGACGTGCCCGACCACCGCGGAGACGTGCACGGCCGGGGAATGGGTCGCGGGCGGCCCCGATCCGGATCACTCGAGCTTCACGCTGCGCGCCGAGTCCGATCACTTCGCGGTCTACGCCGACGAGAGCAGCACGAGCTCCACGACGGCGCAGGCGGCCGTCACGCACCTCGAGACGGTGTGGAAGTTGTACTTCGGCAGCCCGATGTACATGAAAGAGCCGCTCTGCACCTCGGCGACCAAGTACAAGGCGAGCATTCACGTGCACTCGGACTGGGGTCTCACGGGCGGGTCGTGGGGCACGGGGCGCATGGGCATGTGGATCGGCACCGGTGGCCTCTCCGACCACTGGGGTCTCGCGCACGAGTTCATGCACGGCGTGCAGTCCGTCTCGGGCGGCATGGCCTGCAACCAATCCAACACCTGCGGCTGGATTTACGAGAGCCACGCGAACTGGGCGGCGCAGCAGCAGAGCGAGTACCACACGAAAGACGTGCACTGCTCGGAGATGCTCGCGAACGCGTCGCACCTCTATCTCGGCTCGACGCGCGATCGTTACTGCAACTGGCAGTTCATGGAGTACTTGAAGGACAAGTACTGCTACAGCGCCGTCAACGCGATCTGGACGGGCAAGGCGACGGCGGATCCGTTCACGGCGATCATGAACGCAGAGGGGTGGACGGTCGCACAGCTCAACGACTTCTTCGGCGAATGGGCGATGCACAACGTGACGTGGGATTACCAAGACCCCGCGCCATCGAGCACCGCGGGCGCGAACCAAGGCGCGCTCTTCCGCTCGAAGTACGGCATCGTTACCGACACGTCGAAGTCCGAACGGCGGCTGCGCCTCACCCAGCTCGAGCCGCTCGAGCTCGAGAATCGACGCTTCGTCGTGCCCACGCTCCAGGCGCCGCAGCGCTGGGGCTACGATATCGTGCGCCTGGTTCCGGACTCCGGCGCCACGAGCGTCACCGTGACCTTCCGCGGCGTGCTGCAAGCGGCGGCCAACACGGATTTTCGCTGGGGCATCGTCGCCACGGACGCGGGCATCACGAAGCCGCGCTACAGCGCCCTCCAAAAAGGCACGGACGGCGAGCTCGAGCTCTGCGTCGGCGCGGGTGAATCGCTGTTCCTCGTCGTGATGGCGACACCCTCCGCCATGCAGCAGATCGTGTGGGATCAACTCTACCCGTCGGTCTACCGCTACCCGTATCTCGTGGGGCTCAAGAACGCGTGGCCCGAAGGCTATCAAGGCGGAATGCAAGCCGCTTGCCCGTCGGGAACGGAGCGCGTGACGAACGGCGGTGGCTGCGGGCCGGCAAACCTGCCGACCTCCGTGTACGTGGGTCCTTTCGCCCAGGTGCTCGGCGGCACGGTGAGCGGCAACGCCCGCATCGACGATCACGCCGTGATCTTGAGCGGCACCGTGTCGGGCGGCACCGTGTCGGGTCTCTCGATCGTCAAGAACGGGATGACGATCTCGAGCGGCACGGAGATGCTGGCCTGGCCCTACGCGGCCGGCACGTTCGAGTCGCCGCAATCGCTCAGCGGCGCCACGCTGCTCGGTGACCTCGAGTACCGCGGCGCCAACCTGAACAAGTCGACGGGCACCTATTGCGGCTTCGTCGACAGCGGCGTGAACGACAACTGTGGCGGCGCCGACGTGACGGCACCGCCCCCGTACGCGTGGCGCTGAGCAGCCCCGCCCATTTCACGGCGCGCGCGCAGCGCCGCGGCGTATCTGGGCGCATTTCGAGCCATTTTCGTGCGGGTCAGCGGGAGCGGCGCCGATTGTTGAGCGTCCCGGGCCACCTCGCGCCACTCTGTGGCATGGGCTTGCGCTCGCCCTCGTGGCTCGTCGTCTGGTCGCTCTCCGCGCTCGCTTGCTCGAGCAAGACCGAAGGTCCGGGCGTCGGCGGAACGGGAGGGTCGGGTGCTAAAACCGGTGGTGGCGGTGGCACTCCGATGAGCGCCGGCGGAGCCGCAGGCAGCGTGCAGGGGGGATCCGGCGGTGCGAGCGGTACCTCCGGCAAGGGCGCAGGTGGCGCCAGCGGAAGCACGGGCGCGACGGCGGGGATGGGCGGCTCGGCGGGCGCGCAATCGGGCGGCGGTCGCGCTGGAACGGCAGGCGCCATGAGCTCCGGCGGCGCCGGCGCCATATCAGGCACGGGGGGCGCGGGCGCGATGTCCGGCTCCGGTGGCACGATGAGCGCGGGCGGCGCCGTGGGCGCCTGTGCCGGCAGCTGCACGAGTGAGCCCGCGGGCTCGTGCGCGACCCCACAGGTACGCGTCACCGCGGTCGATCTCGGCGCGGCACTGAGCTACTCGACGGACGAAACCGCGGCGATTCCGCTCGCGATCGCGGCCAAGCCGGGTGGCGGCTCGCGCCTCGCGTGGGTCACGGGCTACTCGCGCTACGGCAGCAGCACGGCGACCGAGGTGCACATCGGCGAGCTCGATTGCGACGACGCGCTCACGGGCACGCCCTTCTCACTCGAAGGGCACGATTTTCAGGACCTGGCGGCGGATGCGGACGGCGGCGTCGTGGTGCTCACGAAGGACGCCGAGGGCGCCGAAGAGCAGCACTGCGGCGACGTGAACAACCTGTGCATCCTGCCGAACGATCGCCCCGGCTGCTACGACACGGTCATGCTTCGCTACGACTGCGCGGGGCAAGTGCAATGGACGACGAAGCTCACGTCCTCGAGTGAAGCGACGCCGCCCTACGAGTCGGGTGGCGGGCAGAACATGTTCGTGTGGTGGTACCAGCACCACGGCCGCCTCGCGTACGACGGGACGAACTACGCCGCCTACTTCTGCGACGCCATCACGGTCACCAACGATCAGTGCGTGAACGGCGCCGGCAAGGTCGACATCCACGAAGGCGATCGCATGCAGGTCGTCGGACCCGACGGCGCACTCGTCAAAGGCCACGACAGCTTCGGCCTCGGCTGCAGCCACAGCTGGACGACGCGCATCGTCTGGGACCCACGCACGAGTCACTTCGTGATGACGTGCGCCACCGACAACGACTGTCGTATCGCGCAGCCGAACCCGTACCGCACCATCGTCGCCGGCGACTGCGACGGCACGCTCTTCGGCGGCGACATCGTGAACGCCGGCGACACCGGCTACTGGACGGTCTGGAGCCAGGGCGGCGTGATCAAGCTCGAGCACTTCACGACCGGCGCCTCCGACAAGACGGTCACCACCGCGGGCGACACCAAATACCCGCACCTCGTCGCCTACGGACCGAGCCACATGCTCCTCACGTGGGGCTCGGGCTCGGGACTTGCCGCGCAGGTCTACGATTCGACGACGGGCGAAGCGGTCGGCGACCAGTTCACCATCGCCGTCCCCGACCACCCCTGGCAGTCGTGGAAACCGTTCCCCGACGGCAGCGTCGCCTTCGCGTCCGTCAGCTCGGCATCGAGCATGGTAGAGGTCGCGCGCGTGCTGCCGTGCGCGGACTGATCCGCACCGCCAAAATCCCGTAAATTCGCGCGTAGGAAGGAGCCTGGCCACGGCAGTGCTAGGAGTAGAGGATGGCGTCGTCCCCTCCTCCCGCGAAATATGCGCCGGGGGTGATGATTGGGGGCAAGTACCGTCTGGAGCGTAAGCTCGGCGAGGGCGGCATGGGGTCGGTCTGGGAGGCCCACCACGAGCAGCTCGATACGGCGGTCGCCATCAAGGTCATCCGCTCGGGTTCCGAGCACCTCGAGCTTGGACCGCGGCTGCTCCAGGAGGCCCGGGCCGCTGCGAAGCTCGGGCACCCGCACATCGTCCGTGTGTTCGACGTGGGGCAAACGGCCGAGGGCGACCCGTTCATCGTCATGGAGCTGCTCGAGGGCCAGAGCCTGGGCACGTACTTGGCGCAGCAGCGGCGCCTGAGCGCGACCGAAGCCGTCCAGATCCTGCTCCCCATCGCCGACGCCCTCCGCGTCGCGCATGCCAAGGGCATCGTTCATCGCGACATCAAGCCCGACAACGTATTCCTGCTCCGGGACGACACCGGAGTGCAGCCGAAGTTGCTCGACTTCGGCATCGCGAAGCTCGGTGCGCGCGAAACCGGCGACACCGAGGTCGCGACCTTCGGGGTTCAGGAGGCCAACTCCAAGCTCACCCAGCGCGGCGCGATCGTCGGCTCTCCCGACTACATGTCACCCGAGCAGGCGCGCGGGGACGGAGACATCGATCGGCGGGCGGACGTCTGGGCCTTCTGCGTCGTCCTCTACGAGCTGATGAGCGGGCAGGCTCCGTTCACGGGCGCGAACAACAACGCGCTTCTGGCCGCCATCATTGCGACGCCTGCCGCCCCGCTGAAGTCGCTGCTCGCGGCGGATGCCGAGCTTTCGCAGATCATCGAGACGGGCATGGCGAAGGATCGCCAGCAGCGGCACCAGTCGATGCAGGAGCTCGGCGAGGCGCTCGCGCGCTGGCTCCTCAAGCAGGGCATCTTCGAAGACGCGTCCGGCGTCTCGGTCGAGACGAAGTGGGTGGTGCGTCGGAGCGACTCCGGATCCCGGCAAGGGCGAGCGTCGATGGCCTCGATTTCGGACGTGGCCACGACGTTGCCCGGAGTCAACCACGCCTCCTCGACCGAGCTACGCCGGGTTGGCGAGGCGCCGACCAGCGTGGGCCCGGTCGTCACGGGTGCGACTCAGAGCAGGCAGCGCCGATTTCTGCTTCCGGTCGGGCTCGCGTCGCTCGCGGTGCTCGGCTTTGCTCTCGCCTACTCCCGCTCCGACGCCACGAAGGAGACGAAGGTCGCCTCGCCCGTCGCCGCCGTGCCGAGCACGCTTCCGCCTCCGGCTCCCGCGCCGTTGCCGCCCGAGCCTGCCTCGGCTCGCGCGCTCGCGGAGGCAACACCGGCCGCCGCGCCCGCCCCCGCTCCTTCACCCGCCAAGTCCGATCGCGGCCGCTCACGTCGTCCCGCCAAACCGGGCGGGGCCCCGGCGTCCGCGCATGCCGTGAAGGGCAGCGATCTGCTCGCGCCGTACTGACGGGTCGAGGCGCGCCAGGTATTTGATGAGTCGCGGTCCTTCGGACCGGTGGCTCTCGAGTCGCTTGGTACGCTCGTGTGGCCATGCACGACCATCATCCACACGGCCATCACCATTCGGGAGAGGATTTCGTGAAGGTCCTCCGCGCGCGCAACGGAGTGACCATCACGCTCGACGCTCACGACGGCGACGAGCGCTTGGTGCTCGAAACGCCCGCGGGGCAACGCATCACGCTGGCCGACGGCGCGAGCTCCGTTCGGATCGAGGACAGTAACGGCAACAGCATCGTGCTCGAGAGCTCGGGCATCACGATCACCGCGTCGGCTAAGGTGAGCGTGAACGCCAGCCAGGTACAAGTGAGCGCGGGGCTGATCGAGATCGATGCCGGCATGACCCGGGTTTCCGGGACGCTGAAATGCGACACGCTCATCGCGACTTCGGTCGTGGCGAGCTCCTACAGCCCCGGTGCCGGCAACATCTGGTAGGCGGCGTGAATGCGCCGAGGGGGTGAGGCAACGAACCGGGGGGAGAGGCGTGGCGCGGCTAAGAACGGGATCGAGCGGCGATGGCTCCGGACAGGGGTCGCGGTGTCTCTGCTCGTTGCGCTATCCGAGTCGGCTTGTAGCGAGGATGGTGACGGCGGCGAGCCCGGCGGGAGCGCAGGTGCAGCGCTCGCCGGAAGTGGACCGCGCGCAGGCAACGGACCGCGTTCCGGCCGCGGGGGATCGGCGCGCCGTGCTCGTCCGACGCAACTTGCTGCTCGGGCACCTGCATCGACAACCTGTGCGGCTGTCGGAACGACGCCGACTGCACGCTCGACGGCGGCCGTCCCGAGCGCATGTGCCAAACCGGGGTCTGCTGCATCAAGGCCGGCGGAAGCTGCACGGGCACTGGCCTCAATTGCTGCTCGACGGGCACCTGCGACGGCACGTGCGGATGATTTATTCGCAATCCTTTCGAGGGGTTACAAAATTATCCTCCGCCCGGTCGACTCCCCGCGGGCCCGCGCGTCGTGTCCGTGAACGAGCCGGCTCTCGCCGGCCCGAAAGTTCACCTACCGTTGGGAGACGACCATGCGCTTCATGCTGATGCACAAGCACGACCAGAACACCGAGGCCGGAAAGCCACCGCCCATGCAGATCATCGAGGAGATGGGTGCCTTCATCGGCGGCTATGCGCGCTCGGGGCAGCTCATCGATGGCGCCGGGCTCGGCGCGAGCAAGACGCGAACCCGTTTGGTGTTTCGTGGCGGCCAGTCGACCGTCAAGCACGGCCCCTACACGGGTGAGCACGAGCTTCCGTCCTCGATGCTGCTGCTCAAAGTGCGCACGCGCGAGGAAGCGATCGGCTGGGCGGAGCGCTACGGCAAGATCCTCGGTGACGGCGAGATCGAGCTCGGAAAGGTCACTGAGCCCTGGGACCTCGGCGTGATGCCGGCGCCCGCGAACCCGCCGCTGCAGATCCTGCTCATCGACAAGGCCGATTCAGCGAGCGAGAGCGGCGCGCGCAGCCCTCAGCAAAAAGCAGCGATCTCGCGTCTCAAAACCGAGATGACGAAAGCGGGCGTCCTCATCCGCACCCATTCACTCGCGCCCAGCAGCAAGGCCAAGCGCCTCACGTTCCGGAACAACGACCTCCGCGTGACCGACGGCCCGTTTTTGGAGTCGAAGGAGCTCATCGGCGGGTTTGCCGTGCTCGAGCTCCCGAGCACCGAAGAAGCCATCGAGACGTGCCGCGCTTACGCACGCATTCTGGGCGGCACGCTCGAGATCGACCTGCGACAGTTGGCGGAGGACGAGCCCTAGGCTCCGTGCTCGCTCACTCGAAGGGCGCCGTATCCCCGGCGCCCGCGCGAATCACCTCGGGTGCCGGCCCCGTGAGATCGACGACCGTGGTCGGATCCGTCCCGCCCGGGCCGCAGTCGAGCACCATCGCGAGACCCTGAAACTCGAGATCGAGCTCGCGCGGATCGAGATGCGGGAGCTCGCCGTGGCGCGCGGCCGTGCTCGAAACGATCGGGCGGCCGAGCCCCTCGACGAGGGCGTGCGCCACGGGATGGTTCGGGATGCGGACGCCGACCGTCTTTCGGTGGCCTTGAATCGCGCGTGGCACGTCGTGCGTTGCTTCCAGGATGAAGCAGTAGGGTCCCGGCAAGTACTTGCGCAGGATCTTGAAGACGCGATCGTGCATCACGGCGTAGCGCGAAACCTCGGTCAAATCGCGACACACGAAGGCGAGGCGCTGGTCGCGATCCATGCCCTTGATTTGATAGAGGCGATTGAGCGCCTTCTTGTTGAACATGTCGCAGCCGAGGCCGTACACGGTGTCCGTCGGGTAACCGATGACCTCGCCGGCCTCGAGCGCATCGACGGCGCGGCGGATCTTGCGGGGCTCCGGCCCAAAGGGATTGATCTCGAGCAGCATGAACGCTTTCTGACGGGCGCCTTAATGGCGTAGCTCGAGCATGCGGACGTTGCGCGGCGGCAGCGTGACCTCGAACACGCCCACCGTAGCGCGGAAGAGCGCGCCGTCGAGAACGTCTTGCCCCTCGCGCGCACCGGCGGCCGTGACGGTCGCGCGGATCTCGTGCTCGGTCGCGTTGATCACGAACATCACGCGCGGAACACCACGCGTGTCGGCATGCACCGTAAGCCGCACGTCCTCCGGCTCGATGCGGAAGCTCGGCAGATCGAGGCGCTGGCGAGCCTCGACGACGGCGCGCACGATCGCCGCTTCGTCGAACGGTAGGAGCACCGGCACGGCGTCCCCGGGATCGGCCGCCAGAACGGGCGGCTCCGAGAGCGGACGGAAGCTCGCGTCGAGCAGCGGCGCTTGCGGGCCCACCGTGACGGCGCGTCCCCGCTCGCGCGCGCGCACGATACGCCCCACGAGGTCGGGCTCGAGCGCGCCCGGACAGGCCACGATCGTCCAGCGCGCGTGCTTGAAGCTGTAGCGCGCGACGTCGTCGCTCGACAGCGCATACGGGATGCCCGCGGCATCGAGCGCCTGCTCGAGCATTTGCACGAAGCGGTCGGTGCGGATCGCGGGCGGCGCCCCGAGGCCGAGCTCGTCCTCGAAGCAGGCGTCCTCGGCGCTCGCTCCGAGCACCTGGAAGAGCGCGGCGCTGAGCGGCCCGAAGGCGTGCGTCACGCGCGCGAGGCGCCGGAGGGAGCGCGGCACGAGCACGTGCACCGGCGCGTACCGCTCGAGCTCGGCGAAGCGCAGCCGTACGAGCGCGCGCGTGAGCTTTTGCCAGGCCTCGGCGCTCGGCCGGATGCGTCCCTTCGGATCGATGGGCGCGTTCACCCAGCGGTCGCGCTCGACCGCCATGTAGAGGTTATAGCCGCGCAAGCCGTACGCGAGCGCAGCGAGCGCCGTGAACAGGTTGTCGCCCTCGCTGAGCGGCGCGAAGAACGGCGGGTAGCCGGCGCCGAGCTCGCACGCGAAGGGCGGCTGCTCGCGCGCTGCGCAACGGACCGCGAGCTCCGAGGTGCGACGCGCGATCTCGGCGCGCTGCGGCGGCGAAGCGCCGTGGTAGTAATCGAGGCCCAAGAGCTCGACGGCGCGTCCGACGCGCGCGGGGTCGAGCGGCGTCGCGGACTCGCTGAGCGGCAGATTGTGCGACGTCGGTACGCCGCCGAGCCCCGCGCTCTCCATCGCCGCGCGATAGCGCGTGAACGCGTCGGCCAGGAGCTCCTCCTGAAATTCCGCCCAATCGAGGTGGCGCGCGAGATCGGCCGGCGTCGAAGCCGCGAAGCGCCGCGGTGGCTCGACGTTGAAGAACGTGGCGCCGGGCTCGTTCAAGACCTCGCGCAAGACGTCGACCCGGTCGTACTTGTCCTTCAGGAACGCGCGATAGAGCGCGATCGCGTCGGCGTGATAATCCTGGTCGTACACGCCGTCGCGGAAGTACATCGCGCCCTCGTTGTCGACCTGCAAAAGGACGATCGGGCCGTTCGGCCAGATGAGCGGCGCGAGCTCCTTACCGACGGCGTCGAACCACACGCGCGCTTCGGCGTGGAACGCCTCGCTCGCGTAGCTCGGCACCGGAAACGCGAGCGGCGGCACCGGCAGCGCGACGGGCTTGCCGCCGGCCGAGACGGCCTGGCACTCCTTGGTCCAGATCACCCGCTCGGGGATGCCGAAATAGGTGAGCTCGGCGTTGATGTGCGGCCCCGGACGGGCGATCACGTAGAGCCCAACTTCCCCCGCGAGGCGCACGAAGCGCGCCACGTCGAGGCGCGGGTCCACCTTGCCGAAATCGAAGTCGCCGGTCCCGCGCTCATGAACGCCCCACGGCACGTACGTGTCGACGAGTGTGAGGCCGAGCGCCTTGATGCCGTCGAGGGCCGGGCGCCACGCCTCCGGCTCGAGGCGCCAATAATGCGCCGTGCCGGCCAGGAGCGGCACGGTCTCGTCCCCGACGCGGATCCCCGCGGGAACGAGCTCGACCTTGGCGGCGCCCTTCTTCGGCCGGGACATGAGGCGCGGGGAGCCTAGTACGACGGCCCTTGGGTGCACTGCGACATTACAGGGCCGTCCGGAGTCCGAACCGGCAGAGGCGCCTGACGGATGTCTCATCCCCGCTGAATGCCGCGAAACCCGGTTGATCCGCCTCCGCCGGGGCGGTATTGAGGGCGCTCTATGACTTTCGTCGTCACGGACAACTGCAAGGGCTGCCGATTCACCGACTGCGTCGCTGTCTGCCCCGTGGATTGCTTCCACGGCGACGGCGACATGCTCTACATCGATCCGGGTGAGTGCATCGACTGTGGCGCGTGCGTTCCCGAGTGCCCCGTCGAAGCCATCTTCGACGAGTCGCAGCTCCCCGACGACAAGAAGGCGTGGATCAAGACCAACGCCGACAAGGCACCCGCACTCCCGGTGATCAACCAGAAGGGTGATCCGCTGCCGGGAGCCGAAGAGCGCAAGACTTCGCTCGGCTTCTAGCGCCGTCGCCCTAGCGGCGCCGGCGCCGTGCGCCGAACAGACCCGCGAGGCCGAGAGCGACGAGACCGTAGCTCGCGGTCGTCGCGTCGGGCGCGTTCGCGATCGCACAACCCCCGTGGGTGACGACCGTCGTCTCCTCCGGATCTTGCGACGGGTCCGCGGCGTGCGGGTCGTCACCGCCCGCGGTGCCGCCACCGGTGCTCGAATTGCCGTCTCCCGAGCCGCTCTTCGGAGGCTCCGGCGCGCCGGTCGGAACCCCGAGCTCGCCGCCTGAATCCTGGGCGCGGCCCACACCGCCGATGAGATCGGTGTACGGAGGGGCGCAGATCTTCGCGGGGTCGGGAACGTCGCAGCCGCTCGAGCCGTCGGAGCTCGCCCAGCAGCTGCCTGACGGATTGTCCTCGCACGTGAAACCCGCCGGGCAATCGCTGGCGGCGTTGCAGCCGACCTCGACGAGCCTGCACGTCTTCGTCTTGCTCGACGTGCACACGCATTCGGGCGGGGGCTCGGTCGACGGCGTGCCGGCGTCCGGAGCCATCTTCATGTCGGGCGGTGCGGCGCCGCCGTCTTGCGGAGGCACCGGATCCGCGGAACCGGCATCGGCAGGAGCCGGGGCGCTGCCCGAGGAGCCTGCACTACCGCTACTGCTGCCGCTGCCGCCACTCGGCGTGGGGCCGCCCGCGCTACCTGTAGAGCCTCCGCACGAGCAGTCTTGCTGCGCCTCACACGTGAACCCGACACCGCAGTCGCTGTCCGTGCCGCACGGCGGAACGTAGCGCGGCACGCATGCGCTCTGCGTTACGCTCGTGCAGGCAACGTCGGCCGGCGCGGCGCAGTCCGCGCCCTTGGCGCACGGCGGCGGGTCATCGCACTCGGTGTGCGTCTCCGAGTAGCAAACCATGTCGGAGGCGCAGTCCGCGTCGCTCGAGCAGGGGAGCGGAGCGCAATACTCGAGCGTGCTCGGCTCCGGCAGCGCACAGTCTGCGCCGGGCGCACACGCGATGTCCGGGGTCGCCGTCTCGCTCCGGCACTCCCAGTTCTTCGGGCAGGTCTGGTCGCCGCACGCTTCGGCACGGGCCACCGCGCTCACGGCGAGGGGCGCGACCGCCACCAGGAAGGACAAGCTGACTCGGACCCAGGGACGGCGCTTCTGCATGCAGGTACAAGTTTGCTGCAGGGCCCGTGCCAGCGCCAAAAATCGGCTTATTCCGTGGGCTCGGTGCGCCCTGCGCCTCCCCCCGGCTGACATCCTTGCCCGACCTCGGGTGCCGGTGTGCCAGATCGGCGGAGCCCGGCACAGCCGCCGGGGTCACCGCCTGGGGACGAGCTTCAGCCGCCGAACGGAAAGGCGGGCAAGCCTTTGACGCCGGGAGACACGACGAAGAGGTCGCCGGCGTGGGGTTCTTGGCGACGGCGCGACTCGTCGAGCCAGGCCGAAGCGGTGGTGATGTAAAGCTCGGAGAGGTCGGGACCGCCGAACGCGCAATTGCTCACCTGCGAAGCGGGCACCTCGAGGGTCCGGTCGAGCACACCGCGAGGCGTGTAGCGGCGGACGGCATGGCCGCCCCAGTGCGCGACCCAGAGACACCCCGCCTCGTCGAGCGTCATGCCGTCGGGCTCTCCGTGCTCACGCGGCACCTCGATGAGCGTCCGCCGCCGAGCGATCGAGCCGGTCTCCGCGTCGTAGTCGAAAGCGTCGACGCGGTACGTCGGCGAGTCGATGTAGTAGAGCGTGCGGTTGTCAGGGCTAAAGCCGAGCCCGTTCGAGATGGTGATGTCGCCGAGGACTCTCTGCACCGAGCCATCGGGATCGAAGCGGTAGAACCCGGCGGCCTTCGGCTCCGGACTGATTGAGCCCGCGAAGAACCGGCCGTTGCTGTCGCACTTGCCGTCGTTCATGCGATTCTCTGGCTTGTCCGGTTCGGGCGAAGCGACCACGCGCAAGGGCCCCCCCCAACGATCCATGAGCGCGAAACCCTCCTTCACCGCGAGCACCAGGCCCCCTGCTCGACGAGGGACCACCGCACCCACTTTTTGGCCGAGCACGATCCGCTCGGGCTCGGTCCCGGGCTTCAGCCGAAAGACGTGGCCCGCTTCGATGTCGACCCAAAGAAGAACGCCCTCGCTCGCGTCCCAGCTCACGCCTTCCCCCAAGAGGGCGCGCCCTTCGTACAAGACTTCGACTTGGCTCACGGCGCCGGGAGGCTACCAAGCTTCGACCGAACGCGCTCAGCGCGAGAAATTCTGCGCCGCCCACACCTTGCCCGACGACGTCGTGTAGAAGCCGCACGCGACCTTGGTCGTCGAGGTGCTCGTCATGTTGATGAAGTGCCCGTGGTCCTGAAAGCATTGGCCGTCGCACGGGTCTTCCGGGCCGGGACCTTCGCTCCACATCTGCTGAAGGCAGAGGGAGATGACCTGCGAGTTCGACGAATAGCCGGGGCACTCGTTCTGGCCACCTTGATTGCTACCGCAGATCTTATCCTCGAAGCCGGCGTGAGCCATGTTCTGCATGGCGTCGTATTCGGACATTTGATCGGCGCAGGCTTCGCCCTCGGTCCAGCGCGCAAGCGGGGGTAGACAGGCACACTGCGTTCGGAACTGATTGATCCGATCGACGCAGTCTTGGTGAATGTCGTCGGTCAGCGGAGCAGCCGTCAGCGTGCACCCCAGGTTCTCGACGCACGCTCCGCCGGCGCCGGCGGCCGAAGCTCCTGCCGAGGAGCCGCTCGCGCCGGACGAGCCCGCCAGCGCGGAAGTGCCGGCAAGACCGGAAGCGCCGCCAGCCCCTCCGCGGCGACCACCGCTCCCTGCACCTCCGCGCGAGGGCATCCCGCCGTCGTTCGGGTTGCCGCCGCCCGCCGTCGCGATGCCGCCCGCACCTGCGAGGGCCCCGCCACTTCCAGACCCCGCGCCGGCCCCACCACCTGAAGCGCCGGCACGCCCGCCGAACGCCATGCCTGCGCCACCTGGACCCGACGTGTCGCCGGCGTTCGAGTGGACCAA
>DATMCL010000148.1:0-9741 GCA_035558375.1 Polyangiaceae bacterium
GTCTTCCGCGGCGACGGCCTCGCCGGCGCGCACGAGGTGCACGTCGCTGAACGGCGCGCCGCTCTGCTCGAGCTGCACGAGCGCGGCCGGCACGTCGGGGACGACGATCGCCGCCGCGAGCTCGCCGAGCCCCGCTTCGACACGCGCGGCGCGTTCCACGTCGAGCTCCTCGAAGCGTGCCGCCAAGAACTCGCCGCCGAGCTCCTCGCAGAGCTCGACGAGCGGCGCGGCGAACCCTCCTGCCTCGTGGTCGAGCCGCATGGCCTCGGCGAGCGCCGCCTCGCGCCGAGCGCCGAGCGAGAAGAGCTGGGCGCGGAAGGCTTCGCGCTGGCGGTCGAGTTCGGCCTTGGCCGTGCGGACGGCGTCGGCGGACGAAAGCTCGCCGTCGAGATGCGTCGTGAGCCGCGTGAGGCATGCCTGCGTGCGCTTGCGCCGTTCGGCCTGGGCGCGCGCTTCGGCGAGCCGTGTCGCGAGCCGCGTGCCGTCTTCTTCGGCACCGCGGCGTGCCGCCGTGAGCTCGCGAAAGCGCTCCTCTGCAGCGTAAAGCTCGCGGCTCTGCTCGAGGACGAGGGCCTCGACCGTTCGCACGGCCTCGCCCGGCGGCGGCTCGAGCTCGAGCTTCGCGACGCGCGCGCGGGCCGTCTGGCGTCGTGCTCGCTCCTCGCGCGCCCGCTCCAGTCGAGTCGCGACGGACGCGAGCTCGAGGGCACGTGGTGCGAGCTCGGCCAGTCGTGCGAGCTCCTTGCGACCCTGAGCGTGCGGCTCGCTGCTCGGCTCGCCACCGAGGAGCGTGCGGAGCGCGCTTTCGGCGCGGGCGAAGTCGTGACGGCGCTGCTTCCCTCCGGCAAGCTCCCGCTCGCGTCGCACGCGTTCGGCGTCGATGCGTTCGAGCTCGCGCTCCGCACGAACGCGCGCCGCTTCGAGGCCGGCGTCGTCGAGCTCCGGCATCTCGAGCAGGAGGCGTGCTTCGTCGAGCGTCCGGCGGCCGCGGCGGAAGGCGTGGGCGCGGCGATGCAGCTCTTCGATCCCGTTTTGCAGGTTGGCGAGGCCGCGTGCGGCGCGATCGTACGCATCGCGCGCGCGGGCTCGGTCTTCCTTCGCCGCCTCGCGTGCTCGCTGGCGCTGGTCGAGCTCGGCGCGTGCTTCGGCGCTCGCTTGCTCCGCCGGCTCGAGCTCACGGCGGAGCTCCACGGCGCGACGCGAGAGCTCGGAGGCGCGGCGCAGGGACTCCCGCCGCTCTTTCGCTGCGTCGAGCCGCGCGCGGCTCTCGCCGAGTCGCTTGCGGGCTACCTCCTCGCGGGCGGCGCCGTCCGCGAGCGTCGCTTCCGCCTGGGCGAGCCCGAGCCGCGCTTCGTGCTCGAGGGTGCGCTCCGCGTCGCGGCGGCGCTTCGCCTCGCGTAGCTCGGCTTCGAGCGCAGCGAGCGCCGTGTCGAACATGCTCGCGCCGGCTTCGTACACGCCGGTGATCTCGCGTTCGAGCGAGCGCGCCTCCTGCACCTCGGCGCGGGTTCGGCGGCAGGTGTCGAGGTTCGCGCGCATGCGCGAGAGCGTGTCCGAGAGGCCCGACTCTTCCTTGAGCAGGAAGGTGCGAAGCTCGCTCGTGAGGGCGCGCGAGATTCCGCCCGTCATGCTCGTGCGGAGCATCTCGTTGAATTTGGCGCGATCGTCGTCGTTCGCGAGCCTGAGCGGAACGATGCCGCGCTCGAAGAGCGCCCCGAAATACTCGCGAAGGGAGTCGAAGACCTCGACGCGCGCGCCGAGCTCGCTCGCTGTCGTCTTGAGCTCGGCGAGCTCCGGTATGCCGTCGGTCTCGCCGTCGGACAGCAAGAAAAGGCTTGAGAGGCCGTGCGCTTCAGGCAGCCCGTGCACCATGAACGTCGTCGCCTGCACGCTCGGCTCCGCCTTGCGTTCGAGGTGCACGGCGAGGATGACTCGCTCGCCCCCGAGCTCGAGCTCGAGCGCCGCGTACGAGGGACGCCCGAGCACGCCGAGCCGCCCGTAAATGCCGCGATCGCCGCCCGTGGCGGCCGTCTCACCGAGGTTCGTGAAGCGGAGGCGCGTGAGATCCGGCAAGAGCACGAGGTACGCCGCGATCATCACGGTCGTCTTGCCGGCGCCGTTCGCGCCCTCGAGCGCCGTCACGTGGGGGTCGAGCAGGTAGCGCTCGAAGAACACACCCTTCCAATTCACCAGGGCGAGCGCGGTGGCTCGCGCCCGGCTCATTCAAGAACCCCCGCTTCGTCGCTTTCCTTGAGCTCCGTGCTGGCCTCGACGTCCTCGAAGCCGAAGTCCTCGAACTCGGAGACATCGAGCGCTGCCAGCGGGTCGGCGCTCGTGGGCTCGGGCTCGTCGCTGCCTTCAGCCGAGCCAGAGCCGTCGCCGGCTTCTTCGCCTTCCGGGCCGCCGCCGACCTCCGTCTCGGGCTCCACGGGGGCAAACGCCACCTCGCCGCTCGCGACGAGCCGCGACAGCGCGTCGGTCGAGTCGGCGGAGGCACGCACCGGCTCCGCGAAGCGCATCAAGGCCGGACGAAGCTTGAATTCCTCGGCAGCGACCGCCTCCACGAAGCCGAGCGCTGCGAGCCGCCGGAGGGCATCCGCGACGCGCGCGCGTACGGTCTCCTGGGCGACGCGCTCGTCGTACTTCCGCCGCTTGGGGTTCAGCGCGACAATGAGCGCGTCGGTCCCCATCACCGTCGCGAGGTGAGCGAGCACCTGCTCGCGGGTGACTCGGCCGCCCTGCTCGACGTTCGCGGGGTCGAGATAGAGCAGCGTGAGTGCCTGTCCCACGAGCATCTCGGCGATGCCGAGCTGGCGCTTCGTGAGCTTGTCGCCGCTCGGCAGGAGGTAGTAGTAGCCGTCGGCGCGGTACACGAGCTCGGCGCCGTAGCGGCGGTAGAACGGCTCGAGGACGTCCGCCGCATCGCGCAGAAAGCCGAACCACTCCGCGTCGTCGCGATCGACGTGCCGGCCGCGGCGGAGCGCCAAGTCGACGGGCGGAAATTGCTCGTCGAGCACGGCGTCGCCCAGGGTCACGAACTTGCTGGCGGTCATTTTTCGTTTGCGCTCGGCGTGAGCGACCACTCCTCGATCCAGATGCCTTCGTCCGCGCGGGTCCACGGCCGCTCGCGGGCGCTTTCGGCTTTGGCGAGCCGCGCGGCGACCTCCGCGACGCGGCCTGCCGTCGAGAAGCGCTCCCCTTCCGGCAGGGGGCTCACGACGGCTTCCGTCACCGAGGACAGCGTGCGCGCTCCTCCCGCGAGCACGGCCTGGACCGTCGCGGCGAGCGCTTGGTCCCGATCGTCCGGAACGGCTTCCTGGAGCGGTTTCTCGCGTTCGGTCCGGGGGCGTTCGAGCGGCGGCCGCTCGCGCGGGGCCGTGACCTCGCGGGGAACGACGAGCGGCGGCTGCGTCGCGACCACGAGCGAGTACGAGCGCCCCGCCTTCCCGCCGAGCTCGGCACGCAGCCGCTCGGTGAGGGCGCGGGTCGGATCGAGCCGTACGACATCGCGCAGGAAGCGGTGGACGTATTGATAATACTCCGACCAGGTGTGCTGCCGCGAAAGGCCCCAGGCGGCGATGCGCTCGAGCTGCTCGGAAAGCCGGCGGCAGGCTTCGTTGGCATCAGGAGCGCCGCGCTCTTCGGCGAGCTCGCGAATGTCCTCGAGCAAGGTGACGAGCGTGTGCGCATCGCGCAGGAGCACGGCGTTGAGCTCGCGCAGCGTCGTGGTCGTCGTCTCGAGTAGGTCTTGGCAGCGGGCGACGGCGTCGAACCAATCCGCCGACAAAAGCTTGCTGATCTCTTGCTGAAAACGCTCTTGCTGGAGATCGAGCCCGCGCTGGCGCCGCTCGATGCCGTCCACCAAGTCACGGATCGTGACGCGGAGTGGCCCGACCACGCGGTCGCTGCATTCTCTCGGTGTGGTCGAGTCGCGGGCCTGGGCCCGCAGCTCGACCAGGCTCGCGTGGAGCGTGCGCAGCAGCAGCGTCAGGCTCTCGCCCGTGAGCGCCTCTTCCTCGAGGTAAAAGTCCACGATCGAGGTTGCGAGGCGGGTCAGCGCATAGGCGCCGCTCCGCACGACCCCGGCCCCGTCCACGCGCGAGAGCAGCCGCTGGTCACGCAAGCGCTGGATGGCAGCCGTCGCGCGCCGTGTGACACCGCTCGCTTCCGGCTGGGTTAGCGTGCACACGTCGCGGTACGCGTCGACGAGCTCCTGTTCCGAGAACGACGTCGTTTCGCTCGTCCGCGAGCGGAGCCGGAGCGCCGCGACGAAGCAGAGATCGAGTGAGCCGAGCTCGAGCGCGATCGCACGCCCGGCGAGGTTCTGAATGAGGCGGCTCGGCTCCTCGGCGCGGTCGTTCACGGGGGGCGCGGTCTATACTTCGGGCTGGCCGGACGGTCACGTCCGGCGGCCGGGGGCCCGATTCCGGGCCGCGGAGGCTAGCGGTGAACGAAGCCAGCGCTCAGATCGAGCCCAACATGCGCGATCATGCCAGGCAAGAGGCTGCTCCGCGCGCGGGCGAGCACGCCGAAGCCAAGGCCGTAGACGAACGTGCGTGCCACGGCGCCCGCGCCTTGTTGGCCATGCGCGAGCGCGAAGAGCAGCGCTTGAGCGACTAACCCGAAAGCGCTGCTTCGCGCCAGCAGGCCGAGCTCGTGCTGCAGGTAGCCGCGATACACGAGCTCCTCGCTCGTACCGACGGTCACGGCGACGACGACCCACGCAGCACGCTCGAGCGTCGTCGTCGGGAGCAGCGCATCCGACCAAGCTCGGTTCGGTGCGCCAAACGCAGCCGCCCACGTGTACTCGGTGAGGACGATGAACGCCACAGCGAGCAACGCGAGCGCTGCATCGACGAGAGCGCGCCCGGCGGTGGCCCAGCGACGCCCCACGAGCTCGCGCAGCGCGTTTCGGCCCCTTCCGACCCGCGCGACGTACACCGCGAGCAGTCCATTTACGACCACCAGCGGCAAATATCCCCCGACGATGCGCGACGCAGTGCCCCTCGGAGGCGCTTCGCCCAAAGTGCTCAGCGTACCAACCGCTGCGACCGCGAGGAGCAGCGCGACGAGCCCGAGCGTGTGCCACAGCGGCGGGCGCCCGACCTCGCCGGCTTCGGCCGGAAGGGGCGGGGTGTTGGCAAGGGGTTTGCTTAGGTTCTTGGGCACTAGGAGAAAACCATCATGCTCGTCGCACTCTCTTCAACCATTCCCGTTCTTGCCGCTGGTTGGTCGCTGCTTTACCTGCTGTTCGGTGGCGGTATCGGCGGCGCAGTCCTGATCTTCGTGCTCCTGAAGCTGGTGGGGCGCTGATGCTCGGGAGCCGACCAATGTGCCTCAGCGACGCGAAACGGACCTCCCAAATGCCCCGCACGAGCGCCGGCTTGTTGTTGGCCGCCCTCGCGCTCGCTGGCGGCTGCCATCCTGATCAGCCCGCCGAGGGACCGGCTGAGCGCGCCGGCAAATCCGTCGACCAGGCGGCCGAGGATACGAAAGAGGGCGCCAAGAAAGCCGGCGACAAGATCGAGCAGAAGTCGGACGAAGCCGAGCAGAAGCTCAAGGAGTGAGGTCGCCGGCTCGAGGGGGGCCGGCCTCACAACAGGCCTCCGCGCGGGCAGCGTGGCTCGTCGCAAGCGAAGCGAGAAGGCAAGACCCGGACACGAATCGTATTGCGACATGATTCATGTCCGGGTTGCCCTGCAAGCACTGCACCGATCGGTGCCTCGACGCCGCTACTCGTTGTCACGCGCGAGGCAGGATGGCGCGCTAGATGCCCTGCAAGAACGAGTCGACCTCGCGCTCGGCTTCTTCCTTCTTGTGCCCGTAGCGCTGCTGCAAGCGGCCGATCAGCACGTCCTTACGACCGCCGACTGCTTCGAGGTCGTCGTCCGTCAGCTTGGCCCACTTGGCCCGCAACTTACCCTTCGTCTCGCGCCAATTTCCGACAATCTGATCCCAGTTCATTGCTTATCACCCTTGGTTGGGGGTTCTGCCGATCACTAAGCAAGGCGCATGCCGAAGCGGCGCCGCTTGGGCACGAGATCTGCACAGGTTCAGCACGTGAAGAATCAGCCGCTCGTGCCGCTCCGGTACGTCGCCGCAGCGCTCGTCGTCGCGGCGGTGTGGGCCCTCGTGCCGCTTTGGGCCCCCGTCGTGTTCGCGATCTGGACGGCCCTCTTGTTGCGACCGTTCGAGCGACGCTTGGGGAAAATGCTCCACGGGACGAAGCGGGCTGCTGCAGCCGTTACCGTGCTGGTCGTGGCGTTGATCCTCGTCCCGCTGCTGGTGCTCGGCGTCTCGCTGACGGCGGCAGCGTTCGATGCGCAGTCGAAGCTCCGTGACTCGAAGCAGATGGCTGACGTCGTGAAGACCTTCTTGCCGAGCGGTGCCGGGCTCTCGCTCGCCCACCTGAGCCCGGCGCGCGTCCTCGACTTTTTGCGCGCGCACGCCAAAGAGGCGGCGGCAGTGCTCAAAGCTGCGTTCGGCGCGCTCAGCGCGCTCGCGGTTGCGCTCGTCGTCTACGTGGCGGCGCTGTACGCCTGCTTGCTGAACGGCCCGCGCGCCTACGCTTGGCTCGAACGTCACTCGCTGCTTTCGCCGAAAGCGTTCGGTCGTCTGGGCAGCGCCTTCGAGGAGACGGGACGCGGCCTCTTGATCGGCATCGGTGGCACGGCGCTCCTGCAGGGCGTGGTCGCGACCATCGGCTACGCGGTCGTCGGTGCTCCCTCACCGCTGCTGCTCGGCTTCCTGACGACGGCCGCAGCGCTCATTCCGTCGATCGGCACCACGCTGGTCTGGGTTCCCGTGACGGTTGCGTTGCTCGCCACGGACCGGATTGCAGCGGGCGTGGTGCTCGGCGCGATCGGGTGTCTGACCTCGGTCGTGGACAACTTCGTGAGGCCGTGGCTCTCCCGCTTCGGCGAGCTCGAGATGCCGACCATCGTGACCTTCGTCTCGATGCTCGGCGGAGTCGTGGCTTTCGGCGGATTCGGCATCGTGCTCGGTCCCCTGTTCACGCGCCTCGCCATGGAGGCCCTCGAGCTGTGGCGCGAAGCGCCGGACGAGGCGGCGGAGCAGCCACGCTCGCTCGCCTCGGCTCGCCCGGCCCGTCACGCACCTTGAGTCGATGCCGCGCGGGGTAAGCCGCGCGGCGCGCGCGGCTAGGCGGACGAACGAACCCGGGCGACGACCTCCGCGCGGGTGCGGGCGCCGAGCTTGGCAGCGGCGCGCGCGAAGAGGACGCGGACCGTGGCGTACCTCTGGCTCAAGGTGCCGGGCGAGTCCGATGGGCAGTGCAATCGCTGGTCCCCCGCCGGCTCGCCCGATCCGGTGCGGATGATGATGGATCCCGCCGCAGGGGTGTGGTTCCCCGAGATGGCGCTCGAGCTCGCAAAGAACGCAAGGCCGAGCCTTTAGAGCGGGTCTCGGCGCGCTCTAACGACAAATCCGCGTGGGCGGCGGCGGCGGTCGCCGTCCACGCGCGGTTCGTTGTATCAAGCGGGGGATGGTGGCGACGAACTCGGTTGGCGGCGGCCCCCTCCGTGCGTGGTCGCGCTTGCCGCTCTACGCTCGCATCCTCGCCGGCCTCGTGCTCGGCGTTGCGGCGGGCGTCGTGTTGGGGCCTTCGACCCAGGGCTTCGACGTGCCCGCGAAGCTCGTTCTGCGCGTCCTCGGCGCGCTCGCGCCAGTCATCGTTCTGCTCGCCGTCGTGAACGCGCTCATGACGGCCGAGGTGGCAGGGAAGGCGGGGCGACGGCTCGCGACGTTGCTCGTCACGAACACGCTCGTCGCGATCGTGGTGGGCCTTGGCGTCGCCAACTTGGTCCAACCCGGCACGCACGCGAACCTGAAGCCGCCCGGCGAGGCGTCTCGCGCTCCGCACGGCGATTTCGTGACGCTGCTGATCGACAACGTTCCCGACAGCTTCTTGAGGCCGCTCGTCGAAAATAAGGTGATCGGCGTCGTCCTCATCGCGCTCGCCGTCGGCGTCGCCGCACGCTACGCCGAAGGTGAGCGCCGCAAGCTCCTCGAAAACGCCGTGGGCGTCGCGTTCGATATCGTGCTGCGCATCCTGCACTGGACCATCGCGCTCGTGCCGCTCGCGGTGTTCGGCAAGGTGGCGACCATCATCGGGCATGCGGGTTTCGCGCCATTCAAGGCGCTCGGGGCTTTCGTGCTCGCGGTGCTGCTCGCGCTCGCGATTCAGCTCGCGTACTACCTCGCGCGGATCCGCCTCCAGAGCTGGCTCCGTCCGGTTCAGGTGCTGCGCGGCCTGCGCGACGCGATCGTGATGGCGTTCTCGACGGCGAGCTCCACGGCGACGATGCCCGTGACGTACGAGCGCCTCAAGATCCTCGGCCTGCGCGAGGGCTCCGCGAGCCTCGGCGCGCTCGTCGGCTCGAACTTCAACAACGACGGAACGGCACTGTACGAGGCCATGAGCGCGCTCTTCGTGGCCCAGATGTTGGGCCACCACCTGAGCCTCGGCGAGCAGATGCTGATCGTGCTCACGAGCATGGTGGCGTCGGTCGGCGCGGCCGGGATCCCCGAAGCCGGGCTCGTGACGATGACGCTGGTTTTTACGGCCGTCCGCCTGCCGACCGAGTACATCGCGCTGCTTCTGACCGTGGATTGGTTTCTCGATCGCTGCCGCACCGTCATCAACCTGATGGGTGACGTGAGCGTCGCGTGTGTCCTCGACGGCAAGGTGCGCGCGGAAGCCGCTCCCGAGTTGCGCGGCGCAGGTTAGTCTAGAGCCGCGCGCCGGGTGCTACGAGCTCGAGGGACCTTGATGGCGCGACGCCGAAGCGGCGCTTGAACTCGCGCGTGAAGTGCGCCGGGCTTTCGAAGCCCACCTCGACGGCTGCTTCCGCCACGCGCGCGCTGCCTTCGGCAAGGAGCGAGCGGGCTCGATCGAGCCGCACGCCGCGCAGGTAGCGCATCGGGCTCACGCGTGCGACGGCGCGAAAGCGATGGGCGAAGTGGGACGGGCTCATGCCCGCATGCTTCGCGAGCCGCTCGACGCTGAGCTTTTGGGCGAAATGGGCGCGGATGAATTGCATCGTCTGCAGGATGCGCTCGGCGTCGGCGGGTTTGCCCACGCCGGCGCGGATCGTCGCGGCGGCGTCGGTCCGAAGCAGCAAGAAAAGCAGCTCGTCGATCGTGAGGGGGGCGAGCACCTTCGCGTCGACGGGATCGCAGAGCGCCGTCACGAGCCGCTCGAGCGCGTTCACGATGCGTTCATGAGGGGGTAACAGGAACGCCGCCGGCGCCTCGCCCGTGGGGACGCCGCCCGCCTCCGCCAAAGCGAGGAGGGCGCGCGCGACGCGATCGGGCCCGAAGCACACGTGCAGCCCGAGGTACGGCGCTTCGGGCGTCGCGCGCGTGATGGCCAGGTCGATCTCGCTCTCGCGCGTCACGACGAGCAGATGGCACGGATCGACCGTCAAATCGTGCCCCGCGCACTGCACGCGCTTCTCGCCCTCGAGCACGGCCCCGAGCGTCACGCCGAAGGTCGCCGCCTTGGAGAAGCAGCTCGGATTCGAGAACCGATAGATGCACACGTCCGGGAAATGCAGCGAGCGGTGGCCGTCCTCGGGGGCGAGTGCCAGCGCCTGGTCGCGCGCTCGGGCGAGCGGGTGCGACGGGGGACGCCGTTCGAACGCATCGGGGACGAGCGAGAGCGCCATTGGAGCCAACCTACGTCATGGGGCCGCCCTTCGCCGTCGTCAAGCAGGATTA
>DATMCL010000149.1:0-12897 GCA_035558375.1 Polyangiaceae bacterium
TTCGTCTCCACCGAGCGCGCGCAGCCAGCCGAGCGTCATGCCCACGGACAACGGTGCGACGCGTCGCTCCGCTGCGAGACGTGCCCCGAGGCCCAAGTCACCGCCCCAGAGCTCTCCGAGGACGCCTGCTCCGACTTGCCACGCGCGGGCGTCGCGCTCGGGCGCGGGTGAAACGGTTGTGGTTGCGGGTGCGGTCGCGGAAGCGGTTTCGGATTTCGGCGGCGGTACGACGGCTGCACCCGCTCGCGCCGGCTTGGTGCCGGAAGGCGGAGCCGTGCCGGCGCCTGACTCGCCCGGGCGCTCGAGTGCCTCGAGGGTGCGTTCGACCGCCGCCACGAGCGCATCGCGCGCGTTCTCTCCGCTCAACGTGAGAACGGTCGATTCGGTCCGTTCGCCGGTGGCAACTCGTACGGTTGCCTTGTCCGCGGCGCAGTCGATCCGTACGCTGAGGTGCGTGTCATCGCTGAGGAGGAGGGTCGCGCGGGTGCGTGCTTCGACCTGGGCGGCATCCTCCGGCGTGAGGGCGTCGCAGGTGACGCGAACGGTGTCGTCCTGCGCCACGGCCGTGCGCGCCACCCCAACCAGTGCCAAAATAACCGGCCAAGTGGGCCGGTGGGCCTCTCGATTGCGCATTCCAGCGCCTCGGAGCGTATGGCACAACCGCGGCGTCGACCAGAGCGGCTTGCGGCCACCGCTCGGGTCGCACGGGTGAGGACACTAAAGGGAAGCCGAGCGTGAACCCCATCCATGAGCGTGAGCTGTTCGAGCTCGTTTACCGCCGAATGCGCAATTTGGTCCCACCGAACGCTCCCGATTTCGAAGATCTCGTGCAAGCGGCGGCGACCGAGGCGTGGCGTTCGCTACCGCGCTTCGAAGGCCGAAGCGAGCTCGGAACCTGGATCTACACGCTGTGCTACCGCGTGCTCTCGAATCACCGGCGCTGGTGGCGCCGCTATCAGCAGCGCTTCAGCGTCGGGGTCGAAGACGTATTTCCGAGCGATCGCGAGCTCCCGCCCGAGCTTCTCGACGAGCGCGCCCGCACGGAGCGCCTGCGCACGCTGCTCGGACGCATGAGCGACAAGTACCGCGCGGTCGTCGTGCTGCACGATCTCGAAGGGTTCACCGTTTCGGAGATTTCCGGGATCGTCGCGACCAGCGAGAACACGGTGCGCTCGCGCCTGCGCGATGGCAGGAAGCAGCTCCGCCGGCTGCTCGAGCTCGACCCAGTCCTCGTGCTGGAGGAGGCATGAGCCGATGAGCTCTTCCGAGGACGAGCAGCCGCCGCTGCCTGAATCGATCTGGAACCTGCTGCGGCGAGACGAGCCCGAGCCCGGCGCGATCCAGGCCGCCTATGGGCGTTACGTGACGCGGCAGCCCCGTCGGGTCTCGACACTCCGGATCGTGCGCTGGCTGGCCGTGGGTTTCGTTGCGGGTGGTAGCGTTGCCTTCGCTGCGACGGGCGTTCCAGCGCTCCGTGCGCGGCTCTGGCATCCGCTAGGCGTGAGCGCGCGAGAAGGGGAGGCGTCGACCCTCGCGAAGGTTTCAGGGCCGCCGCTCAGGCGGGCCGCTCCAGAGAGCGCGTCTCCGCCGGCTCTGAGTGCGGTCCCGCAAGCGGTGCCGCCGAGCGACCGCGCACGTCCCGCCGCAGAGGCGCCGCACGCCGTGGTGCTGCCCGAGCCGCCCACGGACGACCCGAAATGGCAGCGCGCCGCGACGGCGCTCAAGACTCACAACTACTCGGCGGCGGAGCATGCGCTGCGCGAGGTGGAGACGACCGGCACGCCGAGCGATCGCGACGCGGCAAGCCTGGCTCTCGCGCAGGTGCTCCTCACGCGCGGTCGCACGGTGGAAGCGCGCGCGCGGCTCGAACGTTTGGTGCGGCGTGCCGGCTCGGCAGTCGTCCGCGAGAAAGCGGCCGCGCTGCTCGCCGAGCCTTCGACCGCCGGGGACCGCTCGAATGCAGTCGGTCCGGTGCCTCAATGAGCATGCGTAGCGTCATCCGCCGGGGGGGACCGGCCAAATTGAGCATCGTTCTGGCCATTTTCGGCTGCGCGCCGCGTTCGGTCGAGCTCGAGCACGCACACGGCGGCCAAGGCGGGACCACGAATACTTCAGGAGCGGGTGGCACCACGTCGGCTGGATCCGGCGCGGACGCCAATGGTGCAAAAGCTGGGAGCGCCGGTCGCGGTGGCAAGGGTGGCGCCGGCGCTCCCGTCGGCAACGGAGGCGAAGGGGACGACGGACCGGCCCTTGGAGGGTCCGGCGGAAAGGGGCTCGGCGGGATGGGAAACACGGGCGGCGTGATCGACGTGTGTGCCGATCGCGCGCTCACCGACGTGCGCGGCGGGCACGACTTGCTGCCGGGCTACGTCGCCGCGCCGGATCCACGGGTTGCGACCTGGCTCGCCACGATGAGCCTCACCGATCAGATCACGCAGATGGAGGGCATACCGTCGGGTCAGCCGCTGCCCGACTACAACGACGTCATGCGCAGCCCGGACGCCACGCTCGCCAGCGGGACCGTGGTGCGCGGCTACTGGTACCGGAACGGCGCGCGGGGAGTGAACCTGTGGGCCGGGCAGTACAAGGGAATTCGTCCGACCGACGGCAAGGATTACTCGACGGCCTATCCCTCGCCCTCGATCCGCGCGGCGTCGTGGGACCTCGATCTCGAGTGGCGCATCGGTGAGGCCGTCGGCGACGAAACGACGGCGTCCTACAACAACCTCGTGCTCACTCCGAATCTCGAGGTGCTTCGTCACCCGCTCTGGGGTCGGGCGCAGGATGCTTACGGAGAGGATCCCTATCAGGTTGGACGGATGGGGACGGCGTTCGTTGCGGGCGTGCAGCGGCACGTCGGCGCCTGCGCCGCGCATTTCATCGGCAATCAGGTGGAACGGATGCGCTCGCAGGACAACGCGCTCGTCGACGAGCAGAGCCTGCGGGACATCTACGCACGGCCGTTCGAAGCAGTCGTGCGGGACGGCGGCGTCGCGTGTGTGCTCGCCGCGTACAACCGGGTCAACGGCATCAAGTCGACCGTGAACGAACACCTGCTCCGCGACGTCCTCAAAGCACCCGTCGAGCAAGGGGGCTTCGGATTCCGGGGTTTCGTCCTCTCGGATTGGTGGGCTGCGCCCGGCGATCAAAGTGAGCCCTCTGCGGCGGACGGGCTAGATATCGCGGTCGACATGGTGACCGCGGGTCTCGATGTCGAGGTGCCCTGGAATCTGCACTACCAGTACCTCGCCGATGCCGTTCAAGAGAGCCAAGTCAGCTCCTCCTTGATTGCCGACGCCGCGTCGCGCGTTCTCGAGCAGAAGGCACGCTTCTACTCCGCGCTCTCGACCGACGGCTGGGGACTGACGGAAAGCAGCTCTACCCTCGACGTCGGGTCGATCGCCACGAACCGCGCGCACCTCGCGCTTGCCGAGCAATCGGAGCTCGAGTCCGCCGTGTTGCTGTCGAACGGCCCCAGCAATAACCCCGTCCTCCCCATCCGCGGGGGCACCACGTCGATCGCCGTCCTCGGAACGGACTCTGAATTCTTCATCATCAACGCCCCGTACCCCGTGCCGGGGAGTCCCTTCCACTTCGCTTCCGACGTGGCGCTCGGTGATCGCGGCTCGAACAGCATCAACGCCGATCCGGAGCAAGCGGTCGGTCCCTTCGCCGGCATCAGCGCTGCGGCCGCTGATCACGGCAGCATCGAGGTCTCCGCGGGCGCCGCCGTCACGGCAGGCGAGAACGTCGACATGATCGTGGTGGTCGTCGGCTACACACCCGCCGACGAGGGTGAGGAGTTCAACGTTCCTGCCGGCGGCGATCGCTCCTCCCTGCATCTGCCGCCCGAGCAAGAAATCCTCATCGCGCAGGTGCTCGATCTCGGCAAGCCGACGGTCATCGTCATCGAATCGGGCTCCATGGTCGATGTCTCCTGGCTCAGCCACGCGAACCAAAACCAGGCCACGATTTGGGCCGGCTACGGCGGCATGCGCGCGGGTGCCGCTCTCGGGAAGCTCCTCTTCGGCGACGCGAGCTTCAGCGGCAAGCTCCCGTTCGCCTGGGCCGCCGAGAGCGCGCTGCCTTCATTCTACTACGGGAACATCAACGACTTCACTGCGTCACTCGAGTACTTCGTCGGCTACCGCGACTACGACCGTCGCACCGCGGCGGGCGAAAACCTCGACATCCCGTTCCCGTTCGGCCACGGCCTGAGCTACACGACGTTCGCGTACGACAACTTCGTCGTGCCCTGCGGCAACGTGACGCCCTACGCCGTCCTCGACGTGACGGCCGACATCACCAACACGGGCTCCGTCCCCGGCGACGAGGTCGCGTTCCTGTTCGTCAAAGGCCCGACCGTCGACGCTTCGCCCCGCTCGCTCAAGGAGCTCAAGAGCTTTGCCCGCGTCTCGCTCGCGCCTGGTGCCACGCAAACCGTGCACCTCCCCGTGCGCATTCAAGACCTCAAACACTGGAGCACGGCGACGAGCTCGTATGGCGTCGATCCCGGCGAATACACAGTGCTAGTCGGCCCGAGCGGAGCCGAAGAGGAGCTGACGGTCGCGGGCACCTTCACGATCCCGGGCTAGGCACGCGCGAACGGCTCCGGCTCGTGAGCCCACAGATCTGACTATGGTTCCGCCCGCCGAGGATGGTAATCCTTGGAAGGATGAGGCTCTTTCATGGGCTGTGGGTCGGGGCGCTCCTCGCGCTGGGTTGCGGGGGACCGGGCGTTACCTTGCCACTGACGTACGATCTGCCCGCCAGCGAGCCAAGGTCCAATCGGCTGTCGCTCGAGGTGCTGCTCGTTGCGGACAACCAAACTCAGTACCTCTACGGCAAGCCGATTTGGCTCCGGAAGGGCTTGTTCGACAAGGTCGCGGTGACCGGCATCCGCTCGCCGGAGCTCGATCTCTACGGGCAGGATCTGCTCGGGTGGATTCTCGACAAGGAAGCGGGGGTGCGTCGCGGGACGGTCAGCATTCACCTCGGCGACGCCCTGAACCTGTCCTGCACCTGGGAGATGGATCGCTTCACGCGCACGATGTCCGCCGCGAAGCACCCGTGGTTCATGGCGCTCGGCAACCACGACGGCTACTTCTTCGGATCCGGGCGCACCGGCCCCGGAAGCAGTCAGGCCGAATGGGATGCCGGCTGCGCCAAGGGTGGGGGCCCCATCACGAAAACTCAGGTGATCGAGCGCTATTTCGGCTTGTTGGTCGCGCAGGGAAGGCAAGCCGCCGTCGCCACCTCGTTCGGCGGGCTCGGCGCCGACCCGGGCCTCGCCGCCTTTGCGCGCGAAGCAGACATCGCGCACGAAGCAGCCTGGAGCTACACGGGTAACGCGCGCGCCTTGCTCCGTCGCGTGAAGTGGCATCGGGACTGCCAGTATTGGCGGTCGTACCTGATTCAGGAGCTCGACATCACCGATCCCGTCGACGCCCCGCGTCCGGTGCGTGTGATTCTGCTCGATACTTCACAGTTCAAGGACGAGCCCGGGCTCGCGGCCACGGTCATTCCCGGCATGTACGACGCCGGCGCGAGCGGCTTCATGCTCGACAATCAGCTCGACGTGGTCCGCTCCTGGCTCGAAGAAGACCGGAAGGACAACGCCGTCGTGGTGATGATGGGCCATCACCCGGAGAACGTGATCGGCGGCCCGGCGCTCGCAGCGATGCAAGGCTTGAGGCAGGAGTTCGGCGTCGAGCTCTACGTTTCCGCGCACACCCACTCCTCGGCATATTTCGTCTACGGCCTCGGGGAGAGCAAGCAGCTCGAGCTCAACATCGGCTCCGTCCTCGACTTCCCGGCGCAGTACCGCACGCTCACGGTCCTTCAGGAGGAACGCTCCCAGCGCACGGTGATGCGAAGCCCGCGCCGCGAGCTCTGGCAGTTTTGGCAGGACGGCGTCGGCGCCGGTGCGCCGGGTTTTCCCAACTGCGAAGCCAAGAAGGACGCGTGGTACCCGCCCGATACTCCGCACAACAACTACGCGGATTACATGAAGTCGAACAGCATCGACTCCGCGGGGACCGAGCGCATGCTCTTTGCGGCGCTGCTCGATAGCTACGCGCGTCTGCTCACGGTGGCGCCGACCGTCACCTCGACCGCCTGGCCTCCGAGCACCGGCACCGACGCAGCCGTCAGCGCGCACATCGCGACGCTGAAGCGCCCTGATGCTCCGCTCTCCTCGCTGCAAGATTTCCTGTTGGCCCTCGACACGTTCGAGGCGAACCGCACGGTGCAAGACGAGGCAACGCGCAGGGACTACCGCGCGTGCCAGGCGCTGTGGGCGAGCACCGCCGACAAGCACAAGGCCCGCATCCCTGAAGTCGATCAGTGGTTCATCGTGTTCCCTCCGCCGACGGCAAAGGACTGAGAACGCCCATGTTCAGCTACGACGCCCCGAACTTCACGCTCAACTTCCTGACGTCCTACTTTGCCGGAGAGCCCGAACGAGCGGTCTACGCGAAGTTCCGCGTGAACGTCGACCAGATGGTCACGTCCGGCGACTTCATCGGCATCATGGAGTTCAACGGCGGCCGCCGCGTCTGGATGATCGCGCCGCCCGGCTGCTCGGGTCGCGTCGCCGCGCTCAACGGGCGCATCGACTACGGCCTGCTCGCGGATCCGCCCATTCAATTCGCGCTACGTTTCGCGGCCACAAAGCCGTAAAGCGCGCCCCCCGTTATTTACGCCCACTGGCCGAGCCTGCCCGCGTGCGCCACCATGCGCCCGCATGAGCTCGCCGCCCGCGACCAGCGACGCCCTCGGCGCCCAGGTGCACCGCCTTCCGTTCGCCGTCCAGACCGCCAGGCGCTTCGTCCTCGGCGTGTTCGGCGGCCTCACGCTCATGGTCACGATCTGGGCGACCCTCATGCTGAACAGCACGGTGTTCTCGTTCGAGGGTGAATCCCGCGGGCTCTTCAGGGCGATCCTCATCGTCTTCGTCACGATCATCGTCGTCGGCTTCAGCGTCGCGTGGTGGATCTTGAGCCGCTATCCCCGAGCCCTCATCGTCCGCGAGCGCGGCGTCGTCCTCGATCACGGCTCGCGCAGCCGCACGCTCGCCTTCGACGAGATCACGGGCATCGATCAGCGCGACGCGGACGGAACGCCGACGTTCGTCGTGTTGGTGAAAGACGGCAGCGAGATCCCCTTCGGGACGGATCGCGATTCTGAGGCCGCCGCGGCGGCGCTCGTGAAACAGGCTGGGCTCACCTGGACCGAGGAACCCTACAGGGCGCGCCGCTCAGGCTAGTGCGCCCTGAGCTCCTGCCACTGCGCCTTCGCCTGCGCGGTCGGCTGCTTGAGCTCCTCGATGATCGCGTCGTAGTGCACCATCGCCTGCCGCAGATCCTCGGTCGCCGTGCGCGGATCGAACTCCTGCTCCGTCAGCGCGCGCGCCGCCCGGTAGTGACCGAGGATCGACGCGTGATCGACCGACAGATCCTCGAGCCGGTGCTCGAAGTCTTCATCGCGATACCCGCGCTCGTGGAGGATGGTCTTCACGATGTGATTCGCGTTCCGGACGGCCCGCAGCGGATTCTCGATGAACAGCATGCGGACCTTCACCCACTCGCCGTTTACGTGCTGTCGCTGGCTCATGTTCAGAGACCGAAGCCTCAGCCTCCGCACTCGCCGCTCGCGTGCCCGTAACTCCTGCACCGCTGCCGCTTCGCTTCCATACTCGTCGACGGCGCGCCCGTATTCTTCGCCGAAACGAGCCTTGAGCGATCGCAGTCGCCGATCGCGCACCACGAACAGAAGCCCTACGCCGACGAGCACGAGGGCCACGGCGATCCCGATCCAAACGGTGAGCGGGAACACGGCGAAGGCATCGCGGTAGGTGTGTTGGACCAGCGCAAAGGCATTGGGTAGGGATTCGGAGCTCATGCGGGATGGCACAAGCAGCCAACGTGCCAAGGCGTTTAACGCCGTGTGATTCCGATCCGGCACTGCGTTGAAACCGTGGCAAAGCGCCTCGCCTTCCCAAGCGTGCTCGCCTCAGTCATCGCTCATGGCTTGAGCTCCGGAAACCCGGCCGGACGGTTCTGTCAGCTCGGGTCGCCTCGGCTCCGGCGACCCAGGATAAGTCGCTTTCGCGTCAACTTCGGCCAAATTGGGCCCGATCTTCGCGTCGTGCGAGCGGGTGTAGAATTCCGAGATGTTCGCCGCAGGGACACGCCATGCTCCACTCGAGCTCGTCCTCTTGGTGGGGGACGAGAGCCGGACTCTCGGGCTGCCGCAGGCCGGAGCGCTCACGATCGGTCGCGACCAGAGCTCGGACGTCTGGATTCAGGAGCCCTCGGTCTCGCGCTGTCACGCCGTTCTGCACGTGGGCGACAAGCTCATCATCGAGGACCTGGGCGGAGCCAACGGAACCATGATTCGGGACCGCCCCGACCCCTGCGTTCCGGCGGAAACGCTCAACGTGCGTCACCTGGTCGGCAAGCGGGCGGAGCTCACGGTCGGCGACACGCTCCTATTCGGCACCGCGCGCGTCGTGGTTCGCCGGGCACCGGACTCGGCCGTCGCCGGACTCGACGCGCCGAGCGACGCCGCGATCGTGCTCGATGCGGAGACTCGCGCCGTTTTCGCGCAAGCCGCACTGGCAGCGCCGACGCCGCTCAGTGTGCTCTTGCTGGGTGAGACGGGCGTCGGCAAGGAGGTTCTCGCGCGCGCGATCCATGCCCGCTCGTCGCGCGCCGCGGGTCCGTTCTGCGCGCTCAACTGTGCCGCGCTGACCGAGTCGCTGCTCGAGAGCGAGCTGTTCGGGCACGAGAAAGGCGCGTTTACCGGAGCCGCGCAGTCGCGCCCGGGTATTTTCGAAGCCGCGCACGGCGGCACGTTGCTGCTCGACGAGGTGGGTGAGCTGCGCCCCGCTGCGCAGGCGAAGCTGCTCCGAGTCCTCGAGGACAAGGTGGTGGTCCGGCTCGGCTCGACGAAGCCGCTGGAGGTGGATGCCCGCATCATCGCCGCCACGAATCGCAATCTCGAGCTCGACATCGAGCAAGGACGCTTCCGACGAGACCTCTTCTTCAGGTTGAACGGACTGTCGTTGTCGATCCCGCCCCTTCGCGAGCGCCCACTCGAGCTGGAGCCGCTGGCGCGCCGCTTTCTCGCGTCGGCTTGCCGCCTCATGGGGCGGACGGAGGTCCCCGTGATCTCACCTTCGACTCTTTCGTGCCTGCGCGCCCACGACTGGCCGGGGAACGTACGCGAGCTGCGTCAGATCATGGAACGAGCAGCCGCCCTGTGTCCCGCGGGAGAGATTCTGCCCGAGCACCTGCCTCGCGCGTTGGCGCAACTCGAGCCACCGCGTGCGGTGCCGAGTGAGGGCCGCGGGCTACCGCAAGAGATCCGCTCGCTCGAGCGATCTCGCATCGTCGAGGCGCTGGCGCAGGCTGGCGGCGTCCAGAGCGCCGCGGCTCGCGTCCTAGGTATTTCGCGCCGCACGCTGATCTCGCGCATCGAGGATTTCGGACTGCCGCGCCCCCGTAAGCGTGATACGCGCGAACCGTGAGCCGACTTGCTGGCAGCGACGGGCGCCAGGACGATCCTCTGGCGGGGTCGGTCTTGGGCGCGTACACGCTCGTGCGCCGGGTCGCTCGCGGGGGCCAGAGCTCAATCTACGAGGCCAGGCGCGGGACGGAGCGTGTCGCCATCAAGCTCGTCCACTCGGGCCGCGAGCCGAGCCCCGAGGCGATGGGTCGGCTGCGTCGTGAAGCCAAGGCGCTCCAGAGCCTGCAGCACGAGAACGTGGTGCGCATTCTCGATTGGGGCGAGTCGGGGGACGGCAACCCTTGGTTCGCCATGGAGTACCTGGAGGGGGAGAGCCTCGCGGCGCTGCTCGAACGCGTCGGCACGCTGCCGGAGGCCGAGGTGGTCGCTCTTTTGACCCCCGTGTGCGCCGCGCTGGAACAGGCGCACCGCTTGGGCATCGTGCACCGCGACCTGAAGCCGCAAAATATCTTCCTCGCTCGCGCCGGCGGAGCGACCGTGCCGAAGATTCTCGACTTCGGTATTGCTGCTCTCCATGACTCCGGGACGCTCACGAATTCGGTCATGCTCAGCGGCACGCCGATGTACATGGCTCCCGAGCAGTGGGAGGGACTCTCGCACGCGGAGGCGCGGAGCGACGTGTACGCCCTCGGAGTCATCGCGTACCAGGCTCTCTCGGGCAAGTACGCGTTCGAGGCCGACACGCCGCTCGCTTGGATGAAGAAGGTGCAGTTCGAGACGCCGCTCGATCTCGTCAGCGCGATGGGCGAGCGCCCCGTATCGCCCGCGTTCGCTTCAGCGGTGATGAAGGCCCTGGCCAAGAATCCTGCCGAGCGTCCGCAGACGCCGATGGAGCTCTTACGCTCCCTGCGTCCGGCGCCGCCGTCCACCGTGAGCCCAAAGGTCGCGCGCGTCGGGTCGCGGGGGCTCGTGGTGACGCTGCTGGTGGTTCTCGCGACGCTGCTCGGCGTTGCCATCGGGTTCAACGTGAGCCGGCGTGCCCCCGCTGCTGCCACGGGCCAGCGCACCACCCCGATGGTCGTGTTGATGGACACCCCGGTGCCGCGCGGGGTGTACGACGCGGACGCGCTCGCGCACGGGGGAACCAATGCCGATACCCTCAACGACGCCTTGCGCGATCTGCCCATCACGATCGAGAAGGAAACGTTGCCGTCGACCTGGGATCGCGAGCATCACGTCCTCGAGCTCAAGCCCGACGTGATCGTGATCCATCGGTCGGCCTTCTTTCACGGCTTGAACGTCGAGTTCGGCTTCGGCTACGAGCCGTTTCCGGATGGCGCGGCGCGTGACCGTTGGGAGCTTCTTTATCGCACCGCCGAGGACAAGCTGATCGCGTTCATGGGGCTCGTCGGCACCTCCGTTCCGACCACCCGGTTCCTCGTCTATTCGCGCGGTACCGGTCCGACCACCAAGAGCGGCTGGCCCACCGAAGAGTATCGACGTGACTGGGTCACCGGCGTCGAACGCCGTTTCCCCGCTCTGCGTGGTCGCGTCACGACTCTGGCCGTCGCCGGGGGCGTGGCAAGCGGAAGTTTCCGGAACCCGGAGGTCATCCGCCAGGTGCGAGCAGCGCTGACCTCGGTACTGGCGTCCAGCAAGCGGTGAAGAACCGCGAGATCTCGCTTGTGCAAATGTCGCACAAGCGGCTCGGTGCGTCGGGCGCTGTAGTGCAGCTCTTGCACAACTTGCCTGCCGAGATGCGTGGCGTGATCCGTCATTGTCCGCGTTGTCGCGAGTCTGCTGGCCGTTCGTCAGGCTGGTCTGGATGTTGCTCAACGAGGTGGGGGGGAATTTGTCGCATGCCCGGCGCGCTGCGGCTCACCCGCGAAAGGTCACCATGAAAACATCACGAATTGCCTGCCCGCTGGCGACGCTCGGCGTTGCGCTGATTCTTCCACTGACCGCATGCAGTGCCGGCGACGAGCTTGGCGCTCCCCCCGAGGCGGGGGCTTTGGCCGCGACGTCGGAGTCGCTCGCCGACCAATGCACGAGCTCACTCCTTGCGCCCGACCTGGGTGCGACTCAGACGACACTCGCCATCGTCGCGCAGGCGGACGCCGAGGTGCGCGGCACGGACCCCAACACGAACTTCGGCTCGGCAACGTCGATCAGCGTGAAGGGCACGGGTAGCTCGGAGTCCTTTGCGAAGTTTCGCTTCGAGGTCCGCGACTTCGTGACGATCACCAGTGCGACGCTCACGTTCACGGTTACCGATCCACTCCCTAACAATTTCGGCGGAGTCATGAAGGGACATGACTCTTGGGAGGAACGCCCCAAGGTCGTTTCGGGTGCCACCTTGTGGCCGGGGATCACCTACGCGAACGCGCAGGGCGCGTACGGACAATTCATCTCGTATTTCCCCGGTGGCACGGGCGCACAAACGGTGAACGTCTCGAGCTGGGTCAACCGCAACGGGGTCTTCACGTTCGACATCATCAGCTCGTCCGCCAGCGACACCCTGACGATGAACAGCCGCGAGGCAGCGAGTGGCAAGCCGACCTTGACCATCGTGGGCAGGAAGAATCCGACGCCCAGCGCCTGCCGCGCCTGGGCCAATCCCACTCAGATTGGTAACCTCCTTCCGGACCGAAGCGAGAACCAGTGGTCGGGCCTGGCCGCTAGCCGCTTGATCCCCGGGCGGTTCTACACGCATGGGGACAAGAAACCGATCATGACCAGTGGGTGGCCCACCTTCTTTGCCGTGAGCGGGACCGGAGTCGACCAGAACGCTTACCTGATGGCCGACTACGTCACCGGGCAGCCGTTGACGATCGACACCAAGGCCGACTTCGAGGAGATTCAGACCGGACCGGGGCCGTTCCCCGACGCCGCGTCCTGGGTCTACTTGGGAGACATCGGCGACAACGGGCGTAGCCGCACCAACATCAACATCTATCGCGCGGTAGAGCCGTATCCGCAGGAGACGTTCGCTTACCTGGAGCAATTGAAGGTCGCGTACCCAGGCGGGATGATGCTCAACGCGGAGGCGTTCATCATCGATCCGGTGACCGGCTCACTGTTCATCATCGAGAAACCGTGTGGCGGCACCGCGGGCGGCACGGTGGCCGGGAAGAACCGAATCTTCCAGCTTGGAGCGCCACTACCGTTCGGCGACGGGGCGGTTCACACCCTTTGGGACACGGGGAAGGCGATCGACATGACCAACGAGTCCGGGACCGTCGACACCGACAGCGGATGCGGGCCGAACGCGACACGCGGGGTCACGCGGCAACAGCGCCGAGCCACCGGTTCCTCCGCGTCCGTCAACGGCGACGAGCTGGCGGTGACCTTCTACAGCCGAAACAAGTCCTGGTACCGCGCGGCCAATACGGACGTTGCCACGGCGCTTGCAGCCACGGGTGCAAC
>DATMCL010000150.1:0-3992 GCA_035558375.1 Polyangiaceae bacterium
AGCAGGCGGAGGCGTGGCGGGCGCGCTGCCCGCCGACGCGGGGACGGACGCTGACGAAGCCGGCGCAGGCTTCGCCGCCACCACCGCTGCCGTCGTCGCCGCGGGGCGAGGCGCGGGAGCTGTAACAGGGGCCGGCGTCGCGACGCGTACGGAACCGCTCGGAGGGGGCGGCGCGTACGGAATGGTGCGCTCTCGCAACGTCGAGCCGAGCACTTCATCGGCGATGGCGTCTGCTGCCGCGGCCGACGCGGGAGTCGCGCTCAAGGCATAGTCGACGAGATCGAGGCGACCGCGAATGCGCCCTGCGAACACGGGCTGCGCATTGGGAGTCATCAGCACGGTGCAGTCGGCGTCGATCTCCGCGTGCCCGACGCCCCCGAACCAATCGATCTCGTCGCTCTGGCGGCGCCACTGCCGCACGAGCACCTCGATCCGCGGGTAGCGATCGCGGCCCGCCGCCGGGGAGACGAGCCACGCATCGTACCCGCGCTCCCAGATATCGTGATGCAGCATGCCGGCGAGCTCCGCCACGGCGCCATCGCGATCGGCGCTCCGCACCTGGTCGGTCATGTCGACCGAAAGGTAGAAGCGCTGCGGCAGCCGATACTCGACACGTTGCTCGCCGCTCCACTTCGCCGACGCGCAGCCCAGCACGAGGCCGGAGCAAGCCGCGACCGCACCAATCCAGCGCACGACTCCTCCGGCGCGCATCCCACCTACGGTATCCCTACGCGCGGCGGGATTCCACCGCGGGCGGGGAGCCCGCTGCGGTTATTGGGCGGCTACCCAGTGAAAAAGGAGCCTCTGTCCGGTGTTAAAATCGACCCCGTAGTCGCCGTCGCGAGCTTGTTTCCGCCATCCCGACCGTTGTGCGCAAGGTCAGGTTAGCGGCTAGAGTTTGCCGACTACTTCAGCCGCACGTCTTGCTCAGCGCCTGAGAAAGGATGTGCCTTCCAACCGACCCGCCCTCGTCCGCGGACGCCTCGTAGTTCGTTCCGCCGACGCTCCCGGTGAAGTCACGGGTGCAGGTCGGGCGGGTGTCGCCATCGCGGTAGTACTTGACGACGACGTCGTAAGAGCCGCTCGAGCCGATCGGCACTCCCACGATGCCATTGGTCACCGCTCGAGCGGTGACGTCGCCGATGCCCCAGCGCTGGACCGTGATCTCGATACGAGGCGTGCCCGGATGGTCGTCGTCCGCCGCATAGATCTGACTTCGAACACCTCGCTCACCGAGCCCGTCGGAGACGGCGTCGACCAAGGCGCCGATTCCTCCAAACTGGTCGCCGTGCGCGGCTGCTCCGGAGACGTGCACGAGAATCGCCACTTCCTTCTTGATCGGCTGACCCAACAGCAACGGCGGGCCCGAGGCGCACGCGGCGCCGAGCAGGCCAGCGACGACGATGTACCGCAAACGCATCCGACTCCCTCCCCCGCTGGCGAACTACATCGCCGGGCCGGCCGTGCCCACCGTGATGATCACGTCCGTCGGCGCGAGGATCGGATCCGTCGACCCTTCGTCGCGCAATCGATCGCCCGCCAGGTCCGTGATCTCGAGCACCACCTCGAGCGCGATCGTCGCCTGCTCGTAGGTGCGCAGACCGAAGTCGACGCCCGTGAGGCCCGCAACGTTCGGCGGGATGTACTGCTTGACGAGCGCATCCTTGTTCGAGTGGTTTTGGAAGTCGAACGCGTGGTTCACGTACGCGGGCAGGATGGCCGCCTGATCCTCGGGCTCGACGTAGCCGCCCCCCGGATACGTGGTCGGCGGCGTGCGGATCAGGTTCATGACGGTCGCGAAATCGCGCGCGAGCTCGTCCATGTCGTCGTACGTGTACGTGCCTCGCGCGCGAGACGCGTCGCCGGCGCCCTTGCCCTCGAGGTGATAGTAGTAGTCGATGCCGGAGAGGTTCGGCTTGTACTCGCCCTCCTCCGCGTCGACGAGCGTAAGGCCGGGCCAGTAGCGCCCGAACTCCGTCCACGGATCGATGAGCACCTCGACGTTGTGCCCTTGCGCGTCGAGGTTCGAGAGCGTCCACGAGAGCTGCGCGCGCACGTCCGTGAGCTTCACCCACGGCTCGCGGTCGTAGGGGACGTAGTCGCCCGTGGGCATCGTCTCTTCGGGCGCGAGGATCGGGAACGCGAGCCCCTTCTTCACCTCGTAGATGCTCATCTCGTCGGTCTCGAAGACCGGAACGACGGCGGGATTCATCGCCACCTGCGACGGCGGCAGCATGCGAGTCTTCTCGTCGCTGCTGCAGCCGGCAAAAGCCGCAGCGAGCGCGAGGACGGCGAGAACGTGGGCGCTTGGCCCCATGGCGGGGCCGAGAGCCCCCAAGGTCGCAGCGCGGAACCAGCTTGTTTTCAGCATGCTCGCCTTCCTGAGCGATTCGTTCTCGGTTCCATGCAAGCTCAGTGCCCCTTGAACACGAACGGGAACGCGGCGTTCGTCGCCTTGTCCGCCGTCGGGAACTTCAAGCGATTGAACGTGCGCAGCATGCAGCCCTCGACGCGCTGATTGTCGAGCGAGCTGTGCGAGACGCTGGCGCTCGCGACGTCGCCGCCCGGGCTCACGCTGAACGAAATGGTGACGCCACCCTTCGCGCTCGGATCCTTGGCGAGCGCGATCTCGTAGCAAGCTTGGAAGGCGCCTTGGCGCGAGAGCACGACGCGCCGGATCTGCTCGGGCGTGAGCCCTTGTCCGGCATTCGCCGCGCCTCCTCCAGCCACCTTGCGTTCGCCGTCGCCCGTGCCGGTGCCGGAGCCTTCACCGCTACCGAGACCACCCTTGCCCGGTCCGCCAAGCCCCCGACCGCCGGGACCGCCCGAGCCGCTGCCGAAGCCGCCGCCTTTACCGGGACCCCAGCCCGTATCGAGCGTGCCGGAGCCGAACGGAACGCCGCCCTCGGTCGTGCCGCCACCACCGGGACCGCCGCCCTTGAGGCCCGTGCCGGACCCTTGTCCCAGCACGATCGAATCGGAGCGAAGACCACCGAGCGCGTCGGCGACGGAGCTGATCGTGCCGAGCGTCTTCTTCACCTCGTCGCCGACCTCGGAGTTCAGCGCTTCGGCCATGCCGCCGAGACCGGCGGCCGGATCACCCGTCTGCTTGGTCTCCTTCTCGGGACCTTGCTTGCCGAGCTTGCCTTCGGCGCCCTTGATCTTCTTGCCGCCGCCCTGCGGCTTCTTGTCCTTCGCGCCCGGATCGGGAACGCCGGAGCCCTTGTCTTGTTGCCCGACCTGAGGCGGCGGCGGAATGTCCTCGGGCTTCAGGTTGAGCTGCGCGAGGAGATCGGCCTGGCTCGTGAGCTCGAGCGGCTTCGGAATGCCGCGCGGCGTGGTGATGGCCCACATGAGGGCGAGCCCGCCGCCGACCGCGATCATCGCGAAGATGAACGAGAGGAAGAAGCCCCAGTCGAAGCGCCGCTTCTTCTTCAGCGCGGGCACCGCGTCCGCGAACTGGAAGAAGACGGAGAAATTGCCGTACTGGATGACGCCGTAATCGCCCGCAACGATGGGGATCGGCGCGTTGCTCGCTCCGAGCGCTACCGGGCTCTCGCGCCGGCCACGGAGGATGATCTCGCCGCCGGTGGCGCCCCGGGCGTCGAGCTCCCAACCGGCGGCGACCGCGCGGATGGGAAAGTCGGACATGGGCGAGCCGTCGGGCTTGGCGACGAACGAGTCCGGATCCTCACCGAACTTCAGGCTCTGACCCGTCGCGAGCGCGCGAGCTTTGAGCACGGTCGTGCCCCACACGGCCGCCGTGCGTAGGACGACCGGCATCGGCGCGGGGCGACTCATTTGAGCGACGGGCTCCGCCGCGTGTCGCTGAGCTCGGGCATGAAGGAGCGATGGCCGAGATCACCCGCTTCGAACTCCGCGCGGACGCGCCGGAGGAAGTAGACGATCTGCGGTGACTTGAGGCGCCCTTCGACCTCGACGGCGCTGAACTTGTAGGTCTTCACGCCTTTCTCGGACCCGCTCTCTTCGAC
>DATMCL010000151.1:0-5247 GCA_035558375.1 Polyangiaceae bacterium
CGCCCGACGTCCAGGTTTCGAGCAACGGGAGTCCGTCGAGCCGTCCTCCGGCGTCGCTCCAGTCGGACATGCCGACGATGGTGAAGGATCCGGAGTCGTCGCGGCGCCGCACGCGTGCCGACGCGCCGACGGTCGCCGCGATCATGCAGGCCGAGCCGGTCGGCGCGGATCCCGGCATCCCGGCGCCGACCGAAGCGCTGTTCGGCACGACGCACCACGAGCCGCTGCCCGAGCCGAAGAGCCATGGCGCCGCGCTCGTGATGTTGGTTGCGATCATGGCGCTCGGCGCGGGCCTGGCCGGCGGTCTCTGGTTCATGAAGACGCGCCACACGAGCGGGCTCGACAACGCTGCGCTGCCGGCGCCGGCGGCGCCGCCCGATAGCGCGGAGCCAGCGCCCTCCAGCAAGCACGCGAAAAAGCACGACGAGGCGACGACCGCACCGACGGCACCCACCGCAACGGAAGACAGCGAGCCGTCCGCGCCGCCCGCGACTTCCGCCGCGCAGGCCGCGCCGTCGGCCCCGAGCGCCGCCGCGCACGACGCAGCCGTCAAGCCCGAGCAGCACCCGGGCGTCGAAGCGCCCCCGGTCGCAACCGCCGCCCCCGACACCGAGGAGGACGCCGGCGTGTGGGAGAAGCCGGAATGGGCGCGACCCGACAACGAGATCAAGATCCACCGCGGCCCGGATCAGCAGGACGACAAGATCGTCATCCCGCCCGATCAATGAGCGGCGGCGCGCGCGCTTCGGAACCACCGCGTTCGACGGCGTCCCCGCGATGAAAGACCTGCCGCCCGCGTTTCGCTCGATCGCGAGTGGTGGCGAGCTTTGTGAAGCGCTCGCGGAAGCGTTCGAGCGGAATCGCGGCTGGGTGCAGGCGGCGGGGTTCGTCGATGACGTGGAGCTCCGGCTCGGGGGCGACGGCGCCGACGTGCGCCGCACCTTTCGCGGTCGCTTCGCGCTCGTTCAGCTGGGCGGGCCACTCGGAGGGCCGTACGGCGTCACGCTGTCACGCGCGGCGGGCGAGCGCGTCGAGGTGCTCGCGGGGGTGCTCGTGCGGGCGCGCTCCGCGGGCGTGTCGGCGGTCTGCGTGTCGGCGGGTGATTCGCTGCCGCGTCCCCGACAGGATTCGAGCGGTGACGGAGCGTCCCCGTTGCGCGACGCTCCCGAGGCCGTGCTCGCCAAGCGCCCGCTGACCTCCGCCTTTGCGGCGCGCGTCGGCGTGAGCGACGCGGCGGAGGAGGAGGCGGACGACGTGGCGCTGCCCGAGGCGGGCGACTGGGTCGAGCACTTCGCGTTCGGACGCTGCGAGGTGCTGTCGGTGACGGGCGACCGTCTCGTCCTGCGTGATCTCGGCCGCGCGGGACGCATTCGCGAGATCGCGAGCGAGCGGCTCTCGATCACGGGTCCCGTCGAGCAGCAGGGCCACCGGCTGTTTCGGCTCGATCGTCGCTAACCGCTCTGGTACACGGTTTTCCCGCCGTGAATCCCGCGAGTGAGCCTCCGCGCGTCGTGATCGAAGACCTTTCGCCTGCCGTCGATGGCGGCCGCTACCCCGTGAAGGTTCCGTACGGCAGCACGCTCGAGGTCTCGGCGAACGTGTTCCGCGACGGGCACGATCTGGTCGCGGCGCGCGTCATCTTCCTGCCGCCGGGCGAGCCGCAGTGGGGCTCGACGACACTCACCTACCAGCACGATCCCGATCGCTGGTACGGCTCGTTTCACGTCGGGAAGCTCGGCCGCTGGAACTACGGCATCGAGGCGTGGCCCGATCACTTCGGCACCTGGCGCAGCGAGCTCGAAAAGCGGATCCGCGCCGGACAGGACATCCGCGGCGAGCTCGTCGTCGGTTCGCTCCTGCTCGAGCGCTACGCGGCCCTCCTGCGCGGCGACGTCGCCAAGCGCGTGCGCACGCTCGCCGCGACGATGACGAGCGCGGGCACGCCGCTCGAAGAGCGCATCGCCGCCGCGCTCGACGAAACGCTGGTCACCGAGGTGTACGGTCCCCTCGAGCCCGCCGAGCTCACGCGCTCCCCGCTCCACGAGCTGATCGTCGATCGCCCGGAGGCCACCTTTGCCGCGTGGTACGAGCTCTTTCCGCGCTCGCAGGGCCCGAAGGGCAAGCACGGCACCTTCGCCGATACGGCGCGCCGCCTGCCCGAAATCGCGGCGATGGGTTTCGACGTCATCTATCTGCCGCCGATTCATCCGATCGGCGAGACGCACCGCAAAGGTCGCAACAACTCGCCGAAGGCGGAGCCCGGCGATGTCGGGAGCCCGTGGGGCATCGGCGCGAGCACGGGCGGGCACACCGCAGTGCACCCCGAGCTCGGAACGCTCGACGACTTCGACGAGCTCGTGCAGAGCGCGCGCGATCTCGGGCTCGAGATCGCGCTCGACTTCGCGCTCCAGTGCTCGCCCGATCACCCGTGGGTGAAGGAGCATCCGGACTGGTTCTTCGTGCGTCCCGACGGGACCATCCGCTACGCGGAGAACCCGCCCAAGAAGTACGAGGACATCTATCCGCTCAACTTCTGGTGCAAGGACCGCCAGGCGATGTGGAACGCCTGCCGCGATGCGCTGCTCTTCTGGGCGCAGCACGGCGTGCGCACGTTCCGTGTCGACAATCCGCACACGAAGCCCTTCGCGTTCTGGGAGTGGGTCCTGCGCGAGGTGCAAAACCGCTATCCCGACACGGTTTTTCTCAGCGAATCGTTCACGCGGCCGAACCGCATGAACGCGCTCGCGAAGCTCGGCTTCAACCAGAGCTACACGTACTTCACGTGGAAGAACTCCTCCTGGGAGCTCAAGGACTACCTCGGGCAGCTCACGCAGAAGCCGTCGACGCTCTACTACCGTCCGAACTTCTTCGCGAACACGCCGGACATTCTGCACGAGTACCTGCAGCACGGCGGGCGGCCGGGCTTCCGCGTGCGGCTCCTGCTCGCTGCGACGCTGTCACCCGTGTACGGCATCTACAGCGGTTTCGAGCTCTGCGAGGGGACTCCCGTGCGCCCCGGCAGCGAGGAGTACATCGACAGCGAGAAGTATCAGCTCGTCCATCGGGACCTGAACGCGCCCGGCAACATCAAGCAGGACGTCGCTCGGCTGAACCGCATCCGGCGCGAGAATCCCGCGCTCCAGACGCTTTCGAACCTCGAGTTCATCGGCAGCGACTACGACGGGATCCTCGCTTACCGGCGCTATGCGCCGAACAACGAGCTCCTCGTCGTCGTGAATCTCGATCCGCACCGGATGCACGAGACGCAGCTCGACGTTCCGCTCGATCGGATGGGGATCGGCGAGGGCGAGCCGTACGAGGTTTGTGACCTCATGACGGCCGCGCGCTACGTCTGGCGCGGTCGCCGCAACTACGTGAAGCTCGATCCGACCGAGCGTGTCGGCCACGTGTTCCGCATCTCGCGGCGTGGGTAAGTGCCCGTGCGCGCTCGAGCGATCCGGACGAGCGTTGCGGTAAGCCTCGGGATCGCGGCGCTCGGGCTCGGGTGCGCGAAGCGCGGTGCTGGCTCGAAGGAGGGCGGCAAGGGCACGCCGTCGTCGGGCGCGGCGCTGTTGTCGGGTGCGGGTGCGCCGTCGTCAGCCGCCGTCGCCGCGCCGCCCGGCCGTCTCTCGACGCCGACGGCGTTCGAGCTCACGGCGAGCCCGCGCGGGGCCACGCTGATCTGGGCGCCGCTGGAGCGTGCGGCGGGCGCCGTTCAGAAGCGTGAGCTCGACCCTGCGGGCGCCGTTCAGGCCAACTCCGAGGTGGCGCTCGCGAGCGGTGTCGACGGTGACGTCGCGGATCTCACGGCTTCGTGGGTGGGGTCGCGGCTTGGTCTCGCCTGGCTCGAGCGCAAGGGGGCGGCAGCGCGCGTCCGCGCGGCGTGGGCGGGCGCGAGCAGTGCGCCGTTCGAGCTCGGTGCGGCGTGGAGCGGCCCGCGCCTGTCACGCGGCAACCTGGTGATGGCCGCACGTGGCGACAAGGCGCTCGTCTTTGCGCGCGGCAGCTCGGCGGCGTGCATCGATCCGGGCAAGCAGCAAAATTGCTTCGCGTTCGGGTTTCACGAGCTCGAAGCGACGCGCGCCGTGCCGACCGGTCTCCCGATGTCGGTGCCGGTGCCGTGCAACGACAACTCCACGGCGCTCGCCGTCGTCGGAGAGCGCTTTCACTATGGCGTGTGCACGGAGTCCGCGTCACGACCCGTGACGACGCTCTTCAGCATTCAGCGCGATCCGGAATACGCGCGCGCCGACACGTTGCTCGAAGGCTGCACGCCGTACGGCACCTTCGTGTGGCGCAGTGCCGCCTGGCTCGTCGCCGAGTGCGAGGGCGGGCGCCGCGCGGCCCGGATCGGCGACGATCCGCAGGAATTCCTCGATCTCCACGGGCTCCGCCTCGAATGCCGGAGCGGACAGATGCGCGTGCGTGCACCGAGCCTCGATCTCGCGCTCGAGGAGCCCCGCTCGGGCCTTGCTCCGCTCTTGCCGCCCGATGTCGCGCCTGTGGGAGCGCGCGCGGCGTGGGCGGGACGCGCTCTCCTCGTCGCAACGAGCTTCTCCGACACGCTGCGGCTCACGCGCCGGAGCTGCAACGGCGATCGGCTCGAAACGGTGACGCTGTTCCCGAGCGTTCCCTAATAGAATTTTAAATCGTCGACCCAGAAGTCGAAGACGCTGGACGCTGGGAAGTTGAAGGTGAGGTCGTAAACGGCCGTCGTGACGAGCGCGTCGGCCGTGTAGCCGTAGTCGCGCTGCGAGAGACCGGCGAACGGGAGCTTGTAGTGGTGCCAGGTCGTATCGAGCTGCGGAAGGGCCACGCCGAAGCTGTCGTAGCATTCGTCCTTCGAGCCGCGCTCCACGCTGCAGAGGCCGCCGTCCGGATCGGTGTTCGAGTCGCTCAGCTGGTAGCGCACCTCCGCGACGGAGGTGTCGCCGATGCGCGCGTAAAACTCGATGCCCGTGTACGCGCTCGCATCGTAGGCAATCGAGCCGAGCTCGCCGTCCTCACGCGTCCCGAACGCGAAGCCCATGCCGAGCACGGCGCCCCAATCGTTGAAACCTTGGCCTGTGACGTGCATCGCGTAGTGGCTTCCGCAGCGCGGTTCCGAAAGCGGCTCGGGGAGGGCGAGGTCGCCCGTGAGCTCGGTTTGCACGGGGACCATGCTGGCACCCGTCGTTTCGTCGCCGGCCGTCCACCAGCCGCCCGAGCGTCCCGCCACCTCGGTGACGAAGGCGTTCTTGTCCTCCA
>DATMCL010000152.1:0-21950 GCA_035558375.1 Polyangiaceae bacterium
CGAGGTCACGACCGGCGCGCAGGACGACATCAAGCGCGCCACCCGCCTCGCCCACGCCATGGTGTGCGAGCTCGGGATGAGCAAGAAGATGGGCCCGATTGCCTACGGCGAGAACGAGGAGAGCGTCTTCCTCGGTCGCGAAATGACCTCGCGCCGCCAGGACTATTCCGAGAACACGGCACGCGAGATCGATGACGAAGTGCGCGCCATCGTGCAGGCCCAGCACGAGCTCGCGACCAAGGTCGTCACGGAAAACCGCGAGAAGCTCGACCGCCTCGCGACGGCCCTGCTCGAGCGCGAGACGCTCGACGCGGAAGAGATCGACGCCGCCCTCGAAGGGCGCGAGCTCCCGCGCCGCCAGCGCATCATCATCCCCACCTGGTCGGAAAAGCGCGGCAAGGAGCGCGCCGAGAAGAAGCGCTCCCCGAGCCTCTTCGGCGCGCCGAAGCCGGCTCCTTCCGGCTGATCTGGCGCGCTCGGCGCCGTGCCGGTCGGGCTCCGCTATAATGCGGAGATGCAACCCGCGCGGCGAGCGGCTACGTACGCCGACCTCCTCGCACTCGGCGAGGGGGTGAGGGCCGAGCTCGTGGCCGGCGACGTGGTGCTATCGCCGGCGCCGAGGCCCCGCCACTCGAAGTCGCAGGGAGCGCTCCGAAGGTTCCTCGGGGGGCCGTTCGACGACGACGACGGCTTCGGAGGTCCGGGAGGCTGGTGGATCTTCGTGGAAGTGGACGTGAAGCTCGGCGGCGACGTCGTGCGGCCGGATCTGAGCGGATGGCGACGCGAGAGGCTTCCGACTCCGGACGTTCGCCCGATCGACGTCGCCCCCGATTGGGTGTGCGAGATCCTTTCCGAATCCAACGCCGCGCACGATCGTGTGACCAAGCGCCACATCTACGCCGCGCACGGCATCCGGCACTTCTGGCTGGTGGACCCCGATGCGCGAACGTTGGAGGCGCTCGTGCTGGAAGGTGGCCGCTGGGTCGATGCGGGCTCGTACGACGAGACGGCGCGCGCCAAGATCCCGCCCTTCGAACCGGTCGAGCTCGACATCGCGCGCCTCTTCCTGCCCCGCGCCGCAGGCGGCTGACTCAATCCGTCGAAACCGCGAGCTCGGAGAGCGGGCGGCGGGACGTGCTTCGCACCCAGACGAGGAGCGTGCCCGCGACGACGGTGAGGCCGGCAACGAGGCCGAGCCAGATCCCGACCAGTCCGAGGTGGAAGCGGAAGCCGAGCAGGTAGCCGAGCGGAAGACCGACGGCGTAGTAGCCGAGCAAGTTCGCCATGGCGGCGCGCTCCGGACGGGCCATGCCGCGGAGCAGCCCGCCGGCAACGACCTGCGTGCCGTCGGAGAGCTGGAAGGCCGCCGCGAGCGGCAGAAGACCCGCCGCGAGCGCGATGACCTCCGGATCGCTCGTATAGAGCCGGGGTAACTCGAAGCGCGCGAGCGTGAAGACGCTCGCCGACAGGCACATCACCCCCGCGCCGAGCACGAGCGAGATCCTGACGGCGCGCCGCATTCCGAGCAGATCCTGCGCTCCCACCAGGTTTCCGACGCGCGCCGAGGCCCCCTGCGCGACTCCGAGCGGAACCATGAAGGCGAGGGAGGCCAGATTGAGCACGACCTGGTTACCGCTCACTTCGCGCGTGCCGAGCCAGCCGGCCATCATCGTCGCGATCGAGAACGCCCACGCCTCGAGCGCAACCTGCGCGCCGACGGAGAGCCCGAGCCGCGCGGCGCGCCACAAGCGTCGGGGCGCGAGTGACTCGCGATCCCAGGGCACCCACGCGTCCTCGTGCAGTCGAAACGCGACGATCCAAAGCCAGAGCCCGAGCACCATCAAGAAGACCGTGACGGACGTCGCGATCGCCGCGCCGGCGAGCCCCAACGCCGGGGCGCCGAGCCGGCCGAAGATGAGCGCGTAGTTCAAGGCAACGTGCGCGACGTTGGCGATCCAGATCACCCAGGTCGCGGCCGACATCAGCGTGCGCCCTTGCAGGTATTGGCGCATCGCCGAATACACGAGGAAACACGCCGGAGTCGCCAGCTTCCAGAAGTTGTAGATGCCCGAAAGGTGCGCGATGGCCGGATCCTGGCCGAGCAGGACGAGCGCCGGCTCGGTCAGCGCCATGCCGGCCGTTACCGGGACGCTCACGACCAGCGCGAGCACGACTCCGGCTTGCAGGGCCCGCGCTGCGCCGGCGCCATCGCCGCGCCCGTGCGCCTGGCTGATGAGCGGATCGATGCCCATCACCACGCCGAGAGCGAAGGACAAGAGCGTCCACTGCCACATGTTGGCGAGCGCCGAGGCCGCGAGCTCGCGCACGCCGAGCCGCCCGACCATCATCGTGTCGACGACGCCGGTCAGCATCATGCCGATTTGGGTCAGCACGACCGGTAGCGACAGGCGCGCCACCGTCTTGAGCTCGCGATACACCTCGGACATTGGTCTTCTCGAGACTCGCCTCCCACTGCGAGTCGCGCGCGAGGTTTAGCCGCGCCAGAGCTCCACGCCACTCGCGACGAAGCGCAGCTCGTCCGCGCTGCCGTCGGGGGCCTTGCGCTCGAATTTCGCGCCTTCGCCCTCCATGTGCGTGACCTGGGCGGCCTCGATGTGTCGAACGCTGAGCGTCCCCTCCACGCGCGCGCTCGCGCCGGCGGAATCGGTCGGCACGAAGAACGCGTGATCCTTCATGATCACCCGGCAACCCGGCGCCGCGGCATCCCCGCTCTCAGCAAGCTCCATCCAACATCCCATCGCGGTGCAAGCACGCCGCACGTGACCCTCGACGCGCACCGGCTGACCGGCGAAGCGAGCCGGCGCCGCCAGCACGCTCGCGAGCGTTTCGGGCGGCGCGGACCCTAGCGGCGCGCCGTACTTTCCGACGTTGGCCGCTCCGCTCGGCGCGGGGGCCGTCGCGGTCGCGGCTTTTGCCGGCTCGGGTTTCGCGCTCGGCGGCTCGCCTCCGGCACGACACGCCCCGAGGAACAAGCAGAGTGGTCCCAGGATTTTGAAGGCGGGCGCCGTCCGGCACCAGAAAGACGCGAGCTCGAGCCGTTCCACCCCACGATGATGGCGCAAGCCGGGTGCGGCCGCCACGTCACGACCGGTCGCGGCTCAGCTGCCTTTCCGCGACGCGATGGCTTTCGCCTTCTCCAGTAGCTTGAGGGGCTCGTTGAGCGCCGGATTTTCGATCACCTCGTCGAGCAGCTCGCGCAGGATCTCGCCGATCTGCCGGCCGGGAGCGAGGCCGAGCTCGCGAATCAGCGCGGAGCCGTCGATGGCGAGGTCGCGCAGCCCGAACGCCGCGCCTTCCGACATGACGCGGGCGGCGTGCGCCTTCAGGCCCTCGAGATTCGCCAGATCCTGGTCGATGTCGCGCCCCTTGGAGACGATGTCGGCGCGACCGAGCAGGTAGAGATCCTCGGCGAGCTCGGGCGACACGCGCTTGAGCCAGCGACGCACCGCCGCGTCGGACCACTGCCCGTCGTAGCAGAGGATGTGGTGCTTCACGAGAGCGACGACCCGCTCGCGCTCCTCCGTCGAGAAGCGGAGGCGCGAGAGCAGGGGCCCCGCCATCTCGGCGCCGATGCGGTCGTGCTCGTAGAACGTGTAGTCCTGATTCTTGTCGCTCCACGCGCGCGAGCGCGGCTTGCCGATGTCGTGGAGGAGTCCCGCGATACGCAGCACGGCGAGGGGAGGGCATTCGTCGAGGCAGCGGAGCGCATGCCCCCACACGTCGTACGCGTGGTACTTGTTCTGCGCGCAGCCGACCGACTCGAGCAGCTCGGGCGCCGTGATGGCGAGCAGGCCGTGTTTCTGCATCACCTCGAAGGCGCGGCTCGGCGTGCGAGCCTTCATCGTCTTCATCCACTCGTCGCGGATGCGCTCGGCGCTCACCTTGCGGTAGGAGGCGAGCGACGGCTCGATCGCCCGCTCCGTAGCCGGCTCGAGCGCGACCTCGAGCGTCGCGACGAAGCGCGCGGCACGCAGCACGCGTAGCCCGTCCTCCGCGAAGCGCTCCGCCGGCTCGCCGACGGCGCGCAGCACCTTTTGCTCCAAATCCCGAAGTCCGTCGAACGGGTCGATCAGCCGATCGGCGAGCACGTCGTACGCGAGCGCGTTGATGGTGAAGTCACGCCGCGCGAGATCGTCCTTGATGTCGTCGACGTAGAAGACCTCGTCCGGGTGACGGCCGTCGCTGTAGGTCGTCTCGCCGCGTAGCGTCGTGACCTCGTACGGCTCGTTGTCGAGCAGCACCGTCACCGTGCCGTGCTTGAGCCCGGTCGGGATCACGCGGCGAAACAGCTTCATTACCTGTTCGGGACGTGCGCTCGTCGCGATGTCCCAGTCGTTCCGCTGCTCGGTCGGGACGCCCCGCGCCTCGGCCATCAGCTCGTCGCGGATGCAGCCACCGACGGCCCACGAGCGAAACCCGCCCTCGGCAAGACGTGCCGCCAGCGTGCGGACGTGGTCCGGGATGCTCGCTCGCAGGCGCGTCGTGTCGCGCATGCCAGGAAGCCTTACGCGGAACCGCTGCCGCGTCTCGAAAAAATGCGAACACGCCCGGTTGCTCCCCCCTCGCTCGCTCGCTCGCTTCGCGAGCGCCAGAGCGCCGCACCTCCTCGGCGGGTTATGAGACGCGCTCTCGGCCGGGGGTCTACTTACTCCACGGGTCGATGATCTCGCCGCCGCCGAGCGCGGGGCGCTTGCTGCCGGGCTTCGCGGGCGCGGGCACGCCCTTCTGCGGGACCGGCTTCTGCGGCTTGCCGCGCGCGCCGGTGAGCGATTCGAGCTTGATCGACTGGCTCGGATCGGAGCCGTCCACGATCACGCGCGTGTCCTTGAACCCGTTAGCTTTGATCGTGAGCTCGACGCTCTGGCCCTCGGGGACCTGCACGCTCACGGGGCTCGTGCCGAGGTTCTCGGTACCTTTGAAGATCTCCGCCGCGACCGGCTCCGTGGCAAGCAGCACTTGCCGCAGAGCGGGCCCCGGTGTGGCGGGTGCGATCGGCTCGACCTTCGGCTCCGCAATTTTCGGGGGCGCCGGCGCCAGGGCGACGGGCTCCGCCGGCGGAGCTTTCGGCGCGGAAGGTTTGCGCGTCAGCACCGCGGCGCCTGCGACGAGCGCGACGACGACGCCCGCGCCGAGCCACGCCAAGCGGCGCTTCTTGCCACGCGCACCCGACGGCGTGCTGTCCTCGTAGTACGAGCCCGGCTCCGTGAGATCTTCGCGCGCTACGCGCGCCGCGGTTGGCTTGACGCCCGCCGTTACGTTGTCGATGTCGGCGACGAGCTCGTCCATCGACTGGTAGCGTTGCTCCGGTCGCTTGGCGAGGCACTTCATCACGATGGCCTCGAGCCCCGGCGGCAAGAGCTCCGCGTTCGGAGTCACCTCCGCGAGCAACGTCGGCGCCTTGTACATGTGCTGCGTGAGCACGCCCATGAAGTTGTCGGAGTCGAACGGCACCTTGCCGCTCACGAGCTCGTACAAGATGATGCCGAGCGAGTAGATGTCGCCGCGCGCGTCGACCGACGTGCCCGCGGCTTGCTCGGGCGACATGTAGTGCGGCGTGCCGAAAACCGCGCCCGCCCGCGTGAGCTTGCCCTCCGAGGTCGACACCTTGGCGATGCCGAAATCGAGGATTTTCACGAACTCTTTGTCGGCTCCGCGCTGGATGAGGAAGATGTTGTCGGGCTTCAGATCGCGGTGAACGATGCCCTGCGCGTGCGCCGCCGCGAGGCCCTCGCCGAGCTGGCGCGCGATCTTGAGGATGCGGTCCATCGACATGCGCTGGCCGTCGGCGCCGGTGCCGTTCAGCGCGCGCCCCGTCAGGTACTCCATGACGAAGTAGGTGGAGCCGTCGGGGAACTGACCGAAGTCGCTGATGTCGATGATGTGCGGGTTGCCGATCGCCGACGCCGCTTTCGCTTCGTTCAAGAAGCGCTCGGTGACTTCACCGTCGCGCGCCAGATCGGCGCGCAGCACCTTGAGCGCGAGCTTCTTGCCGATGATGGTGTGCGAGCAGCGGTAGACGATGCCCATCCCGCCTTCGCCGAGCACCGTCTCGACTTTGTAGCGACCGTCGATCACGCAACCCACGTAAGGGTCGCGGCGATCGCGGCTCGCCGCCTCGACGTCCGGGATCGACTGCGTGCCGGGAGCGACCGTGACGACGCGCAGGCGCGTCGCATCCGGGACCGGCGTGAGGCCGGGAACGGCCGGCGCGTCGAGCGAGGGTCCGGTCAGCCGCGTGCCCGTGACGGTCTGGCCGCCCGAGCTCGGTGCCTCGGGGGGGCCCCCCGAAAGCGGCTTGTTCTTGGCCTCACTCATCGTGACTCGTGACCGACGCGTCCCTAAACCGGTAGTACGCCCGGGCCGTGGGGCCAGGCGAGCCTACCAATGCTCGCACAGAAGCAGCGTAGACATGCAAGGGACGAGCCCGAAAGGCTCGGCGGGGTGCTTCGCTAAGTATGGAATCCGAGGCGGGTTTTGTCCCGCTTCCAGCATGGCCGTGCTCGTGGCGGCGGAAGGTGGGTCCGCAAGCGTTGCGGCCCCCGGGCGGCAGAGCCGTACGGCCTCTCGGCCTGGATACGATGTAGGCGGCCAGTAGGGCGGCCTGCTACTAACGGCGCGATGGGTTTCCCGGTCACGCTGGCGCTCCGCTACATGCGCTCGAAGAAGCAGGCGAGCGTGTCCGTGGGGACGTTGTTCGCAATTCTCGGCGTGGCGCTCGGCGTGGCGGCGCTCGCGACCGTGATCAGCGTGACCGGCGGCTTTCGCGCCGAATTTCGCGAGAAGGTGCTCGGCGTCAACGCGCACGTGTTGGTGCTCAAGTACTCGAGCGACTTTCGCGAGTACCGGAAGGTGATGGACACCGTGAAGACCGTGCCGGGTGTCATCGGCGTGGCGCCGTTCGTCATCAACCCGATGATGGTGACGCACGGCGACCGCACCGCGACGGGCGTGCTGCTCAAGGGCGTCGACCCTGCTCGCGCCGAGACGGTGCTCGATCTGCCGCGCCACATCGTGAAGGGCAGCCTCAAGGGGCTCAGACTCGAAGGCGCGAAGCCGCCGGAGCGGCGCCGCCAGAGCGCCTTCGACGATCCGTTGACGCCCTCCGCGTCGGCGGTTCCACTCGGGTCCGCCGAGCCCGCGCCGCCCAAGGAGAAAACGGGCGGCGCGTTGCGCGATCTCCAGCGGATCTTGCGCGACGAAGCGCTCGGCAAGGGCGCGGCTCACGACGACGACAAGCCCGAGCCGAGCGCGCCGGATGCGAGCGCTGCCGGCAGCGAGCGCGAGCCGGATCTCGCCCCCGGCGCGCCGATCGGCAAGATCGAGCCGGAAGCCGGCTTTGCGACGAAGCTGCCCGACGAAGACGTGCTGCCGCCCGAGCTCGACCCCGATCCGTGCAACAGCAAGGAAGCGATCGCGCGGCTGCCGGGCATCATCATCGGCGCGACGCTCGCGCGGAACCTGAACGCCAAGCTCGACGATTGCTTGCAGGTGACGTCCCCGACGATCGGCTTCGTTTACGCGCGCGGTGCGATGCACGCCCCCGTCGCCAAGCAGTTTCGCGTGACGGCCATCTTCGACGCGGGCTTCGATCAGTACGACACGAAGCTCGTGTACACCGATCTCTACGAATCGCAGGCGTTCTACGATTCGGGCGACAGCGTCACCGGCGTCGAGATGAAGGTCGCCGAGATCGACAAGGCGCGCGAGATCAAGGCGCTCGTCGACCAGAAGCTTTCGAATGGCGTCTACCACACGCTCGACTGGGAGGAGCTGAACCACGGCCTCTTCACGGCGCTCCGTATCCAGCAGATCCTGATGAGTCTCGTCCTCGCGCTCATCATCGTGGTGGCGGCGTTTACCGTGATCGCGACGCTGATCATGGTGGTGCTCGACAAGAAGCGCGAGATTGCGGTGCTGAAGGCGATGGGCTCGAAGAGCTCGGCGCTGCTCCGCGCGTTCCTGTATCAGGGCGGCATCATCGGCGCCGTCGGGACGGTGTTCGGCTTGGTGCTCGGCTACGGCATCTGCAAGCTGCTCAACGTGTACGGGCTGCCGCTCGATCCCAAGGTGTATTTCATCTCGAAGCTGCCGGTCCTGATGCGGCCCTGGGACTTCGTGTGGGTCGGGATCTTCGCGGTGCTCGTCTGCCTGCTCGCGACGGTCTGGCCGGCGCAGTACGCCGCGCGCCTGCGTCCTGCCGAAGCGTTTCGCGAGAACCGCTGAGCAGGTTCTCCCACGAGTCAGTGCGCCGCTACGGCGCGATGCAGACCTCGCGCATCGTCTCCCAAATCGCGTTCGCCGCGGCTTCGGAGCCTGCCAGGGTGGGGTTGATGCCGGCGGCGGTGATGTACTCCGCGTAGTGGTCGGCGAACACCGGCCGCAGATCGACGAAGTGGCACGGCGCAGGGCTCTCGTCGCAGGCGGCTTGGATCGCCGGTCTCAAGACATCCATCCTGGCCCGGTACGCCGGATCGCTCTGATTCGGGTAGAAGGCATAGAGGACGTGCGAGACGCCATCCTCGGCGGCGCGCGCGAAGAAATCGCGTGCTCCCAGAGCTGCGGCGGCCAGGGCCTCGCACGAAGCGCTCGGAGGATCCTCGCAAGTGGCGGCGAGCACGTCGGCCCCACCTCCGTTCATGATGACGATCTTCACGGGGGCTTCCTCCGTTGCCCGGGAATACTGGCCGAGAATGCCGTTGCCGCCCGCAGCCAGGGCGTTGCTCACGACCGTCGACTCGTCGCGAAGGCTTTCGTCCGCGGGAAGGACGCCCGAAGCTCGCGCGAGAGCTTCGAGGCTGGTCGTCACCTCGTGGGTGAGAGCCATGAAGGTGTCACCGAGCACGACGACGCGGCTGGTGTCGAGCTCGGCGTAAGTGCACGCACCCGTACCGGCACCTCCGGCTTCGCCGCCGGCCGAGCTCGCGCCGGCCGCTCCGTCGCCGCCGCCGCTCCCTCCCGTGCTCACGTCACTCGAGCTCGAGCCTGCTCGACAATGTCCGAGCGCACACCGGTGCGAGCTCGAGACGGCCGCGCAGTCGACGTCGGAGCCGCACGACACGTCGCAGCGGCGCGCAGGCGCGGGGGAGCCGCACGCGAGGCTCGCGCCGGGATCCAGAGCCGTGCACTCCGCCGTCGGCAGGCCGGCGCAATCCGTCGTCGCCTCGCACGTCCGCGTGCACACGCCGCAAACACAGGCCAAGCCCGCGCCGCACTCAGCCGACACGTCGGTGCGGCAGGCCGTGAGGAAATGAGTCTCGCCGGTGATGTCCTGCGTGCGTGACTCGGCACAAGCGGCGAAGAGCGCCAGCCCGAGAAGAAGCGTCGTCGCGGCGCGGAGTAGCGGAGGGGTAGGTCGCAAGCTATTCGAAGGCTTCATTGGTTTCGGCCGTTAGGCTCTGCCCGACGTAGATCACGGCGCGCGTGAACGCTTCGGGCTGCGGCTCCTCGAACGCTTGGACCCGGGCGCGCAGCTCGCTGAGCTCCCCGCGCAGGCGCGCGAGTGTTCCGTAGACCTCGCTCGTGAGGGGGTGCCCGTCCCACACATCCATCGTGTAGGTGCTACCGCCGATCCCATCAGCGAGCTCGGGCGGCGTCCGGCCTTCGATGCGCGCAATGATCGTCTTCACCATCGCTTTGAAATGATCGAAGACCGCGGCTTCCCACCCCGCCGGTGCGCCGAGTGGGATGACCAGCCCGCCCGCCCGGTACAGGGTCCTTCCCTCGTGCTCGACCCGTTCCACCCGCCCCGAGTCGACGAGCCGAGCCAGCGTCGCCTCGATGGTCGTCGAATCCACCTGCGCCTGCCCGGAGATGTCGTGCACGGTCACGGGGCCCTCGCGGTACATCAGAGCCATCACGAGCTCGTCGGCCCCTTCGGCCCCGCGCCCCTGCTGAAGCGCGACGAGCTCCTCGGCCGATGCTGCCCGGAACATGCCGTTCGCTCCGGAGCCCGACGCAAAGACGAGCTGACTTTCGCACAGGTCGTGGAGCACCGCTCGCACCTGCCGCTCGTCGTCGCGCGGAAAACGCCCGAGCACGTCGCGTCGCGACACGAGGCCGGCGGATTTGACGTACTCGAGCACGACCTCCCACAAGGAGCGTCCACGCTCGGTGCTGCTCTCGCTGAGCCTCTGGATCTTGCGACGGTACGTCCGCAGCCCGAGCCCGAACATGTCCGCGCTCACCGTTCGACTGACCCCCTGGCGCTCGAGCTCCGCAACCAGGTCCAGAAAAACCTGATTCGCGACCTGAGCGAGGGGAGCGCGCAGACCTCGAGCCGTTGCGAGCTGCGCGATCAGAACCGTGGTCTGTCGGACGATCGCGTGGATCAATAGCTCGATCGTCATCGAGAACCTGACCTCGCCACTTTAGCAGCAGACCCGGTGCGGCACGGCCGGCGCGAGACCGGTGCGCTCGTTTCGCGACGGATACTCGGGATGGAACTTTCGCAGAGAGTGGGCGATCGAGCAGGAAACTCCCATGCGAGCTCGATGGGGGGACGAAAATGCCCCCTCCTCCGGGCGGCTGCGCTGGGGCAGATCCAGTTGCCACTCGTCAGAGTGATCCGAGACGACGATGCGACGCGACCAACTACCGTTGCTGCTCGGTGTGGCCCTCACGCTCGGCTGCTCCGAAGCGAGCAGCTCGACAGACGGGGCCGGCGGGCAGATGCCGTCGACCGGCGGAGCGGCGGGGTCGAGCAACGCTCTCGCCGGCAGCGGTGGAGCGTCGGGTGGCAGTAACGCCGGGACCGGTAGCTCGCTCCCGAGCGGCGGTGCGGCGAGCGGCGGCGTCAGCGGCACGAGCTCGGGAAGCAGTGGCGCGCCGGCCGGCACCGGCGGCAGCGTCAGTCCCGCCGGCGGAAGCGCGAGCGGGACCGCGGGGGCTCCTCCCCGCGCGGGAGCAGGCGGGCGTGGCTCGGGCAACGGTGGCGCGGGCGCAGCGGGCAGTGCCGGAAACGTCGCGGGGAGCGCCGGGAACCCTGGCGGAGGCGCCGGAGCGGCTGGCGGCGGTGGAGCGGGAGGAATGCCCGGCGGCGGTACTCCGGGCTGCGGCAGCGCCACGCCGCTCGCGAGCGGGACCTTCATGCTCGACGTCGACGGCACGAGCCGCAAGTACATCCTCGACGTTCCGACCGACTACGACACGAACCACCCCTACCGTTTGATGTTCGTGTGGCATCCCCTCGGCGGCTCCGCCACTCAGGTGGTGAACGGCGGCTACGACGGACTCAAGGCCAAGGCGAACGGCAGCGCCGTCTTCGTCGCCCCCGACGGCCTCCAAGGGTCTGCTGCCGGCATCGACGGACAGGGTTGGTACAACACCGACGGCGGCGACATGAAGTTCCTCGGACTCATGCTCGAGCTCTTCGAATCCAACCTGTGCATCGACAAGGCGCGCATCTTCTCGTCCGGTTTCAGCTTCGGCGGCATGATGTCGTATGCGGTCGGCTTCGAATACGGCGACGTCTTCCGCGCTCTGGCGCCTCAATCCGGGAACCTGCAGGCCACTCCGCACAAAGAGACCACCAAGAATCCCATCGCGATCATGGCCTTCCACGGCGACGCCGATACCTTCGTGGACACGTCGGGCGGCATGATGGCTCTGCAGACGTACGCCGACCGGAACCATTGCCAATCCCAGACCATGCCGGTGGATCCTGCGCCTTGCGTCCAGTATCAGGGCTGCGACCTGCCGACGATCTGGTGCGAGTTCCCCGGCGGGCACATGCCGTGGTCCAGCGCCTCGGCCGCGATCTGGACCTTCTTCTCGCAGTTCTAGACGGCGGCCGCGGGGGCGTGCGTTCGACGCAAGAGTCCGAGCACGCGCGCCTTGAGCTCGGGCGCGCGGAACGGCTTGCTCACGAAGTCGTCGGCGCCCGCCTCGAACGCGGTCACGAGGTCGTCGCTCGACGAGTGCGCCGTCAAGAATAGGATGGGCAGCACGCCGTAGCGAGGGTCGGTGCGGAGCTTTTGGCAGAGCTCGAGGCCGCTCATGCCCGGGAGCGCCCAGTCGAGCACCAAGAGATCGACCGGCGTCGTCGTCAGCGCCTGAAGCGCCTCTTCCGCGCTGCCGACGGACACGGCGGCGATGCCCGACGCTTCGAGCATGCTGCCGACGATGGTCTGTTGGGCGCTGTCGTCGTCGACCACGAGCACGCGCGTGCCCGGCGCGGCCTGCACGGAGTGCGGAACCGTTGCCGGCTCCGACGGGCGAAGCGAGGGCGGGCCGCCGTCTTCCGCGAAATCGTGCAGGCGAACCCAGTCGCGCTCTTCGAACGCAACGCGACAGGTGTCGGAGTGCTGGTCGATCCGCCCGGCGACGGTGGTCGACTCGTCGCCCACGATGACCGTGACGACGAGCCATTCCCCGTCGCGCACGGATTGACCACACGGAACCTCGAGGTCGTGCTCCTCACGGCCACGCTCCAACACCTCTTCGAGGGCCGCGTAGCTTTTGAATTCGCAGACGATGCCGCGCACGCGCCGGTACTCTGCCACTTCGACGCGCGTCGTCCAATGAGCATTCATTCCTTGGTGGTCGTGGACAAAACGCTCGCGGGTGACGCCTTGGCCCGCGCCTTGCAGTGCGCGTCATGCTCAGTGAGGAGCGAGCGCTCGATCGAGCTCGGCGAGAAGCGGATCGCTCGGCGTGGCGCGACGGGCGCGGCGCACCCAAGCGCGTGCGTCCGGTGAGCCGAGCGTGCCCAGCGCGAGCGCGAGCGCGTACGTCGCCACGGCATCTTCCGGCACGAGCGCGAGGGCCCGCCGCGCCGCAACGGCGGCTTGTTCTGGCTTCTGCTGCGCCAGCTCGGCCATGGCGAGAAAGCCGAGCGCTCGGGCGCCGAGCTCGTCGTGGCGCTCGACCAGCGGCGCGAGCGCGTCGAGCGCAGCTGTAACGCGACCCTCGCGCAGCGCACGGCGCGCCTCGAGCAGCACGAGCTCCGGAGTCTCGGGGCTCTTCTTGCGTGCGCTCTCGAGTCGGCGATCGGCTTCGTCGAAGCGACGAAGTCGCACCAGCGTTTCGACGAGACCTGCCGCGGCGCGGGGCTCGTCGGGGACGAGCTCGACCAGCCGCTGGTACTGCACGAGCGCCTCCTCGACGAGGCCGCCCGCGAAGAGAACGCGCGCCAAATTGTCCCGCGCCGGCGCGAAGCCCGGATCGACGCGCAGTGCTTCGTAGTAGTGCGCGGAGGCGCGGTCGGGGCGGCGCTCGCGCTCCGCGAGCACGCCGAGCGCGTGGTGCGGCTGCGCCATGTCCGGGTTGGTGCGTCGCGCGCGCTCGAATAGCAGGCGCGCGCGCGTGAAGTTGCCACGCTCGAGCTCGACGAGCCCGAGGTTGACGAGCGCCTCGACGAAGCGCGGGCTGTACTCGAGCGCCAACGCGAACCGCGCGTCGGCGCTCTCGAGGTCGCCCGCAGCGAGCGCCTCCACCCCCGCGGCGTTCAGGGCTGCGGCTGCCGGTGGGAGGGGGACTCCGGCCGAGCAGCCGGCGAGGACGACGAGCAGAAGGAGCCTCATGTCGGGGGCATCGGCCGCTGGTTCGTGCGAGTTTCCGCCCACCGACGCGGCTTTTGGCCGTTCTGGGCCTTGCGCGGCCCGGGTCGGCGTGGTTTCAAGAGGCGCCCATGGCCAGCGAGACCCAGCGCGACCCGTCCATCGACGACGACGACGAGGACGACGCCCCGGATTCCGAGGACGAGCGTCGCAGGCGGCGCGAGCGCGCGAAGAAGAAGAAGGCCAAGCCCGTGATCCCCTCTGACGAGCGCGAGATCGACGCGCCCGACAAGCTCACGTTGTCGATGCTCGGCGTGATGGCGGTCGTCACCATCGTGCTCTGGGGTTTCGCGCGTGGCGCGTGCAACTACCACCCGCCGCGTGAGACCCGCCGCCCGCGCACCATGAAGCTCGAGGAGCTCGCGCGCGAGCCGAAGGACGCAGCGCTCGAGATGCAGCAGCGGCTCGTTCAGCTCGACTTCGAAGGCGCGGTGCAACTTGCCACGGGCGAGGCCGCCGCGGAGGTCGCGAAAGCCAAGGCGGCGTGCGAAGCGCAGCACGCCGACTGCGTGATGAAGCGCAAGCAGCTCTCCAGGTCGGTGGACAGCACGGCGCAGCTCCTCGAGCGCTCCGCATCCAACGCCACGGTACGAGTCACCACGGTCAAGCCGGGCGGCAAGGAAACGACGCTCGCCAAGCTCGAGAAGCAGGGCCCGATCTGGAAGGTCGCTTCACGCGGCGCCGACGACCCCAATTTCAAGCCCGCCCCGCCCGATGCGCCGACGATGCAGCTTCTGGCTGCGCCGCCCGCGTCCTCCATTCCGGCCAAACCCCGCGACGACGACGAATAGGCTCCGAGCTCGTTACGGAGATAAACACCCTCGCGTCGAAGGGTATCAGAATCGTGTCAGGTGCTCACTTAGTGCGTTCGACGACGCGCCGGCCGTCCATCGTGACCTCCCAGGCAACGCCGCGACCGCGAAGCTCCGCCGCATAAATCGAGTCGCGGCGGAGCGACCGGGAAACGAGCGTCGCCACCGCGGTGGACAGCACCAGCGGCAACACGATCGCGTAGTCCCCCGAGAGCTCGAAGGCCATCACCGCTGCCAACAGTGGAGCGTGCGTGGTTGCTGCCGTCGCCGCCGCCATGCCCACGAGCGCGTAGCCGCCCGCCGGACCGAGGCTCACGCCCGTGAGCCCTGCGACGTCGCGGAACAGGATGCCGACCGTGCCACCGACGAGCAGCGTCGGCGTGAAGACACCGCCCGGGCTCCCGGACGACACCGAAGCGACCGTCGCCGCGCATTTGCCGAGCAGAAGCTCGGCGACGAGCAGGGTTGGAACGGCGCCCGCGAGCAAGGCGTGAAGCGGCTCGTAGCCGTTGCCGGCGACGGCCGGGAGCCACGCAACGACGCCGCCCGCCAAAAGGCCGCCGAGCGCGGGCCGCCACGGCAGCCCAAGCCAGGAGCGTCGAAACGCAAGCTCGCCCCACGACAACGCGCGCATGAACCCCTGCGCTGCGAGCGCGCCGCCCACGCCGAGCCCCGCGAACGCCAACAGCTCGCTCGGGGCCTGCAGCTGGAACGTCTGCTGCCCGTAGATGGGGCCCGCGCCGGCGACGGCTCGCGTGAGCAGCGTCGCGATCGCAGTCGCCACGAGCGCCGGCACGATGGCATCGAGGAAAACGACCCCGGTGACCACCTCGACCACGAAGAGCACCGCCGCAAACGGCGTGTTGTAAGCGGCGGCGAACCCGGCTGCCGTCCCGGCAGCCACGAGCAGACGCGCCCGACGCGTCGAGAGGCCCAGCCGGTCGCTCACGAGCTTGCCCGCGGCGCCGCCGAACTGGATGAGCGGCCCCTCGCGGCCGAGTGAGCCGCCCGTCACGATGGCGGCCCACGACGCCGCGCATTTCTTCAGCGTGACTCCGACCTGCAGGCGCACGCGCCCGAGCACGACCGCCTCCATCACGTCGCCCACGCCTTGCCCAGTCGCGGAGCCGGCGATCGTGCGACCGATCAAGCCCGCGACGAGGCCGCCCACGCACGGCAGCACGATGCGGACCCACACGGGCGCCGTGGTCATGGCGGCGACCACGTCCGGCGCGCCGAAGGCCGCGCGCAGCGCCCAGGCGAGCGACGCACGAAACGCGATCGCGAAGCCCGCCGCCAGGAGCGCGACGAGGAGGACCGCCACGGCGAACCGTGGTGCCGCTACCGGCTTCGGCAACAACGACGCGGGCGCGTCGCTCGGTGGCCGCGTCACCCCGGACACGCCCGCACGCTACCACGGTGACTGTGTCACGCCGAGCTGCCGAGCGAGCTGGGGCGACGGCTCAGGGCTCGGCGAGCCAGCCGTCGAGATCGGCTTGCGACGGCACACCCGTCGTCGTGTGTCGCACCATGCCGTCGCGCCCGATGACGACGACCGTCGGCAACAGCGACACGTGGTACCCGCGTGAGACGCTACCGTCGTCCACGGCGACGGCGTACGGAATGCCCCAACGCTCCTTCGCGCGGGCGGCCTCGAGCGGCGAGTCGTCGATGCTGACGCCGAGGAACTCGACCTCGCTTCTAGGGTGAGCGCGGAACGCCTCGGCGAGCACCGGTGCCGACTTCCGGCAGGCGCCGCACCAGCTCGCGAACACCTCGAGCACCACGGGCTTGCCTCGCATCTTGTCGAGGTCGAAGCGTCCCTCCGCTCCGACGAGCGGCAGATCGATGCGCGGGGCGCGCGTTCCTTCAGCCGGGCCCGACGAGCGCCGGCGCACCAGGAGCACCACGGCCACCGCGATGGCGGCCCAGACGATCCAATCGATGGCGCGCGAGGAGAGCTTCACGGCGAGAGGAGCCGGCGTCCGGCAGCGCCCCCGAGAACTGCAAGCGACGCGAGCACGACGCCGTGTGAAACACAGACGTGCCACGTCTCATGGCTGGGGCAGAAGATCCCCATCCCCAGCGCGCTCCCCATCCCGCCGACCAGGCCGAGCAGCGCGCCCGAAAGGCCTGGAGTGAGTGGATCCGTGCCCCGCCAGAGCAGCATCACGCCGCTCGACATGGCCGCTCCGACGACGAAGCAAATACCGCCGCAACGCAGGGTGTGCTGCACGTGGGCGTGGTCCGTGAACGTCGCGAACGAGTCCAGGCTCCACGCCGTATTGGCGAGGAACAAGAAGAAGAAGGCCGGCACGGCTACTGCCACGGCCCAGCGCAGCGCGGCGCGCGGGCGATGGCCAGGTGGGCTCGCGAGCCCGACCAGCAACGTGACACCGAGCACCACCGACCAGCCGAGGGCGCCCAGGAGCCCGGCGCGGATGACGCTCTCCTCAACTCCCCGCCACACAGCGAGGAGCGAGAAGACGCCCACGGTGAACACGGGAATGAGGAGCGTCAGCGCCGCTCGCCGCCGAGCGCTCGTGCACGCCTTCGGGCTGAGATCTTTGATGCAGTCCTGGTGGATCTTCTGACTGCAGCTCATGGACGGCGGTTTGGGGCCCGGCCACGGGAGGCTGTCGAGAGGATCCGGTTCGCTCACGGCGTCCTCGAGAACCGCTCGAGCTCTTTGCGGAGCAGGTTGTAGCCGCGGTGCACGCGTAGTTTGACGGCCGTCTCGCTCGTTCCGAGCACGGAGGACGCTTCCGCGATGCTGAGGCCGGAGATTTTGGTCAGCTGAATTGCCTCTCGGTAGGCCTCGGGAAGTCCGTCCAGCGCCCGCTCGATAGCGTCCGATACGTCATTGGACACGCCCTCTGGCACGGGTGCCGGCTCCGGAAGCGTTCCGTCGGCCGACAGATCCTCAGTCCTCGACTTTGCCGCACGACGCTCGTCGAGGAAAGAGCGTCGCGCGATGGCGAGCGCCCAGGGCAGTACCGGAGCCCCCTTGAGGTAGCTCTCCCGCGCGCGGTGGAGCTTCGAGAACGTGACCTGCAAGAGGTCCTCGGCGCGCTCGCGATTGCGCGTCAGGCGCAGCAGGTACCCCATGATGTTCGGCGAGACGCGCCGGTACAATTCGCCGAAAGCGTCCGGGTTGCCCCCGACGTAGCGCTCCATGAGCTGCTCGACGGTCGGCGTATCGGCCCGGATATCCACCCGGGGCGACCCTAGAACGGTCAGGACCGCTGCGCCAGCCAGGCATACTGCCACGGGTTAGGTACGCTGGACTCCCGGCCGGGGTTTCGCGCAGCACGCGAACGGCTCCACGGCGCCCGCGGCGCCCCTGACGTCCCTAGAGGAGTGAACGAAGATCCAGCATTTCCTCGACGTCGGGCAGGAGCACCAGCTCGACCCGCCGATTCTGCTGGCGCCCGTCGTCCGTATCGTTTTTCGCGATCGGGTCCGTCTCTCCATAGCCGGCGGGGTGGAGTCGTGTCTTGTTCAGGCCGCCGCCGCCCTTCTTCGGGTCCACTGGCTCGATCAAGTAGAGGAGGACCTGTCGGGCGCGCATGACGGACAGGCCCCAGTTGTCGCCGAAGCGACCCCCGAGGAGCGGCTTGTCGTCCGTGTGGCCGGCGATCTGGAAATAGCGGCTCGAGAGCTGGGGATCCTTGCGGATGACCTCGGCCACGGCGTCGAGGACCTTCTTGCCCTCCGGCCGCAGCGTGTCCTGCCCGGAGGCGAACAGCACGTCGCCCGGCAGGCGGATCACCATGCGATTGCGCCGGATCTCTACCTTGAGGCCGAGCTCGGTCAGCTTCTTCAGCTTGTCGCGCAGGGCCTCGAAGCGCTGCTTGATGCGCTCGAGCTGGGCCGCGCGGGCCTTGTACTCGTCGAGGGCGCGCTGCATGTCCTGCACGCTCTTCGAGAGCTGCTCCTTCTGCGTCCCCGTCTGCTGGAGCTGCTCGTTCAGGGACTCCATGTTGACGCCCATTTTCTCGAGCTCGCCCTTCAGCTGCTCGACCTGGGCTCTCACGCGATCGAGCTCGGCCTGCGTCGTTTCCGAGGCCTGCACGCTCTGCTGATGCATCGCGAGCAGGCGGTTGTACTTGCCGAGCTCGGCCTGCCACTCCTGCTCCGTGTGGCCGCAGCCGAGCACGGCGAGCGCAAGCGACACGGCGAGCGCAAGCGACACGGTGAGCGTGCGAGGCGGGCGCGGAAACATGCCGAGACCATGTGGGATCGCGCGCGGGATGTAAAGCGCGGTCCCCGCTCGGAAGTGCGCGAAATTATTCGACGCGCAGGAGCAACGAGCGGTAGGCGACGCCGCCGCGGTCGTCACGCAGCACGACCCAGATTCGAACCTCGGCGGCGCCGCTCGGCGCGGCCCACGTGTTGTCGATGTACGGGATCGCCGCCCGATCCTCGTCGCGTCCCGAGCGGTCGTGGTCGAACGTGCCGAGGCTCGAGTACCAGGAGACGCGCATCGATTCGCGCCGATCGAGGATCTGGCGGCTCGCGAGATCGAAGGCGACGTACGGCTCCGAGCCCGGGCAGCCCTGCGGCGTCGTGCAATCCTCCGGGCACGTCATCTTGTCTTCGTTCGCGCCGCAGTAGCCGTCGCCGCATTCGGAGGTTTGCGGGCAATCCGTCCAGCTGGCGCGGAACGTGACATGGCTGCCGGGCTTCACGGTCGCCGTGGTCAGGGGGTCGTCCGTGAGCGGTAGGTCGCCGCTGCTCGATGGAATGACTATGTCCGCGAGCTCGGGGTTCTGGTTCGGGCGGTACCGCGCCGCGTAGTCGAGCGCTTGATCGGAGGTCACCCGCGCGAGGCCGCACGAGATGCGCGTGAGCCCCACGGAATAGTCGTCGCCCGTGGAGAGCTCGGCGAGCAAACGGAGCGGCTGGTAGAAGCCGCCGGAGGCGTCGGGATCGGTCGGTCGCGGCGCGGGCTCCCCCGGTTTCGGAACGGGCGGGCTCGGACCGAACGACCGGCACGCGTCCTCGGGCAGCGTGCCCATCACGCTCGCGCCGCTTCCGAGCGGAATCAGCACGTCGGCGCTGCGCGCCAAGCAATCGAGTGACATCTCGCCCGCCGTGACGAGGGGCTTGCGCTCGGTGCAAATGGCCCAATCGAGGAGTGACGGATCTTCGTCGCCGTCGGGGCCGACGAACAGCGTCGACCAGGCGATCGGCGTGGGGGGATTGCCGCGCGGAGCAGCCTCGGCCGGCTCGGAGCGGATGGCGAGCACGCGCGGGCCTTCGATGAGGTAGGCGCCACCTTCGACGTCCGGCGTGCAGCCCGCAGCGAACAATCCCAGCGCGGCAGTGCCGAGCGCAACGACGCACGCTTTCACCATGTGAGCTTCCCTCCGATCACCGGAAGAATCGGGATACCCGTGATGTACGATTTGCTCGTGTAGTTGAAGTTGTAGACGATCTCTTCCGGGTTCTGGTGGTTCGTCACGTTCTGGACGTCGAGGTACGTCTCGAGCTGCACGGCGCTGCCGAGCTTGAAGCGCTTCGCGAGGCGCACGTCGAGCGCGTAGAACTCCGGAATGCGAACCGAGTTCTGCGCGCCGAACAGCGGGAAATAGCCGTCCATGCGCGTGTCGTACGTCTTGCCGACGACCGGCGTGCGTGGGTAGCCCTGCGAGTAGCGGAAGCGCGACCCGATGTCGAAGCCGGCGCCGAGATCGTAGGAGCCGACGGCCGTGAACACGACCGTTTGATCGAAGTCGAAGAGACGCCAGGCGCCGTTCGCCGTGCGGCGCTCGGAGCGGATCAAACTCAGGCTGAGCCAGCCGAAGAAGCGCTCGACGAGGTCGTGCCGCAGCAGAAACTGCGTGCCGTAGGCGCGCCCGAAGCCGCCGGGCAGGAGCGCCTGCGCGCGAACCGGGGTGGGCAGCGTGCTCCGGAAGGCGAGCTCTTCGGAGCTCGAGTAGAAGCTCGTGACCTCGAAGTTCAGGGGACGCGACAGCTTGTAGTTGGCGCCGACGAGGTAGTGCCGCGCGCTGGCGGGGCCGAGCGTCGGATTGCCGAACACCGCGCTCAGATCTTCGGCGAAGGGCGGCTGGTGGTAGATGCCGATCGCGCCCTTCACGCCCAAGCGCTTGGTGACGTTCCAGCGCACCGCCATACGGGGGTCGACGTAGGTGTCTTCGCGCACCGCGCCGAGCGCCGGCGTGTCACCTTCGGGGGGCGCGAGTCGGCTCACGCGCACGACCGAGGGCTCGAGACGGAAGCCCGGGATCAGGTGCAGCTTGTCGTCGAACAGCGAGAAATCGGCCTCGACGTAGGGTGCGACGCCCGCGACGGTCGTCGACCAGTTGTCGGCGTTCACCTGGTCCTGCGGGAGCTGGCCGAAGACGTGCAGGTCGCCCTCGCGCGGCGGGGTGTTGACCGAGCCGTCACGCTTCACCCTGCTGATGCTCACCTCGAGATCTAGGCCGGCGCTGAACGCGATCCACGGGACGGGGTTCGTGGTGTGGCTCGCGCGAAAGCCCGCCACGGTCGTGTTGGTCTCGAGGCGCGCGGGCACGGCGCCGAACGAATCGCGCAGGCGCGACGTGTCGAACCCGAAGTACGGCACGATCTTGCTGATGTCCGTGTCGTGCCGGTGGGTGTAGTTCATGTAGTAGCGCGAGAAGTGCGTGACCTTGTTCTCGGTCTTCACGTCCGCGGGGTCGCTCGCGCCGATCGTGTGGTCGATCGTGTCGTACGAGAACAGCGTGCCCGCCTCGAGCGTCGTGTTCTCGTCGGGCGTGTACGAGGCGCGGAGCTGCGCGTCGTAGTAGCTGGGGATCGGGACGAATGCCTCGAAATCCTCGCTCGAAATGTGGTTCAGGACCCAGTCGAGGTGGCTCCGTCGCGCCGCGGCCCCGAAGTGCCACTTGTCGTTGATGGAGCCGCGGACGCTCGCCGAGGCGTCGATGATGTCGAGCTGAACGCTGCCGTGGTAGCCGGGATCGTCGAGCGGACGCAGGCCGACGGTCACGAGGCCGCCGAGCCCGCGACCGTAGCTCGCGCCGTAGCCGCCGGGCTGGAGCTCGACGCTGCGCACGAGGTCGGAATGCACGACCGAGCGCCAGCCGCCCTCGTGATAGAGCACCGGAATGTGGATCCCGTCCACGTAGACGCGCGTGTCTTGCGGGCTCGCGCCCCACACCACGATCTGTCCGGAGCCGACCGTCGAGCGCGCGACGCCCGGTAGGTTCTCGACCACCTTCGCGACGTCGCCGCCCGTGCCGGCGACGCGGGCCCCTTGCTCCGCCGTGACCTCGGTCGAAGTCACCTTGCTGCCGAGCTTCGTCGCGACGATCACGACCTCGAAGTCGGCGCGCTCGTCCTCCGGGATCTCGACGGTGGCGACCTGGACCTCGTAGCTCGCCTCGTAGCGGCGGCCGCCTTCGAGCTGCTCCTCCGTGCCGATCGGCGTGAATTTCGGGCCTGAAAGCGTGATGGCGTGGGTGCCGCGCGCGACTCCTTCGATCACGAAGCGCCCGTCGTCACCCGTCACTCCGCTCTGGCCGCTGTCGAGCTCGACCTTGACGCCGGAAAG
>DATMCL010000153.1:0-5829 GCA_035558375.1 Polyangiaceae bacterium
ACGAATTGGGTCGACAGGCGACGCCATGTCGCGGAAACTCGCTGCGTCTCGACCGGCCTCGTGCCGCTCGAGCGTCGGGGTTGGGCGCTTCGCTTCGCTTCGCTTCGGGAAAAACAACCGATGGGCGGCAGGGACGGATGCCGCGAAAGGACGGGCAAGATGCGCGTTATTTTTTGGGGACGGACACTCTTTGGGGTCGTGACCACGGGAGCGCTCTTGGCGAGCTGCGGTGACGCTGGGACCGAGCCGCTCGCCACGAGCGAGGAACCGCTGGTCGGGGACGCCTTTCCCGGACTGCCGAGCGATCAGCAACAGGCCTTTGCTGCAGGGAAGGACGCCTTCGAAGAAGCAGAGGACATCACGGACGGCCTTGGCCCCGTCTTCAACGAGAAATCCTGTGCCGTCTGTCACTCGGTGGGCGCGGTCGGCGGCTCCGGCGTGCAATTCGAGGTGCGCGCCGGTAAGCAGACCGGGAGCAGCTTCGACTCGCTCACGAACGAGGGCGGCCAGCTCTTCGACCTGTTCAGCGTGACGAGCCTGCCGGGCAACCAGCGTCACTTGGTCCCCAATTGTACGCTCCCGAAAACGGGCGAGCCGATTCCGAGCGATGCGAACGTCGTCGCGAAGCGACGCACGACCGCTTTGTTCGGACTCGGACTGGTCGACGCGACGCCCGATTCGACGTTCATCGCGCTCGCCGCAGCCGAGCCGCCGGCGTTCCGCGGACGCGTCAACATGGTGTTCAACATCGCCGCCGGGCAAAACACCGTCGGCAAGTTCGGGTGGAAAGCGCAGGTGCCGACGCTGCATCAGTTCTCGGGCGATGCGTACCTCAACGAGATGGGCATCACGAACCCCGAATTCTCCGTGGAGCAGTCGCCGAGCGGGAACCCGGGTCTGATCGGCAACTGCGATCTCGTCGCGGAGCCGGAAGACGACGGCGACGACGTGGACGCCTTCACCGACTTCATGCAGCTCTTGGCGCCCGTCGCGCCGCTGCCGGAGAACGCCTCCGCGCAAGCTGGCGACGCGCTCTTCACGCAGATCGGCTGCGACGGCTGCCACCGGCGCAATCTCACCTCGGGACCGAGCCCGATCGCCGCGCTCAACAACCAACTTTACCACCCGTTCTCGGATTTCCTCCTGCACGACATGGGAACGCTCGGTGACGGCATCGGCGACAACGGCATCGCCACGGTGCGGGAGATGCGCACGGCGCCGCTCTGGGGCATCCGCCTCCTGATGCCGAAGAATCTCCTCCACGACGGTCGCGCCAAGTCGCTCGAGGCGGCGATCACGGCGCACGACGGACAGGGCGCCGCATCACGCAACGCGTTCAACGCGCTGACGGGCACCCAGAGGGCCCAGGTCGTCGAGTTCCTCGAGACGCTCTAGCGCTCAAACCCTCGGAGCCGACTCACGCGGGGACGCCGGCGCCTTCGATGGCAAAGACGTCCCCGTTTTCAGGGCAGCGCGACGCCCTCACCCCTTGGGCGCGGGCACGAGCACGAGCTCGATGCGCCGGTTCTTCTGGCGCTCCTTCTCGCTGGCGTTGCCGGCGATGGGACGAAACTGTGCGAACCCCGTCGCGACCAGTCGCGCACCGGGAACCTTCCCGCGCTCCTCGAGGAAGCGGACGACGTTGGTGGCGCGCGCCGTCGAGAGCTCCCAGTTGGTCGGGAAGCGCTCCTGCGTCTCCGGGTTGACGACGCGGGTGCGATCGGTGTGGCCGCCGACCTGGATGGTGTAGCCCGGCAAGCCCGCGAGGCTCGGCGCGACCTGGGCGAGCACCTTCTGACCCTCCTCGTTGATCTCCGCGCGGCCGGAATCGAACAGGATCTGGTCGGAAACATCGACAACGAGCTCGTTGCCGCGTCGCTTGATGCGCACGTTTCCGGCGGTGATCTGCGGCTCCAGGATCGCGGACAGCTCGGTTTGCACGCGCTTGAGCTCCCCTTCGAGCTTGTCGCGCTCTGCCTCGGTCTCGGCGAGCTTGCCCGAGAGTTGCTGCTGCTTCGAGTCGAGCTCCCCGGCGCGAGCCTCCGTGTCCGCGATGCTCTTCTTGAGCTTCTTTTCGCGATCCCCGGCGGCCGCGAGGTCGCTTCGCAATCGATCGCGCTCGGCCCGCAGCGGAAGGTGCATGTACCTCACGAACGCGTACACGCCGCCCGCGAGCAATAGGAACAGCAGCCATCCGATGATCCCGAGCTTCGAGCGGCGCGGTCGTGGAACGAGCTCGATCGTGTCGTATCCCTGAGCCATAACGGACGAGCGTACCAAACCAGGTCCCGGGCCGAAATTGCGCCCCAAGACGCTAGGAAAGCCGCGGCGGCCCTTTGGCATCCAGCTTGCTTGCGCTCAATCCGGACTTGCAACGTCGTCTGGCCAGCCAAGGAGGACCCCTCATGAACGACTCTCCGGGAGAACGAGCACCACGCGCGAAAGCTCCTTTCGATCGCGACAAAGAGCACCGTCCCCGAGCCAACGGCCGTCTGGACCAACTCGAGGCAGGCCGCCGGAGCGCCAAGGATTGGGTCCGCGACGCCCGCGCGACCCTCGAGCGCCATCCGGGGATCCTGGTCGGTGCGGGTGCGGCCGCGGCCGTCGCCTTCGGCGTCCTGGTCTACGTGCGGGCGGTTCGTCACCGGAAGCAGCGACAGCGCGAGGCGCTCGTCGCCATCGCGACTCGACTCCTTGGTCCCGCCTACGTGGTCGAGCCGCCTCCGCCGCCGCGCCCCAGCGTCATCAAAGACACGCTCAAGCACGCCGGGGGCGCTCTCGCCACGGCGGTAGGACGCGAGCTCGGCCGTCGCGCGCTGCGCGCGGTGGCGGAAGGCGCTGCGGGCTCCGAGCGGCATGAGTAAATTATACAGAACCGCATGGCAGGGGGACGAACGCGGATTCGTGACTCACCGTCAGCGATGTCATGCGCTCGACCGGGGTTCTCGACGCCGCGTGGTCGTGGGAGCCTGAGCTCACGTCGCGGCCAACGGGGTCGCGGGGTGGAGGCTCGTCATGGGTTCGACGACTACGGATCGTCTCGACAAAATCCAGACGACGGTCGATCGCGTCGCGGCCGTCGGACTGGCTCAACAAGCCGTGAGCACCGTGCACTTCGGTGGGCGTGAGCTCGACCTACGCGCGGCTCAGGCCCTTCATTTCGGAAACTGCTCGTATCTCGGGCTCGAAACCGATCCGCGCCTGAAACAAGGTGCCTGCGACGCCATCGAGCGCTTCGGCGTGGTCTTCTCGTCGTCGCGCTCGTACGTTCGACTTCCCCTGTACGACGAGCTCGAAGGGCTCCTACGCGAGATGGTAGGCGGCTGGCCCGTGGTCGTCGCACCGAGCACCTCGCTCGCTCATCAATCGGCTTTGCCGATCTTGATCGGCGATCGCGACGCCGTCTGCTTCGATGTGCTGGTGCACTCGGGCGTCCAAGCGGTGCTACCGGCGCTCGCCCAGCGGGGCATCCCGTGCGAGGTCGTTCCGCACAACCGCATCGACGTGCTCGAGCGCCGCGTGAAGCGGCTCTTGGAGCGGTACGAACGCGTCTTTTACCTGTGCGACGGGGTCTACAGCATGCGCGGCGAGCTCGCGGCGCTCCGGGAGCTACTCGACCTCTTGGACCGCGTACCGGCCCTTCACGCCTACGTGGACGACACGCACGGCGTCGGGTGGGCCGGCCGCCACGGCGCGGGCTTCGTCCTCGGCGAGCACGGGCTGCATCCGCAAATGACCGTCGCCTTGAGCCTTTCCAAAGGCTTCGGTGCTGGCGGAGGCGTGATCGTCGTGCGCGAGCCCGCCACGGCCCAGCGCATTCTGGCCTGCGGGAGCACCTTCATGGTCTCCGGCCGGCTGCCGCCGGCGTCCCTCGGTGCGGGCATCGCTTCGGCGCGCATTCACCTCTCCGACGAGCTAAGCCAGCGACAAGCCGCCTTGCGGACGCGGATCGATCTTTTCGACCGGTTGGCCGCCGGCGCGGGCATTTCCTGCACGAGTGCAAGTCGATCACCAATTCGTTTCATCGAGATTGGGTCGGTGGAGCGCACCATGCAAGTGGCGCGCTGTTTGCTCGCACAAGGTTACTACGTGAATCTTGCGGCTTATCCGGCGGCGTTCCGCGGTCGTGCGGGGATCCGGCTGATGCTCACGTGCCACCACACGCTTGACGACGTGATCGGGCTGGTGCAAGCGATCGAACGCGCCTTTCGCCTCGAGGTCGCCCAGACGGCGAGCGCTTGAGCGGAGGATCCGACGAGTGGTGGGGGCGTCGTGTGGACGCGCCGTGTGAGCGCGCGGCCCGACTAAGGGCTCTTGGCGCCTGCCGCGACTGCGGTCTGCTGGAGGCTCGAGCTTTGATCCTGAATGCTGCGGAGGTTCGAGGCGACCGCCTCACATTGGTTCTTGTCTTCTTTGCAGGCGTCGAGGCTCGTCTCGGCGACTTTGGCTTTCGCTTCGATGTCGCTCGCAATCGAGTAGGCCGTGTTGGGGTCCACGCCGGGCGGCGCCGACGATCCGCAGCCAATCCCTGCCCCGAGCCCGCATGCCATCACGACGACTGTCCGCACGTTGACCATGGGCCGAGGAAAGCACCGTTCGGTCGCCCATACCAGAGCCCTGCGCGCGGAAAGCAAATTCGCGCACCCAGGCACCATGCTTGCAACGACTCCATGTTACCCCTTCAGCATGTCCGTCGTTGCGAAGTGGCCACTGGCACCGCGGCATTTTAGCGTCACGGGCGCACTCGCGCTCCATGCACTCGGCTGCTCGAAACCCAGTGCGGCACCGGAGCCCGCTCACGCTCGAGCACCGACCGTCGTGGCACATGGGGCGCGAGCATCGGACGCGCCGATTGCACCTCTAGCGACGTCCAGCACCAGCGTGCCACCTGCCACGCCCAATGCGTCGCCGTGCACACCGGACACGCCTCCCGCCGAGCTTTCGACGCTGGAGCTCACGAAGATCCATTCTGGTCCGGTGCTCTCCGCGGCAGTCGGCACCCCGCCGCGCGTGGCACTGTGGTCAGGTCGAGTCGTGACGCTGTTCGAGGGTGCGAAAGCGCGCGAGCTTCCGGCTCCGCGCCTACCGCCCGGCGCCGTCGTGGAGCTTTTTTTCGGCCGCGACGACCAACCGCGTTTGATGGGGTTCGTTCCCGGCGAGCCTGGGAAGGAGGTCCCCGTGTACCTGCGCTTTCGGCACGGCGAGTTTCGACCGGAGCCGAGCGAGCTCGGTCCCCTCGGTGCGCCGCGCGGCGCGCTCTACGGCGTGCTCGGCTTCGCGGATCCCGAGGTCGTGTGCCGGCCGCGCGAGCTTTGCCTCGTGAAGCGCACCACGGGGTGGAAGCGCGTTCCGGCCCACGAGCGCGCCGTGCCGATCATGCTGCGCAACGGCGCGGTCTTCGCGCTTCATTCCGACCACGTCGAGCGCCTCCGCGACGGGGGCTGGACGGCGCTCGAGCCGGCACGATCCTTCGAGCAGCCTCTCGATGTCGCGCCCACAGCGAACGGTGAGCTCTGGGTGCTCGATCGTTCCGCAGCTTCACTCTTTCGACTCAAGGCTGGAAGTTGGGAGCCGGTGGTCTCGCCCGTGAGCGAGCCCGGCGCCCTCTTCGCTCGCTCCGAGCACTCGCTCCTGGTCGTCGGTAAGAACGGTGTCGCCGAGCTCGATGGCACGCGCTTTCGCTGCGTGCGCGGCGTGAGCGGCCCGTTGCAGCTCGCCTTTGGCGTGGGAAACGAAGTTTGGGTGGCAGGCGAAAGCGGCGCGTATCGAAGCGGCCACTGAGGAGCACGAGCGCGCACCAGCCGGAACCGATCGCGATCGAGCTCTGCC
>DATMCL010000154.1:0-11503 GCA_035558375.1 Polyangiaceae bacterium
CTCCGGCCTGGCTTCGCCCGTCCTCGCCCGAGCCCGCGCGGACGAGCGCTTCGGCGCGGATGCCCGCGAGGCCCCGGAAGGTGCAAGTCTTTGCCGCGGCGAGCAGGCCGAGTACCTCCCGACCAGCGTCGATGTCGAGCCCGGCGCGCGCGGCGGCTTCTACGCACTCGCAGTCGTGGTGCCTGCAGAGCCCGCGCAATACCTGTGCCTGGTGACGCCGTTGCCGCGCGTCGAGCGCCTTCGCGATCGGGCGCAGCTGACCTCCGAGCGTCAGCGGCGTCGGGCGCGTGACGAGCAGCAGGGCGACGAGACACGCCGCCACCGCCGCCAGCAAGATGCCAAAGCGGACCTGATCGCGGGGCAGGGCGTTCGGACGGGTCACGGACGCTCGAGTTTGCCGAAGAAGGTCCAGTGGGGGAAGAACGGCCGCCAAAAAAGCGCGGTCCTCATGCCCCAAGCCCGGGGTTTTAGCCGGGCTGGATTGGAATTCCGCCGCGCGCTGCCGTACTCTAGACAGGCTGCCGCTTGCAGGGTTAGGCGCGCGGCCCGCTTGTCATGTCCCTAGAGACCGGTCAGCTCATCGAAGGCAAATATCGCATCGTCCGCTTGCTGGGCGAAGGCGGAATGGGCGCGGTCTACGAGGGCGAGAACGTCCGCATCAATCGCCGTGTGGCCATCAAGGTGCTGCACGCGGGCTTCACCGAGAACAAGGAAGTCACGCAGCGCTTCGAGCGCGAAGCGCAGGCCGCCGGTCGCATCGGCAACGATCACATCCTCGAGGTCCTCGATCTCGGCACGCTACCGAACGGCGACCACTACATCGTGATGGAATACCTCGACGGCGAGCCGCTCTCGGCGCGCATCGCCAAGGAAAAGCGCCTCACGCCCTACCAGCTCACGCCGCTGATTCGCCAGGTCGCCGTGGGCCTAGGTGCCGCGCACCAGGCCGGCATCGTGCATCGCGATCTGAAGCCCGACAACATCTACATTCTGAAGTCGAAGGCGGGTCACGCCGACTTCATCAAGATCATCGACTTCGGCATTTCGAAGTTCCAGCCACTTTCGGGCGACGGCATGAAGATGACGCGCACGGGGGCGGTGATGGGCACGCCGTATTACATGTCGCCCGAGCAGGCGAGCGGCAGCACCGACGCCGACCAGCGCAGCGACGTGTACTCGCTCGGCGTCATCATGTTCGAGGCGGTGACGGGCCAGGTGCCGTTCGATGCCGCCACGTTCAACCAGCTGATGTTCAAGATCGTCCTTTCGGACGTGCCTTCGCCGGAATCGCTGGTTCCCGATCTCGATCCCGCGTTCGCGAGTCTGGTTTCGAAGGCGATGGCGCGCGACCTGACGGTCCGCTTCCAGTCCACGACCGACCTCATCAACGCGCTCGACGCCTGGCTCGAGCGGGGCGCCGCGGTGTCGATCCCGCCGCCCGGTGACGGACGCACGTCGCACGTGATCCCGCAAGACGCGCGACACGCGTTGCACGGCGTGACGAGCGCGGGCGCGGGCCCCGCCGTCACGCGCGCGGGCGCGGGCCCCGCCGTCACGCGCGCAACGGGGACCGGCGTCGGCACGGGCGGCACTTGGGCCACGTCGCAGGTCGATGAAGCCCCGCCGGCGAAAAAATCTAGCAACGGCGCCCTGATCGCGGCGCTGGTCGGTTTGGTTCTCTTGGGCGGCGGTGCCGCCTACGCGTTCATGGGCGGAAAGAAAGATGCGGGACCGGCCGCTGCTCCGCCGGTCGCCGTCGCTCCGCCCGCGACTGCACCCACGACTCCGGCTCCAGAAGCTCTGCCCAAGGCACCCGAAGCTGCGCCGGTCGTCGCGCCGACTCCGGCGGTCGAGCCGGCGACGAGCGCTGCCGCTGCCGCGCCGAATGCGAGTGGTACGGCCGCCGCAGCGAGCGCTGTCGCCGTCGCGCCGAAGCCGGCGGTCAGACCAGTTGCGCGCCCTGCGGCGCGGCCCGGTTCCAAGCCGCCGGCCAAGGGCGGAACGACCGACTTCGGGTACTGAGCAGAACGCCCTGTCGCGCGGAGGTCCGCGATCACGTGTCGTATCTAGCTCGAAGACTTCCGCGCTGTTGTGCGTCACGCGCGATTCGACGTGATTTCTCGCGCCCCTCACAAATGTCCTACATCATCTGACATGGGATCTGTCCGCCCCTGGCGGATGGATCCAGCAGGTCTTTCTGCCTCAGTTTGCGATGGCTGCGCGAGGGCACGCGCGCGACAAATTTTTGCCGAATCGCCACGCATCGGACATCCATCGCGGTGCTTCCGCGACTCCGGGCGCACTGCCGTCGCGCGTCACCGACTGGAGCCTTCCTCGCTTGACGCCCCTCGAAGAAGCGTGGACTATCGATCGCTGTCGGGAAGCTTTTGCTTGGAGTGAGGTTTGATCTCGTCGTCGAAATGTCGACGGGAGCTCCGACAAGGTTTACGACATGGTCGTCAGAGAGTCGACGCGCGCAGCGACGGCTGAGGGAATGGATGGACAACGAAGATAGCCGCAGCTCCATCGTGATCATCGAAGCGGGTGCCGGTTGGCCTGTTTGGATCGCGGAGTATCAGCGGCGCGCACCCAACGCCACGGTGGTGGCGCAAACGGCGAGCGAGGGGCACGCGGACTTCCAGGTTCGCGTGCTGCATCGGCTCGACGAAATGGGGAGGGGATCGAACGTGCTGAGTGTCGCCGTCGTGCTTTGCGCGGAGAACGCGCATGACGGCGTAAGAGCAGCGCGCGAGCGAGTGTGCGAAGCACTCGCCCTCGCGCTCGACGGCGGCGATCTGGTGCTTGCCGCGACCGACGACGCAGAGCCCTTCAAGCAAGAGCTGTTTGCGCTCGCCGGTCGACTTTGCGAGTCACCCCACGCGTCGCGCGTCAACGTGCGCGTGCGCTTCTCGTCGAGCGAGAGCGGCACGATGCCGTCGGTCATGGCGGTGGCTCACCCGCCGAGCACGCGCCGAGTCGCAGGAATCGAGTAGCGCCCGGGCGCTCGGCAGATCCAGAGGGTAGACGGGGGACGGCGCCGCGCAGCGCGCGATTTTCCCGACGAATTTCGCTGCCGCCGTCGCCGCGAGCGGAGGCGTGCGTCGCGCGTGCCCGTAGGATACTGATCCCGAGCTCTGATGACGCACGAGAAACCGGAAGAGTCGCGTCGGGCGAAGGGCGATGGCGAAAAGTAACGGCGACCGCGTCGCGATCGTCGCGGGCGTTCGGACGCCGTTCGCGAAGCAGGGCACGGCCTATCGGGCGCTCACGGCGCTCGATCTCGGCAAGCTCGCCGTCGCCGAGCTTTTGTCGCGCACGGCGATCAAGCCGAGCGAGATCGACCAGGTCGTGTACGGCCAGGTGATTCCTTCCGTCACGGTGCCGAACATCGCGCGCGAGATCGTGCTCGGCGTAGACCTGCCGCGCAGCATCGAGGCGTACAGCGTCTCGCGCGCCTGCACGACGAGCTACCAGTCGACGGTCAACGTGGCGGAGTCGATCATGGCCGGCGTGATCGACGTGGGCATCGCGGGCGGAGCCGACAGCGCGAGCGACGTGCCCATGGTGACGAGCAAGAGGCTCAGCGACGCGCTGCTCGGAGCGAGCCGCGCGAAGGGCGTGGGCGGAAAGCTCTCGAGCTTCAAGGGCGTGGCGGCGCGCGACCTCCTGCCGATCCCGCCGGCGCTCAAGGAGCCGTCGACCGGTCTCACGATGGGCGAGAGCGCGGAGAAGATGGCCAAGGAGAACGCCATCCCGCGCCGCGCGCAGGACGAGCTTGCGCACCGCAGTCACACGCTCGCCGCGCAGGCCTGGGCCGACGGACGCCTCGGTCGTGACGTGATGACGGCTTATGTTGCTCCGAAATACGAGCCGTTCTCCGAGGACAACCTGGTCCGCAAGGACTCGACTCTCGACGGCTACGAAAAGCTCCGCCCCGTCTTCGATCGCAAATTCGGGACGATCACGGCCGGAAACAGCTCGCCCCTCACCGACGGCGCGAGCGCGTTGCTCGTCATGCGCGAGAGCAAGGCGAAGAGCCTCGGCTACACGCCGCTCGGCTACATCCGGAGCTATGCGTTCGCCGCCGTCGATCCGACCGAGCAGCTCTTGATGGCGCCCGCCTACGCCGCGCCGGTCGCGCTCGACCGAGCGGAGCTGAAGCTCAAGAACATGGACCTCGTCGATTTGCACGAAGCCTTCGCTGCACAGGTACTGAGCAACGTGCAGGCCTGGGAGAGCGACACCTTCGCGCGCGAAAAGCTCGGGCGCGACAAGAAGCTCGGTACCGTAGACTGGGACCGCGTGAACGTGCTCGGCGGCTCGATCGCGATGGGCCACCCGTTCGCGGCCACCGGCGCGCGCCAGATCCTGCATACGTTGCGCGAGCTCCAACGCCGGGGCGGCGAGTTCGCGCTTTGCACCGCTTGCGCCGCGGGTGGCCTCGGTGCCGCCATGGTGCTCGAGGCCCGATGAGCACGCTAGCCGACGGGGAGCGCTCGATTCGCCTCGAGCGGCGCGACGACGGCGTCGCGGTGATTCGCATCGACGTGCCGGGCGAGAGCGTGAACACGCTGCGCGGCAACTTCGCGGGGGAGCTCGAGGCCGTGCTCGATACGGTGGGCACGGAGGCGGCCATCGTCGCGGCGGTGGTCGCGTCGGGTAAGCCCGACGGCTTCGTGGCGGGCGCCGACATCAAGCAGCTCATGGTGGCGAGGAGCGCTGCGGAGGTCACGGCGCTGTCGCAGATCGGGCAGCGCTCGCTCGACCGGCTCGCCGCGCTGGAAAAGCCGGTCGTCGCCGCCATTCACGGCGCCTGTCTCGGCGGCGGGCTCGAGCTCGCGCTCGCCTGCGACGCCCGCGTGGCGACCACTGACGAGAAGACGAAGCTCGGTTTGCCGGAGGTACAGCTCGGCCTCCTGCCGGCGCTCGGTGGCACGCAGCGGCTGCCGCGCCTGATCGGTACGCAGGCCGCGCTCGATCTCATCCTCACCGGCAAGCAGCTCGATGGAAAGCGCGCCCAGCGCCTCGGCCTTGTCGACGAGGTCGTTCCTCCGGCAATCCTGCTCGACGTCGCGGTGAAGCTCGCACTCTCGCGCACGGCGGGTGCGCCATCGGCGAAGAAGGGCGCCAAGCGCAAGGCATTCGGCGAGGCGCTGCTCGTCAAGAATCCGCTCGGGCGCATGCTCTTCTTCGACCAGGCGAAGAAGCAGACGCTCAAGAAGACGCACGGCAACTACCCCGCCGCGGAAAAGATCCTCGAGGTCGTCCGGCTCGGGCTCTCCCAGGGCATGGAGGCAGGGCTCGGTGCCGAGGCTGCGGCGTTCGGCGAGCTCGCGATGAGCGGCGAGGCGCACGAGCTGATGGGCATCTTCTTCGCTCAGAACGAGCTGAAGAAGGACCGCGGCGTTTCCGAGCCGAGCGTCGAGGCGCGCAAAGTGAAGCGCGTCGCCGTGCTCGGCGCGGGCCTGATGGGCGCGGGCGTCGCGTACGTGACCGCGGTCAACGCCAAGCTTCCCGTGCGCCTCAAGGACCGCGACGAGCGTTCGGTCGGCCGCGGCATGGCGCACCTGCACGAGCTATTGGTAGAGCGCGCCAAAACGCGCCGCATGTCGAATTTCGAGCGCGATCGCGAGGCAGCGCGCATCACGCCCACGACGAGCTACGACGGTTTCGACGGCATCGACCTCGTCATCGAAGCCGTGTTCGAGGATCTGACGCACAAGCGGCAGGTGCTCGGCGACGTGCTCTCGAACGGCGGGAAGAATCTGATCTTCGCCTCGAACACCTCGTCGCTCCCGATCGGCAAGATTGCCGAAGGCTCCGTCGCGCCCGAGCGCGTCGTCGGCATGCACTACTTCTCGCCCGTCCAGAAGATGCCGCTGCTCGAGGTGATCACGACCTCGAAAACGGCGCCGTGGGTCGTTGCGACCGCGGTCGAGCTCGGCAAGCGCCAGGGCAAGACGGTGATCGTCGTGCGAGACGGCGCGGGCTTCTACACGTCACGCATCCTCGGGCCGTACCTGAACGAAGCGTCGTTCTTGCTCGCCGAGGGCGTTCCGGTCGAGGTCATCGACCAGGCGCTCGTGCGCTGGGGCTTCCCGGTGGGACCCGTCACGCTGCTCGACGAGGTGGGCATCGACGTCGGCGCGAAAGTCGGCAAGATCCTGCACGAAGCGTTCGGCGAGCGCATGGCGCCACCGCCGAGCGTCGAGCGGCTGCTCGAAGACCAGCGCCTCGGCAAGAAGAACAGGCGTGGCTTCTACGACTACTCGTCGAAGAAGAAGGGTAAGCGCCCGGTCGACGCGAGCGTCTACGGCGTGCTCGGCGTCGAGCCGAAGACCGAGCTTTCGGCGGGCGAGGTCAGCGAGCGCTGCGTGCTCCAGTTCGTGAACGAAGCGGCACATTGCCTCGGTGAGGGGATCCTCCGCAGCGCGCGTGACGGCGACATCGGTGCCGTGTTCGGTCTCGGGTTCCCCCCGTTTCGCGGTGGACCGTTTCACTACATGGACGCCGTGGGTGCGACGGAGATCGCGCGGCGCCTCGAAAAGCACGAAAAGGCGCACGGCGCGCGCTTCCAGCCGGCGCCCGTGCTGCTCGAGCACGCGAAGAGCGGGAAGAAATTCCACGGCGCCTGAGCAGTGTGAGAGAATCGCCACACTGACACCGAAGTCACGGCACGAGGTTTGCTCGTGTCGAGGGAAGCAGACCAGGGCTTGGTCGCGTATGCTTGGGTAAGCCTTTTCCCCGAGGAGGAATTCATATGAAGCGTTCCCTTAGTTCAGTTCTCGGTCTCGCCCTTGCTGGCGCGGCCACGGTGTTCGTTCCGAGCACGGCACGGGCGAGCCTCGCCGATTGCGGACAAATCCACATCGAAGCGAGCGCAATGTGCCAGGTCGAGGTGGAGGGTGGCTGCACGGCCAAGTGCACGCCGGTCACCGTGGAGGCCCAGTGCGCGGCGGAGGCGCAGGTCAAGTGCTCTTCTTCGAAGTGCAACGCCGGCGTGAACGTCGACTGCGCCGCGGAGTGCAGCGTCACCGATTGCGTCGCCGAATGCACCGTCGATGCGAATTTCGACTGCAAGGGCAACTGCTACGCGGAGGGTGACGCCGACTGCGACGGCCGCTGCAAAGCGGGTGACGGCCACGCGGAGTGTGTCGCTTCGTGCCAGGCCGAGTTCCACGCCAAGTGCGACGGCAGCTGTTCGCCCCCGACGGCTTCGGTCGATTGCCAGGCCAAGTGCCAGGCTAGCTGCCAAGCCCAGTGCGACGCGAAGGCACATGTCGATTGCCAGATCGACTGTCAGAGCGAGTACCACGCCGAGTGCACGACTCGCATCGAGGGCGGCTGCAAAGCCAAGTGCGAGCAACCCGAGGGCGCGCTGTTCTGTGACGGTCAGTACGTCGACGAAGGCGGCCATGCCCAAGCATGCAGGGACGCGCTCAACGCGTACCTGAAGGCACACGTGAAGGGCAGCGCCAGCGCCTCCGGCGAGTGCAGCAACGGCGAGTGCCAGGGCGAAGCCGAAGCGCACGGCAAGGCGAGCTGCGCGCTCGCGGCGGCTCCCGACGGCTCGGGCCTCGGCGCGCTCGCGGTCGCCGGAATCGGCCTGGTCGCGTTCGGTGCCCGCCGCCGTCGCCGCTAGAGTAGACTGGCTCCGTGCTTTTGCGCGGAGCGGTCTGTCTTCTCGTCGGTCTCGCGCTCACCGGATGCAAACCGAGCGTCGGGAGCCGCTGCGACAAGGGGGATTCGCGCTGCCTCGACATAACGCACGCGCTCGTTTGCCAGGATGGTCGTTACATCGAGACGCCGTGCCTCGGCAAAAAGGGGTGCCGGCTCGAGGTCGATCGCACGGCCTGCGACGTGCATGGCGATCGACCGGGCGACGCCTGCTCCACGGACGAAGACGGCTCGGCCGTCTGCATCGACGAAAAGTCGATGCTCGCCTGCCGGAAGGGCAAATACGCGACGGTCGCGTGTCGTGGCGCGCACGGCTGTAGCGAGGAGGGCCACCACGCCGAGTGCGACGCCACCGTAGCGGAGAGCGGCGAGGCCTGTGCCGCCGAAGGCAAGAAGGCCTGCTCGGCGGACGGCAAGCGCGTGCTCCAGTGCGCTCAGGGGGCGATGGAGACGCGCTACCAATGTCGCGGCGAGCGCGCCTGCGCCGTCACCCAGGGCAAAATCGACTGCGACGTCTCGATCGCGCGCAACGGCGACGCCTGCGACACGCAATTCGAGGGCACCTACGCCTGCACGGAGGACGCGCTCGGCATCGTGCGCTGCGTGAACGGGCGTTTCGAGCCCGACGAAACCTGCAAGCATGGCCTACGCTGCTTCGCCGAGCCCGGCAGCACGCGCTGCGCGAAGCCGGAAAAATCCTGAGCGCGTCGCGCGTCGCCGTTCGTCGCTAATTCGCGAGCCGGACGCAGATCTTCCCGAAGGCCATGCCGCTCGCCTGGTACTCGAACGCGTCGATGATCTCGTCGAGCTGGTAGACGTGATCGACGACGGGCCGCACGGCGTTGGTCTCGATTCGCCGCACGAGCGCCTCGAACGAGCTCCGCGGCCCCACGAGCACGCCTTGCACGCGCACCTCACGCATGACGACCGGCACGAGGCTCGGCGTGGGACCGCTGTTCGGCGTGTGCCCGATGAGCGCAATCGTGCCGCCCGCCCGCACCGCCTTCAGCGATTGCTCGAGCGTCGCCGCGCCGCCCACCTCGATCACCAGATCGACGCCGTCGCTCCCCGTGAGCTGCCGGATCGCGAGCCCCCACTGCCGCACTTTCTCGCTGTGAACGCCCTGGTCGGCGCCGAGCTCGAGCGCCTTCACGAGCTTCCCCTCGTCGCGGCTCACGACGAGCACCTCCGCGCCGGCCGTCCGTGCGAGGGCGATAGCAAAGGTGGACACTCCGCCCGTCCCGATCACGAGCACGCGCTGCCCGCTCCCAACGGTCGCGAGCTCGAACAGCGCGCGATGGGCCGTCACCCCCGCACAGCCGAGCGTCGCCGCCTCCTCGTCCGATAGATGAGCGGGCGGGCGCACCGCGTCGGCCTCGTTGAGCAAGAGCCTGTCGCACAGCGTGCCGTCGAGCGGCCCGCCGAGCATCTGGCGCGCCGTGTTGCGGGTCGGCGGCCCCTCGTGCCACCCCCGCGCGACCGTCGGGCAAACCCGGCTCCCGATCGCGAAACGATTCGCGCCGGGACCGCAAGCGAGCACTTCACCGACGGCGTCGCAGCCCAGGATCACCCGCTGTGCGAGGTGCGGATCGTACGTGCCGCGCGCGAGCGACACGTCGCGATAGTTCAGCGCCGCAACGCGCACCGCGAGCAGGATCTCGTTCGGCCCGGGCGCAGGCGGATCCGGTCGCTCCTCGACGACCAGGTTCTCGAGGCCGAAGCCTCCGCGCAGACACACGACGCGCATGCCCGCACGTCGTAGTGCGGCGCCGTCCGGAACGCATCGTAAAGCATGCCGAGCGGGCGATTCACGCGGGTGGCGGCTGCGAGCGCGCGACCGACAGCCGCCCTTCGAGCTCGTCGAGCAGCGCGTAAGCATCGCGAAATCCAGGCGTGCGCTCCGCGACGCGCGCGTGCAAAAAGCGCCGCACCGCCTCCAAGCTGCCGAGCGGCCCGCGGAGCAGCGCCGAAGCATTCGGCAGCCGCTCGAGCACCTCGGGCGTCACACGCGGCGGCGCCGTCTCGAGCAGCAGCCGCCGCACGTCGGCCGGCCGCGGCGCGAGCAGCCAATCGACGAGCGCGAGCGTGAGCAGCCGGCTCGAGCGTCCCCACAGCACGGCGAGCCCCGTGCGATGCCCCGCGCGACACGCCGCATCGATCGCCAAATCCACGAGCGTCTCCGGCACCCGCGCGAAGAGCTCCGGCGGTGCCGCCGCGAGCGCGCCACCGAGCAGCGCTTGCCACTGCGCCGGCGTCAGCACGGGCGTCTCGCGACACCGAAGCAGCGCCGGCAAGAGCGCCGGCAGCACCGAGCCCGGCGCGAACGGCATCACGAGCGGCGCGAGCTCGGGCGTGAGCAGCGCATCCGCCTCCTGCTCCGGCATACCGGCCGCTTCGAACGCCTGCCACACCTGCCGTCCGAGCACGGCGTGGTCCAGCCGCCGCTCCGTGGCGAGAGCCCCGAGCCCCAAAAGCGCGAGTCTATCCCCCGCGAGCGCCGCGACACTCGGCCACGCGAGCACGCCGACCGCCGCTTCGTCCGCCACGGTCGCCGCCCGCTCGAGCCGGTGCCGCACTCGCCCGAGCGCGAGCGGCCCGAGCGTCGCCCCGAGCCGCGAAACGAGCCCAATCGCCGCTCCCACGACGTCGCTCGGCGCATCGGGCCGCTCGAGCGAAAACGCGATCTCGTCGAGCACGGCGCCGAGCCCTTCCGGCGGCTCCGTCGCGTGCCACGGTCGCAACAGCGCATGTCGCCGTCCGAGGTGCCGATCGAGCGCTTCGCTCACGGCGAGCACCGCGAGCAGCCACGCGCCGCGACTCAGCCAGAACCCTCCGGAGCGCGGCGACGGCGCGTGCTCGATGCGCGGCGCAATCGCTCCGTCCGGCAACGTCATCGCGATTCGCAGCTGCTCGTCCCACAGCGGCTCGAGCGCTTCGCCACCGAGATGCACGCCGGCAAGCTCCGCCGCACCGAGCGCCCGCATGGCACCCTCGACTGCCGCCGCGTAGCCCGGATCCGAGCTCGCCGAAGGCTCGACGAGCTCGTCGACCGGCAGCTTCCGCAACAAGGCGCTCGCAACGAGGCGATCCATCGTCGCCACGGCCATGCGCGGTGATAGCAGCGCTTCGCCCCAGTCGAAGCTCGGCCCCGTGACGAGCTCCTCGAGCGCGTGGTGCTCCGCGGCCCGGACGAGCCAATGCGGCCGCAGCGCCAAGCTCTCGCCCTCGCGCGCGAGCACGCCGAGATGCTCGAAGCAGCGCAGCACCCGAAACGCCCCGGGCGGCAGCTTCTCGCTCGCCCGCTCGATCGTCGCGAGCCGAACGCTCGGATCCGCCTGCGGCAGCGCCACCTTGAGCCACTCGAGATCCGGCCCGTGTCGCGCCGATTCCGGCAACAGGTCGGACCACGCCTCGATGGTCCGCCCACAAAAGAGCGGCGCCTCCGCATCCGTCGTCACGCGCCGCGCGAGCGCCACGAGCGTCTCGAATCCCGAGCGCCGCAGCCAGCCGAATTCCGGTGCCTCTGGATCGAGCCGCTCCCGTCCGCGCCGCCGCAAGAATCCGCGCGCGGCGCGCTCGACCCCGGCGACATCGAGCACCTCCGGCGTCTCGACATCGGCGAGTCCGACGATCCCGAGCACGTCACCGGCGCTCACGACGAGCCCCGCCTCGACGAGCGCGCGCACTTCGCCGACGAGCTCCTCCGCGTGCACCCGCGAGCTTGCCGACAATCGCTCGCACGCCCAGCGAACCAACGGCTCGACCAGCTCCCCGATCGGCGGCGTTCTCACGACGGTGTAACCGAAGAGCTCGCTCGTCGGCTCCC
>DATMCL010000155.1:0-2988 GCA_035558375.1 Polyangiaceae bacterium
CCATGTCGGGCGGCTCGAGATCGAAGCCGGTCGGGGAGAGGGGGTTCGGGAGGCCGGCGTTCGGGTAGGCGGAGACGGCGGTGTTCGACTTTTGCGCCAGCTCCGCGAGGAACGGGTACATGAGATCCGGACCGAGCGAGCAGTTCAGGCCCACGGAGAGCGGGTGCACGTGCTCGACGGCGTTCCAATACGCTTCGATGGTTTGTGCGGAGATCATCGTCTCGCCGCCGCGCCCGACGGCCGCCGAGATCATGATGGGGAGGCGCGTCTCGTCTGCCGCGAAGACTTCGGCGATGGCCACGAGGGCGGCTTTCGCGTTCAGCGAGTCGAAGATCGTCTCGACGAGGAGGATGTCCGAGCCGCCCGCGATGAGGGCACGCACCTGCTCGACGTAAGCGGCTTTGACTTGGTCGAACGTGATGACGCGGAAGCCGGCATCGTCCGCGTCGGGGGAGTTCGAGAGCGAGACGGTGAGCGGTCCGATCGCGCCCGCGACGAAGCGCTGCCGGCCCGTTTCGTTGCCGACGCGGTCGGCCCATTCGCGGCACTGGCGCGCCGACTCCACGTTGATGTCGGTCGCGAGGTCGCGCAGGAACTGGGTCTCGATGACCTTTTGGTAGAATTCCGGGTCCTTGCGGCCGCCGTGCTCGCGCGGGTCGTCGACGAAGAACTCGCTCTGCGTGATGCTGGTCGCGCCGAACGTGTTCGTCTCGATGATGTCGGCGCCGGCTTCGAGGAAGCGGCGGTGGATGTCGCCCGCGACCTTCGGCTGCGTGAGCGAGAACAGGTCGCCGTTGTTGAGGAGATCCTTGGTGGAGCTCTCGAAGCGCTTCCCGCGGATGTCGGCTTCCTTCATGCCGTACGTGCGCAGCGTGGTGCCCATGGCGCCGTCGATGATGACGACGCGCTCGCGGAGAAGTTTTTCGAGGGGATGAAGTTCTTGCATCGAAACGCTCAGCTCTTTCCAACGTCCGTCTTCTCGGCGACGGCCAGCACGACTTCGAGGTGGGGCTTCTTCGCTTCGCGGGAGGCGACGTGCGAAGTCTTCACGCGGAGGCCTGCCACCGACAACAGCTTCCGCACGTCTTCCGGCGAAAACCCCGGGTGAAGCTCGCCGTAGCGGGCCGTGATCTCGCGCTGCTCGTGGCGATCGAGGCAGAGCAGCACGAGGCGCCCGCCGGGCCGGAGCACGCGTGCACACTCCGCAACGGCGCGCGCCGGATCGGCGGCGTACGTGAGCGTGTGGAAGAGGAGCACGCTGTCGAACGACGCGTCCGCGAAGGCGAGGGCGTGCACGTCGCCTGTTTCGACGCGCGCGTGCGCTACTTTTGCGAGCCGGGCGCGCGCGGTGTCCACCATGCGCGCGTTCGAGTCGACGCACGTGAGGGAGCGGCAGTACGGCGCGAGCGTCGCGGCCGCGGCCCCGTCACCCGCGCCGGCGTCGAGCACGTCGCCGAGCTCGAGCAACGCAGCGAGCCCCGCGGCGAGCGACTGCCACGTGCGCCCCGGCGAGTAGTAACGCTCGAGATCGTCGGCGGCCGAGTCCGGCAAGCCGCCGCGCCGTTCCGCTTCGAGCTCGACGAGTCGCTTCTGATCGCCGGCGAGCGTCGGATCGGCGGAGACGGCGGCGTCGTCGAGCACGGCGCGTACGGCGGCGGGCAGCGCGTCCTCCGCAAGGGCGTAGAAGCACTGCGTTCCGTTGCGCCGGTCGTGCACGAAGCCGGCGTCGCGAAGCCGGCCGAGGTGCGTCGAGACGCGCGACTGCGCGATGCCCGTCACCCGCACGAGATCCGTCACGCAGAGCTCCCGCTCGCGGAGCAGCGCGCAGAGCCGCAGGCGGCTCTCGTCTCCGAGCAGGTTCAGGGTGTCTACGTAGGCGGAAAGACTCATTTATACTTACATCCGCATGTAAGGATTGAATATAGGGACGCCCTGGCGTGGCCGTCAAGCGACGGCCTTCGGGCGGCCGGAAACCTCGCGAAATCCTCAAGCTAGACTCGGGGTCCGAGCCCATGAGCGCCGCCGTCGACCCCAGCCGCTGCCCGCTGTGCGGCGACGCGAACGCGTGCGGGATGGCTGCGGGCAAGGCCGATTGCTGGTGCATGAGCGCGAAGATCGCGCCGGAAGTGCTCGCGCGCGTGCCGCCCGCCGCGCGCGACGAGGTCTGCGTGTGCGAGCGGTGCGCGGCAGCGGCGGGAAACGAGCGCGGTGCGGCCACAGGCTCGAGCTCCGGCGAAGTCGCCCGGCGCCCACTCCGCGTTCGATAGCGTTCGTTCACGCGCGTCCGGCGCCGCGGTGCCGGGCGGTGCCCGTTCGGTAGCGCCCGGGATCGGACGCTGTGTCCGGCGCAGCGTACGAGTGCGGTCGCGGCTCCACACTCGGACGCCGGTCCGGGCGGGGCTGAACGCTGATTCGGCATTATTTCTGCGAAATGCGCTGGCGGCTCGTCTTGGCATGCTGGGTGCAGTCTCCCCCGACAACGACGATGGCCACCCACTTCCGAAGCGTTCCTTCACTCGCGTTGCCACCCATCCCGTGGTCGCACACGGCGACGGTCGTGCTGACCGGCGCGAACCTCGTGCTCGGGCTCGTGGCGTTCTACGCGTTCCCGCTTCTGCCGCTCGTGGCTCTGTTGCTCGTCGCGGTCACGGGCGGAGCCTTCGGCCTGTCGCGCGCGCGAGCCGTAGCGCGACGGCGCGAGGCAGAAACGCGCTTCGTCCATGGTCCGACGATGCTGCCGTCCGCGCGGGGGCTGGCTTGAAACGTGTAGGATTCATGCCGTGCAGGCGTCCGAGCACCACTTTCACGCGCTCGCGTTCGTCGAGAATCTGCCGCTGAAGGAGCTCAGCGTCGCGTACCCGGGAGCTCGCCGCACCTTGCACGAGCTTTCCTTCACGGTGAAGCTCGACGGTGCGTCCGACGGCTCGGTGTTCATCTACCCGTTCGGGGCCGTCGTTTTTCAGGACGTTCCGCCCGAGCGCCGCGACG
>DATMCL010000156.1:0-5508 GCA_035558375.1 Polyangiaceae bacterium
CGAATGCACGCTCCCGGAGACGTGCCTCTTGGCCACGAACACCTGCGGCGCCTGCACAGAGAACGCGGATTGCTCGCGCGGCTCGAGTAGCCCGTACCTGTGCATGAACGGAGAATGCCTCGACGTCGATTGCATCAGCGATGACGATTGCATCATCGGGATCTGCGATCCCGAGGCGCACGCCTGCGTGGAGTGCCTTTCCGACGCGGATTGCACCGGCACCTGGAAGGCGTGCAATCTCGAGAAGCAGAAGTGCGCCGAATGCACGACCGATGCGCACTGCACGCGGGAGTCGTACCCCGCCTGTGAGCCGAAGATGGGCTTCTGTGTCCAGTGCCGCACGGACGCCGACTGCAAGAACTCGCTCATCCCCGTTTGCGGAGACGACGGCTATTGCACGACGTCGTAGCCGCTAGGACTAGACGCCGATCAGCACGAGCGCGACGAGCAACGCGACGCCCGCCAAGGTAAGCCCAATCGGCTTCATTTGCTTGGCGCCGGGACGCCAGAGCCCGAAGCTCGACGACGCCGCCGCCCCGAGCAGCGCCGCCAAGGCGTGCCCGCGATGCCCGGCGAGCGTAAGCCCGACCGCCGCGACGAGCGGCAATGCGATCGCAGCCGCCGTGAGGTCACGGACCTGCGGGCGGCGGATGCGCGAGCTCCGCGCCGTGCACGCCCACACGCTCAGCGTGAACGCCGCGAACACGGCCGCCCACGCCACCGTGTCGTAGACCGCCTCGACCCAGGGCGCGCGCCCGGCCAGCTCGATCGGGGCGCCGGCCGCGGCGAGCACCAGCGACGCCGCCAGCTGCAGCCGAGGCTGTCGCCGGACACGCCGGTGCACGAGGCTGGCCAGCAGCGCGCCGGCTCCGACCACGACGACCGCCGTCAGCAGCGAGCCGAGGCTCGGATACGCGCTGCCCGCCGCGAGCACGACCGCGGTGAGCATCACCCAGAAGCCGTGTTCGCGCGGGATCTCGAGCGTCGGGCCGAGAGGCGCCTGTCGGCGTGAGGCGAGGGAAGTCATTCGATGAGGCTCAGCCTGCGGCGGCCCTCCGCCGCAGCCGGCGCGTACCCCGGGGGAATGTAGGCGCAGAGCGGATCCGCCGCGTGCATGCTTCCTTCGACCGCGAAGGCGCGCGCCCGCGAGCCACCGCACACCCGGCGGTACTCGCACGCCGCGCACTTGCCCGTAAGCAGGCTCGCGTTCCTGAGGTCACGAAACACCGGATGCTCGCGGTAGACGCTGATGGGATCCGATTCCCGGACGTTGCCGCAATTGATCGGCATAAATCCGCTCGGAAAGATCTCGCCGCGGTGGGAGACGAAGAGAAAGCCCTGGCCGTCGTTGATGCGCTCGCTGTCCTTGCCGTAAACGCCATGGCTCACGGCACCGCGACCGCTCGTGCTGCGCTCGAGCAGCACGCGGCGGTAGTGCGGGGCTGCCGTGGTCTTCACCGCGAAGGGTGCATTCGCGGCCAGCTCCACGAGCTCCTCGAGCGACGCTTCGACCGCCTCGGGGGTCGGCAGCATGCGGAGCTCGGCGCGTCCCGTCGGAACCACGTAGAACACGCTCCAGAGCACGCTGCCCATCCGCGCGACGAGCTCCGACATCTCACGCAGGCGGCCGATGCTCTTCGCGTGCACGGTCGTGTTGACCTGAGTGCGGAGACCGAGCGCGCGCGCCTCGTCCAGGATGCGGAGCGCGTGGGCGAAGCTGCCTTCCACGCGGCGAAATTCGTCGTGCGTGGCGGCGTCCGGGCCGTCGATGCTGATCGCGAGCCGCTTGAGCCCGGCACCGGCCAGCTCGTGAATCAGCGACCGCGTGACGAGTGGCGTCGCCGACGGCGTGAGCCCCATGTGCAAGCCGGCGGCGGCCCCGTACGCAACGAGCGGCAAGAGGTCCGGACGCTTGGCGGGATCACCGCCGGTCAGCACGACGAGCGGCACTCGCGCTTCCGCGAGCTGGTCGAGGAGGGCGAACCCTTCGGCCGTCGTGAGCTCACCCGCGTCTCGGCCCGGCCGCGCGCACGCGCGACAATGCACGCACGCGAGATCGCACGCCTGCGTGACCTCCCAAATCGCGATGAACGGTTTTTCGTCGTGACGCACGCTGAGGGCGTTGTGCAAGCCATATGCCCGCACGACGTCGCGCACCGACGAACTCGCGCGTCAGCTCGCGAAAAGTTTGCGTCTCCGTGAGCAGCCGGCGCGACGATTGCCGGCCGAAGTCGCGTCGGAAACGCGCGAAGACTGCCGCTGCGCGATCACACGCGTGCATTTCGAGGGGCACGGAACTTGCGATGCTGGGCGTCGCACCGGCGGAAATTGCGCTCGCCGGGCAGATTTGGAGCGAATCGTCGTGCAGCTTCTCACTCTCGAGCCGCGCGTGGTCCCGACCTCGGACAGCGCGTTCTTTGCGTCCGGATTTCGTCCCTTCTTTCTCGGCGCGTCACTCTTCGCGGCGTTCGGCGTGCCGTTCTGGGTAGCGACGCTGCTCGGCAGCGCTCCGTGGCGACCCCCGGCGAGCCCGCTCGACTGGCACGCGCACGAGATGGTGTTCGGCTTCACGGGCGCCGTGTTCGCGGGATTTCTTCTGACCGCCATTCGGCGCTGGACTGGCAAGGCGACGGTAAGTGGCTGGCGCCTGGGGGCGCTCTTTGCCATCTGGCTGGTCGCGCGCCTGCTCCCGTTCGTGCCGGGCGCGGCACGGGGAGCGGCGGTCGTCGACCTAGCGTTCTTCGTCGGCCTCTTCGTGGCCTGCGCGATTCCTATCGTCCGCTCACGCAATCGCAGAAACTACGCGTTCATCGGGCTATTGGGGGGACTCACGCTAGCCGTAACGATCTCTCACGCCAATCGGCTGGGGTACCTGCACGGTGAGTTCTGGGCGGTGCGCTCGTTCGGCATCGACCTCGTCACGATCGGCATGGTCGTCATGACGGGGCGCATCGTGCCGTCGTTCACCCGTAATGCGACGGACGCGAAGGATATTGCCGAGACGCCGGGCCATGATCGCGCGGCGGCGCTCGCGCTCGTGCTCGTGACCGTGCTCGACGCCTTCTCCGCTCCGCAAGCATGGAGCGCTGCGCCCGCTGCGCTTGCCGGGGTTCTCGTTCTGGCGCGCGCGCGGCGGTGGGGCGCGGCGCATACGCTACGGCATCCCCTGCTCTGGATTCTCCATCTCGGGCACGCGTGGGTCGGGGTTGGGCTGATGCTGCGCGGGCTCGGCGCCGTCGCTCCGAGCCTCCCTTCGACTCTCGCACTGCACGCGATCACTGTGGGCGGTATCGGGCTTTTGACGTTCGGGATGATGACGCGCGTCACCCTTGGTCACACGGGCCGCCTGCTTGCCGTTCCGCGCAGCGTGGCGATCGCGATGGTCGCGCTCGCCCTCGCTGCGCTGATCCGGGTGGTCGGTCCGCTCCTGGCCCCGACCGAGTTGCCCCTCGTGCTGGGCACGGCAGGGGCACTCTGGTCGGTAGCCTTCGCCGCCTACGCGCTCTTCTACGGCAAGGCGTTGTTCACGCCGCGCGTCGACGGGCTTCCGGGCTGAGCGATCCTTCGAGCTAGTTGCTCGAGGTCGAGGTCGAGACCTTGGCGACGACCGTGAGCTCGAGCTCGGTGGTGGCCTTCGTCGCCGTGCCGTCGTGCTTGTCGACACGGCAGAGGAGCTTGTGCTTGCCCGCCGGCGTCGAGGCCGGAATCATGACGTCGACCGACTGCTCGGCCGTGACCAAGAGCGCGGTGCTCGAGGTGGTGTCGAGGAAGATCTCGAAATGTCCCGCGACCTTCACGTCGGTGGCTGCTGGCGTCTCCGACGGGTCGACCAGGTGGACGTCCTGGGCTTCGATGTCGAGGTGAACGGTCGTGCCCGCTTGCACGTTGTCCATGTCCGACGTGGACTCCATCGAGACCTCGGCGTCGTCGATGTTCGCGTTGTTGTCGTGGATGTCGGCCGTGTTGTCGTGGACGTTGGCCGTGCAACCACTCGCACCGGCGAGCGCGAGCGCCGCACAGACGGCTGAGCTGATGATGAAGTTTCGCATGACTAATGGACTCCTTCGCGCGAGCACGTTCAGTCGGCTCGCATGGCACTCGGTGTTTCAAGAGCCGTGCCGAATCTCTGCGGAGGCAGGTTTTCCCCTGTTCTGCTGCGGTGCTCCGCACGAAGTGACCAAACTGACACGGGCGTTGTTGTAGCGATCGAGGGCCCGCCCGTGTCGTGGCGGAACGTCACGCCGCGACACGCCCGCTCGCGATGAGCGCAGCCCGGGCCGTTCTGCTCGGCATGACGATTGCGTTCTTCGTCGTCGGAGGTCCCATGTCCAACCAGATGCAGAACGTCGTGTCCAAGATGGCCGGCAAGGCGGCCGCCGCCGAGGCTCATTTCAGGGGCCTGCGCGGCGTGTTCACCAAGTTGGCCGAGCAGCATCACGCGGTGGCGACCCTGCTGACGCGTGCCCTCCACGTCGAAGGGCTTCGCGAACGCAACGAGCTCTGGACCGAAATCCGAAAGGAGCTCATCTCGCACGAGCAAGGCGAGCTGCTCGAGGTTTATCCCGTGCTCGAGTCGTACGAGGCGACGCGCGAGCTAGCGCGCCGTCATGGCGACCACGCGAACGAGCTCGAGGACGCGATTGCCGAGCTCGATGCGATCGGGGCGGGTGCCCCGGCGTGGAAACCCGCGCTCGAGCGCCTGATCGCGATCGTGAAGGAGCACGTGGCGCTCGAGGAGCAGGAGCTCTTTCCACGCGCGCAACAGGCGCTCGGCGACGAGGCTGCGAGGCAGCTCGAGCGGGCATTTCTGCGGGCGAAGGAGATGGCCGCGAGGGCCTTCGGATAGCGGAAGGACGGGGGGCCTCTCGCGGCCCGGTCCGCTAGCGAGCTGTAATGATGCTGCCGCCCGCACCGCCGCCCGGCATGCCGCCGAAGCCGCCCGCGTTGGTTCCGCCCGACACTTGCGCCACCTTGAAGGGCGTCGTGCGCGTGCGGGAGTCGCTCACCGGAGCGGCGCCGGTCGGGTCGCTTTGGCGAGGGCTGTCGTTGAGCTTTGGGCTCTCGCCGTTCGTTGGCTCGTTCGTCGTACTGGGCGCGGGCGTTTCCGCACCTGGGGGACTCGCCGGCTCGGGGCTCTGGGGCGGGCGATCCTCGTGCGCGCACGCGATGGGCGCAACGAAGAGCGCGGCGACGATGATGGCTCGTAAATCGGTCATGACTCGTGCCTCCGCCGCACAGAGGAAGCACCGGACATGCCAGTGACCAACGGGTCGCAGCGCAAAGTGCTGCTTCGTCAGCGGGGCGCGCTGCCTCGGCGGGGCGGTGTGGTCTCTCGAGCCGCGCTGGCTCGGCGGGCAAAAGGGCTATCGACAGCGAAATTGGGCGAACACCCGCTCGTCCTCGAGCTCGTAGGTCACGAACAGCGACTCGCCTTCGACGCTCAGAAGCGCTGGGAGCGCGCGGCGCTGCTCGGGCGTGGACTCTGGCAATGCGGGGAGGGTGAGGGGC
>DATMCL010000157.1:0-12420 GCA_035558375.1 Polyangiaceae bacterium
GATCTGCTGGGACGGCGAGTGGTTCATCTGGGCCACCGGCAAGGACGGCACCATCTACGGCACGAAGAAGATGGAAGAGGGCAAGGTGTACATCAACACCCAGGTCTGGGCCGTCATCAGCGGCGCCGCCACGCCCGAGCAAGCCAAGCTCGCGATGAAGTCGATGAAGGACTACCTCGCGACGCCGTACGGCTTGATGCTGAGCGCCCCGCCCTTCGAGAAGACCCCGAAGGAGATCATGGACGGCGTCGTCTACAACAAGGGCATCAAGGAGAACGCCGGCATCTTCAACCACCCGCAGGGCTGGGCGGTGATGGCCGAATGCCTGCTCGGTAACGGCGACCAAGCCTACGAGTACTACCGGGCGTACATGCCGTCCGCGTACAACGAGCGCGCGGAAATTCGCCAGATCGAGCCCTACGTCCACAGCCAGACGACGTACGCGACGGTCAACGTCAACGCGGGCAAGTCGCGCGTGCCGTGGCTCACGGGCACGGTCTCGTGGAGCTACTTCGTCGCGTTGCAGAGCATCCTCGGCATCCGGCCGGAGCTCGACGGCCTACGCATCGATCCCTGTATTCCGGCGGCCTGGCCCGGCTTCGAATGCGAGCGCGAGTTCCGCGGCAAGCGCATCAGCATCAAGATCACGAACCCGGCCAAGAAGTGCCGCGGCGTGACGAGCCTCACCGTGAACGGCAAGAAGATCAGCGGGAACCTGCTACCGCTCGCCGAGCTCAAGGACGGCGCGGTGGTGGAAGCGCGGCTCGAGGGCTAGCGTCGACGCGTCGCAGGGAGCGTCGTGCCATGAAGATCACGCGCTCCCAGACGACGAAAGCTCTTAGCGCGCTCCTCGCCGCAGCGCTCGCGCTCCTCGCGACGCTGCTTTTGACGCGACCCGTCCGCGCCGAATCCGCGCCCGACGGCGCCGCAACGCCCGGCGCGCTCGACTTCGTACTGCTCGGCGATCCGCAAATTGGCTACGGCATCGGCGGCGATTGGGCGGACGGCTCGCGCTTTCGCCAGGTGCTCGCGGCGGTCGACGCGAGTCGCCCCGCGCTCGCCGTCGTGGCGGGCGACCTCGTCCAGCATCGGAGCTTCTGGCAGTGGTGGATCTTCGACCGGGCGCTCAAGGGGAGCCGAACCAAGTCGCTCTTGGTCGCCGGTAACCACGACGTCGTGAGCGAGGGGTCCCTCGCGAGCTTTCGCGCGTCGTACGGCGCGGACCACTACCGCTACGCCGCGGGGCCCGTGACGTTCCTCGTGCTCGACTCGGAGGTCATGCGCTCGCCCGAGCTCTCGGCGAGCGAGCACGACGAGCAGTGGCGCTGGTTCGAGAAAACGCTCGCCGGCGAGCCGCCGCAGCAGCGCGTGTTCCTGGTCGCGCACCGGCCACCCTTCGCGAACGGCGAGGACGAGCCCGAAAGCGCGCAGAATTGGCCCCCACCGGCGCGGCAGCGCCTGCTCGCCGCGATGCGCAAGCACCGGGTCGGCTGGTTCCTCGCGGGACACCTCCACGCGCGGCGCACGCTCCACACGAATGACGGCATCACCATCGTCGTCGAGCCGGGCTCGGCGCGCAGCTTCGACGCGTCCGTCATCGGCTACCGCGCGTTCCACGTGGCGGGCGATCGCGTCGAGGAGAAGCTCGTCAAAGTGCTCGACGCGCCGTCACCACCCTTCGCGGTGCCCGGGTTTCCCGGCTGGACTCCCCGTATCTTCGACTTCAGCATCCGCCATTGGCTCTTCACGCTCGCGTACGTCGCGGCAGGCGCGCTCGCGCTGCGCACGGCGCGCGGACTCCGCGCGGCGAAGGTCACGGCGACGCTCGGCGTTTGGGGCGCCATTGCTGCGGCGCTGTTCTTCTTCGGGGCCAACATGCAGCTCGACTTCGACGAGGCCATCACCGAGATCGGCCGCGTGGGCGCGAAGGTCATCGGGATCTACAAGGTGCGCCACCTGATCACGGGCACGGCGCTCGCGCTCGGGTGCGCCGCGGGCGCGTGGTGGCTCGCGCGGCGCTTCCTCGCTTCCCCTCGCGATCGCGCGACGACGCTCGCCCTCGCGTCCCTCACCATCCCGACCGCATGGTTCTGTCTGAGCACGATCTCGCACCACTCGCTCGGCATGGTGCTGAGCGAGGAGACGTGGGATGTCCTCACCGTGCTCGCCTTCGTCGCGATCGGCGGCGCAGCGCTCGTGGCCTTGCGCCGTACCCGCGGCAAAACGCCCGCGGCCGCGAAGCGCGCCGGCTAGACGTTCACGCCTTGACGAGCGCGTCGATCTTCGCGGCGCAGATCAGGTCGTTCTCACTGACGCCGCCCACGGTGTGCGTCCAAAACACGACACGGCAGTGCTTGTAGGAGAGGTGGAGATCCGGGTGGTGATCCTCCCTGTGCACGACCCAGGCGAGCGCGTTCACGAACTCCATCGTCTCGTGGAAGTTCTTGAACTCGTAGGTCTTCGCGACGCGCTTGCCGTCGCCCTCGAGCGCCCAGCCCGGCAGCTCGGCGAGCACCTTGTTGATCTCTGCCGCCGCGAGCGCCGGAGCTCCCGCAGGGAGTTCTCGGCAGTGCCTCTCCAAGAGCTCACGCATGCTGCGAGCATAACGCCCATGCCGGAGCCGTCAATCAAGCGGGAGATGCCGCGGGCGGGTCGGCTTCGAGGAGAAGCCGCGGCTCGTTCAGCGCGGCCGCGACGGGAGCCAATCGCTCGTCGCTGCGGATCAGAGTCAAAAGGCCACGCATCGCCGTGAGGTACGCCTCGCGCTCGATCTCGCCACGCAGGTACTGAACGCGCAGGAAAACACCCGCCGTCTGCGCCACGTCGCACAAGCAATACGCGCGCACTTCCGCGAGGCGACCGGCGTGCACCATCGGTCCCACGTCCTTGCCGTCGACGCCCACCTTGCCCGGCATGCCGCAGAGCTTCGCGATGACGTCGAGCCGCGACGATTTCGCCGCACCGAAGTCAGCGACGTAGTCCATCAAATCGAGGTGTCCGTCTGCGGTGAAGCGGTATCGCACGTCGCGCGAGCGGTAGTAGTGGCGGAGCGGGATGCCGTGGCGCAAGCAGCGCGTCGCAATCACGGGCATGTCGAACGAGCGGCCGTTGAAGGTCACGAGGCAGGGGCGCCGCTCCTCGAGCAGCTTCGCAAAGTCTCGGAGCATTCCTGCCTCGTCCTTCGAATCCCCGACCAAGCCGAGGCGCTTGACCTCGTAGTTGGCGTCGAGGAACAGGGCCCCGATCACGACCACCCGATGGTGGGGAGGCGCCGGCAAACGCTCCGTATCGCCGGCCGGAACGATGGGTAGCTCGGCGTCGAGCACGGTCTCGATATCGAGGACGAGATAAGGCTGAGTCACGGTGTGCGGGGCGCTCCTGGCGGCGTCCGACGCTTAGCAGGCTTCGGCCGCGACGGGGCCCTGCTGCGCGCTCCTGGAAGGGTGGTCAGTAGCTCGTATCCATTTGAAATCGCTTATTTATCTGAGTCCGGGCGGGCGCTGCGGCGGACCGGCGTGATATGTCACGTCCCAGACGAGGTGCGAGAGCCCGGCTCTCCAAGGGTGGGGAGCCGAGGTTGCGCCAGCGTCGCCAGATTTTTATCCCCATGGCTCGTAATACATTGGTCATCAACTGCGACATCCGCGAAACGCGGGTCGCTCTCATCGAAAACGGCATCATCGCCGAGCTGCAAATCGAGCGCGCTTCGGCGACGGGAACCGTCGGCAACATCGTGCTCGGTCGCGTCTCCCGCGTGCTCCCCGGCATGCAGGCGGCATTCATCGACGTCGGGCTGGATCGCGCGGCGTTCCTCCACGTCGAAGACCTGATTCGGCCCGACGACTTCGAGGCGTACCTCGCCGGCGCTCGCAAGCACGAGTCCGCGGAACGCTTCAACAAGGGCGCCGGAGGACGGCGCCATGGCCCGCACGCTCACGCGGACGGCGACGCCGAGGGCGACGACGATGACGACGACGACGACGATGACGACGAGCCGGTAGCGGCCGCCGGAGGTCGTGGCGAAGCCGTTGCCGCCGAGGGCGCCGAGTCGGACGATGACGCGGACGATGACGACGACGACGACGCGGACGAGGGCGACTCGGACGATGACGACGACGCGGACGACGACGACGACGACGCGGATGAGGGCGACGAGGACGACGAGGACGACGAGGACGACGAGGAGGAAAGCGCGCCGCAAACCGGCGGCAATCCAAGCGGCGGCGCCGGCGCTCCCGACGACGAAGAGCCGGCGGATTCGGAAGACCTGGGCGGCGACGGGCTCGTCGAGGAAGAGGAAGAAGAGGAAGAACCCGACCGCGAGCCCCCGCCGCGCGAGGAAGGCGCGTCCGCGCAGTCCAACGGCAGCGGCGGCAGCTCACGCCGGCGCCGTCGGCGGGGTCGTGGCCGCGACAAAGAGCGGAGCGGCAGCGCTGGCGGTGGCGCTGGCGGCGGCGGCGGTGGGGAGCGAAACGCCTCGGGCGAGGCGCGCACCTCCGGCGAGCAGGCGAATCGGCAGCGGGGAGACCGCGGCGGACGCGATCGGAACCGCGGCGGGCGGGATCGCGAGCGCGGGGATCGCGGACGGCGCTCCGGCAGCGGCGGCGGCGGCGGACGCAGCACCTCGCGCGTCGCCCGCTCGGTTCCCATCACCGAGGTCGTGAAGGAAGGCGACGAGGTCATCGTTCAGATCTCGAAGGAGCCGATCGGCACGAAAGGGGCTCGCGTCACGAGCCACGTCTCGCTGCCGGGTCGCTACGTCGTCTACCTGCCGACGGTCGATCACGTCGGAACCTCGAAGCGCATCGGTTCGGCACGCGAGCGTGCGCGGCTGCGCGAGGTGGTGGAGGCGATGCGGCCTCCGTCCGGCGGCCTCATCGTGCGCACCGTCGCCGAGGGGCTCACCAAAAAGAGCCTGAAAGCCGATATCGGCTACCTCGTGAGCCTGTGGGAGGAAGTGTCGCGCAAGCGCGAGGGCGCGAAAGCGCCGGCCGTCCTCTACACCGAGCTCGACTTGGTCTTGAAGACGGCGCGCGACCTCTTCACCGACGAGATCGAGACCATCGTCATCGACGACAAGGAGCAGTACGCGCGGCTCGTCCGCTTCGTCGAGATGTTCATGCCGGCGCGCGTGAAGGACGTGCAGCTCTACACGGGCGACGAGCCCATCTTCGACGCCTACGGCATCGAGGACGAGATCTCGCGCGCCCTCAGTCGCAAGGTTCAGCTGCCGAGCGGCGGCTACCTGATCATCGATCAGGCGGAGGCGCTCACGGCCATCGACGTGAACACTGGCCGCTACGTCGGCAAGGGCAGCCGCGACCTCGAAGAGACCGCGCTCAAGACCAACCTCGAAGCGGTCGACGAGATTGCGTACCAGCTTCGGTTCCGCAACATCGGCGGCCTCGTCATCTTGGACCTCATCGACATGGACGTGGCCCAAAACCGCGAGAAGGTGTGGCGTGCGCTCGAGCAGCGCCTCGCCAAGGACAAGGCCAAGACGACCATCAACCGCATCAGCGAGCTCGGCCTGATCGAGATGACGCGCAAACGCACGCGCGAGAGCCTCGGTCGCACGATGCACGAGACCTGCTTCTACTGTGACGGTACCGGGCAGGTTCAGTCGAAGACGACCATCGTCTACGAGATCCTGCGTCAGATCCGGCGTGAGCGGCACGGCCTCCCCGGCTATTCGGTGCTCGTCAACGCGCACCCGGCCGTCGTGGACGTGATGCAGGGGGAGGAGCGCGCCGCCGTGCAGGAAGCCGAGAAGCGCTACATGCGCCGTATCGAGTTCAACCCGCGCACCGAGTACCACATCGAGCAGTTCGACCTGCACGGGAAGTGAGCGGCGTGACCACCCGCGATGACGCCGAAAGCTCCGCCCCCGAGGAGCTCGAGCCCGTGACGGAGCGTCGCGGGGCGGCGCGTCTGACCATCAACAAGCAATTCGACACCTTCGACGATTTCGTGCGCGAGTACGTGGCGAACGTTTCCGGCACCGGGGCGTTCGTGCGCACGGATTCGCCGCTCGCGATTGGCACGGAGGTCAATTTGCGCTTCTCGGTGGTGCTCGACGGGGTGGAAACGATCGAGGGCGTGGGAGTCGTCGTCCGGATAGCGGACGATCCACGGGGCATGGGGGTTGCGTTCAAGGAGCTGCACGGTTACTCGAAACGCTTGATGGAAAAGCTAATTTTGGTAGAGAGCTGAGCCAGATGGCGTCTTTTCGATCACGCTCGACCGAGGCATCTCAGCAGGCGGCGGAACGTCGCCAGCGGGAAGATCGCGCGCCTCGACTCAAGGCCGAGGTGCCGGCGCTCGAGACCCTCAAGCTCGAGGTCGAAGAGATGCGCCAGGGGGCATCGGTGCCGGAGACGGTGCACACGAAGCACGTCTCGGTGCCGCACGCGCCAGCGCTCTTCGATCTGCCGTGCCTCGATACGACGTGCGCCGGCGGCGGTCACGACGTGACGAATCAGGTGCTCGCAGCGTTGCGCGCGAAGACCGCCAAGTTTCACGGTGAGCACGCCTGCGGCGGCACCACCCGTACCGCGCCGTGCACGCGCGTGATGCGCTACTCCGCCACTGCGACGTACACCGGCGGCGCCTCGCGCTGATGCTGCTCATCGGGCAGTTCGACTCGCCCTTCGTCCGACGGGTCGGCATTGCGCTCGAGCTCTACGGCATCGCGTACGAGCATCGTCCGTGGTCCGTTTGGCGCGACGCAGAGCAAATCGCGCCGTACAATCCGCTGCTCCGCGTCCCGACGCTCGTCCTCGACAGCGGCGAGAGCCTGCTCGACAGCGCGGCCATTCTCGACGCGCTCGACGAACAGGTCGGGCCCGAGAGGGCGCTCCTACCGCGCAGCGGGCCCGCGCGCCGCGACGGCCTGCGCGTGATGGCTCTCGCGACCGGGCTCGGCGACAAGGCCGTGAGCTACTTCTACGAGAAGGCCCTGCACCCCGAGGTCTCGGAAAAATGGGTGTCTCGCTGTGAGACGCAGATCCGCGGCGTGCTCACGGCGCTCGACGCCGATCGCACGCGCCGCACGACCGAGCACTGGCTCGGCAAGAGCCTCTCTCACGCCGACATCGCCGTGGCGTGCGTGCTGCGGTTTCTCACCGACTCGAGCCCTGGTGCGTTCGATCTCGCGAGCTTCCCGGCACTAGCGACCCATTCCGCTGGCTGCGAAAGCATGGCCCTTTTCCGAAAGATCTCCCAGCCGTTCACCGTCTGACGGTACCCTCGGGGCGATGACCCTCGAGGGCTTCGGCACGGGGACGGCGGTCACGTCCGCGCAGCGACCGCGCCTTTGCCCTCGCACTGCCGTGCGAGTGGCCCCGTGCTGATCCGGGACGACCCGAACGAGGCGACAACCGACGACGCGGCCGACTGGCGCGAGCAGCTGAGTCTAAAGCTCCTGCGCCGCATCTTTTTCGCCTACGTCGCTGCTGCGATCGCAATCGCCGCCGGCACCCGCTCCGACAACGGCCGTCACGAGCTCGAGGCGCTCGCGATCCTGTGCGCCATCTCGGCCGCCGTCACCGGATTCACCGGCTGGCCACGCGGGGTCGCGCGCGGTTACCTGCTGGTCATACCGGCGACGCTCGCCGCGATTGGAGGCTACGCCGTAGTCGGCGTCCTTTCGGGACCGGGCGTGTGTCTCACCGTGACGCTGATGCTCGCAGGCTTGCTCTGCGGGCGCCGCGCGATGCTGTGGCTCAGCCTGGCGGCGGGGCTCGCCGTCGCGGGCGTCGGCTGGGCGATGGTCCACGGGAAAATCCCGGCACCGAACCCGAGCGACATCGCCATGACGAATCCACAGTCGTGGATCCGTTCGCTCACGCTGACGTTCGCGGCGATTGGCCTTTTCGGCGGCTTGATGCTCGCGGTCATCACACGCATCGAGCGCTCCCTCGCGCTCGCCCGCTCGGAAACCCTGCGTCGCGAGCAAGCGGAGCGCGCCCGGGCCGAAGCGGAAATCCGCAGCATCGAATCCAGGCAACTCGAGATCGTCGGGCGCCTGGCGGCCGGCATCGCCCACGACTTCAACAACAACCTCACCTCCATCATGGGCTGCGCGGAGCTGCTCCGTTACGAAGCCGGTGAGAATCACGAGCTCACGGAGCTCGTGGACGGCATCATGCAAGCCTCTCTGCGCTCGGCAGAGCTCACGAGGCAACTCCTCGCCTACTCGCGAAAGGCGCAGATGCTACTCGCCCCGACGGACCTGCACCGCCTCGTCGACGACACGGTCTCGCTGCTTCGCCGCTCGATCGATCCCAAGGTCACGGTGCTCACCGAGCTGTCGGCGGACGGCCCGGTCGTCGCCGCGGACCGGACGCTCCTCGAGAGCGCGCTCTTGAACCTGCTCGTCAACGCGTGCGACGCGATGCCGAACGGCGGGACGCTACGCATTCGCACCCTCTCGACGCTATCGTCGCTCGCGGACGCGCGGGCCAAAGCACGCCGAGCGGTGGTGCTCGAGGTGAGCGACACCGGTCGCGGCATGGAGAAGAACCTCCTGCCGCACATCTTCGACCCGTTCTTCACGACCAAGCCCGTCGGGCACGGTACGGGGCTCGGCCTTGCGGCTGTCGCGGGGACCATCAAGGCGCACGGCGGGACCATCGACGTCGAGAGCCAGCTCGGCCAGGGCACGACTTTCCGCGTCCACCTGCCCTGCACGGACGAGAGCCCGTCGTCGCGACCGGAAAGCGGCACGGTGCAGCGCGGCACCGGAGCTGTCCTGCTGGTGGACGACGACGCCATGGTCAGCATGACCGCCGTCGCGACGATCAAATCGTTCGGCTACTCCGTCACGCACGCGTCCGACGGGAAGGCGGCAATCGAGCTCTTGCGGAAGGCTCCCCAGCACTACCGCCTCGTGCTGCTCGACCTCCGCATGCCGGGCCTCAGCGGCGAGGAGACCTTCGACGCGCTCCGCGCGCTCAATCCGGAGCTTCGCGTCCTGATCTGGTCGGGCTACGGCGCCGACCAGGACGTCGCAGCCATGCTGCGGCGTGGCGCTGCGGGTTTCGTGCAGAAGCCGTATCGAGTCGCCGAGCTGAGCCGGGCCATCGCGGACGCGCTCGCCAAGTGACGCGCTCGCGCGTCACGCGCGGAAACCTGGGGCAATTGGGCGCGCCTCGCCGCGCGTGAGCAGGGCACTACCCACGTGTGATAACGTAGCTTGAAATGACGGCGGGCGTGCAGGCGCCTGAGGGAAAAGTGTTGGTGCACGACGGAGTAGGGATGCTCCTGCGTGGCGACGTCTGCCTCATCGTCTATCAGAAGGCGGCACGCATCGAACGAACGCGCTGGCTCTTCGACGTGCTCGACGCGGCGCTCGACGACAACGAGCGGTGTCTGCTCGGCTTGATGATCGTGCTCGACACCTCCGATCCTCCCGACGGTCCCACGCGTCAGGAGAATCACTTCCGGCTCCGCAAGATCGAGCGTCGCGTGAAACGGCTCGTCACGACGCCCGTCGGCGACGCGTTCAAGCTCAGCGTGGTACGTGCCGTGATGCGCGGGCTCAACATCGTGCTCGGCAACTCGGGGACGCGCTTCATCACGGACACCGTGGACGAGGGCGTCACGCAGCTCCTCGAAGCGAAGACGCGCGAAACGCCGCCCCGGCAGCAGATCCTCACCGATCTACGCGCGATCTACATCGCGCTCGGCGAGCCCGATCCCAAGTTCTCCGAAGTGCGCGCGGCGAGCTGAGAGCGTCTTTCCCCCGTGCCCGCACGAGGACTACGTTGGGCGAGCCATGAAGAAGCGCGTCTACCTCGCGAGTCCGTACGGCTTCTCGAAGCAGTGGCAAAAGCTTCTGCCTCCCGTCGTGCGTGCGCTCGAAAAGCTCGGCCTCGAAGTGTGGGAGCCGTTCGCGCGCAACAACCAGATCGATCTCGCCAAACCCGGCTGGGCTCACCGCGTCGGCCAGCGCGACCTCGCCGATGTCCGTGAAGCCGACGCCATTTTCGCCGTCGTGAACGGCACGCCACCGGACGAGGGCGTGATGGTGGAGCTCGGCATCGCCATCGCCCTAAAGAAGCCGACGTTCCTGTTCCGCGACGACTTCCGCCGCTGCACGGACAGCGAGGACTACCCGCTCAATCTCATGCTCTTCACGGGCATGCCGAAGGACGACTGGCGGTCTTACTATTACGAATCCGTGAGTGAGATCGGACGGAGAGACAAGGCGCTTTCGCAGTGGGCGAAGAAACGTCGAAGTGCTCTGAGAAAGCGTCCTAGCGACGCCCGTTAACGGGCGAACCCTCCTCGTCCGACCTCATGTCGGAGGAGGAGGGTTGTCGTGTGCTCGTCTTCGGACTCAGTTCTTGTTCGCGGCGACTTGAGCTGCCCAGCTCTGGGCGTCGCTCTGTCCGTTCAGGAACGGCAGCACGGTGGTGACGAGGCCCGGCGAGGTGAAGATGTCGTAGTGGGTTCGGTCCGGGAGGATCGCGAGACGATTCTTCGAGATCGACTCGCGTTGCCAGCCGGCGTCGTGCAAGCCGCCGCCGAGCAGCTGGTAGAACTTCACCATGTGCTCGGGCCGGAACATGTCGCTGTCGCCGTAGACGAGCATCACGGGCATCTTGAGCTTCGGAACCTCCGCCGACCAATCGTATTTGGAGCGCATGAAGTCACCGAGCGCATCGAGCAGACGGGGGAAGTCGGCGACGTTCGGAGCGACCGCCGCGTACGACTGATACATGGGCGTGTCCTTCATCATCGGAGCGGCTTTTCCGCTCACCTGCCCCTGCAGCGCCTTCAGCTCCGGATAGAACGCGTCGTCGGAGAATCCGGTGGAGACGAGCGCGAGTCGCCGCACGCTATCGGGCTTCTGCACGGCCATGCGCAGCGCGACACCGCCGCCGAGCGAGTACCCGAGCACATCGACCTTCGGAAACCCGAGCTTCTTCACGAGCGTCGCCATATCGTCGCCGATCGACTCGAGCCGGAACGCGCGCTGACCGAGCGGCGTCCGCCCGTGCCCTTGCAGATCGACCGCGATCACGAGCCGATTCTCCGCGAGCTTCGGCAGCAAGGGGCGAAACATGTCGATGGAGCCGAGGCCGCCGTGAAGGAGCAGCAGCGGCTCTCCGCGCCCGTGAAGCTCGTAGTAATAGTTCACGCCGTTGACCGCGACGCGGCCACTCTTCACGGTGCTCGTCGCCGTAGCGGTGGCACCGGAGGGGGCGGAGGCCGGCCGTGCGGTTACGCCGGACTCGGCGGATGCGGTCGCGGATGCGGTCCCCGTCCCCACGAGGAGAGCGGCGACACAAGCAGAACGGGCAAGGGTCGAATTGAGCATTTTCATGGTGTCACTCCTTCTGGTTTCGAAGGAGCGACGCGCCACGAGAGCCGCGATCGACGAGGCTGGACGAACTTTCTCTAAGTGTTTGAATTTGCTCCGCTTCATAGCGCCGCACCCCGGGTCCGGCGTAGCGCACGATGCTGAGGCGCGACACCATCCGGGGTGCCTCGCAAGAGCGCCGCCGGCATCCAGGAGCGCAGTGCGACGGACGTCGTCCTGTTCGACACGTACTCGGTCGTTTTCCGTGCGTTTCATGCGTTGCCCCCCTTGTCGACGTCCACCGGCGTGCCGAGCTCCGCGCTCTACGGATTTTCCTCACTCGTTCTCAAGGTTCTTCGCGAGCAGGGCCCGAGTGAGCTCGCCTTCGCTGTGGACGGACCTTCACGGACATTTCGTGCCGAGCGCTACCCTGAGTACAAGGCGGGTCGGCCGCGCACGCCCTCCGCGCTGAGCCAGGAGCTCGAGCGCCTGCCTCGCCTCCTCGAAGCGTTCGAGGTCCCCGTGTTCTGCACCCCGGGCTTCGAGGCAGACGACGTGCTCGCGACGCTCGCGCGCCGCATAGCCGGCACCGGGCGGCAGGTGCTCGTCGTGAGCGGCGACCGCGATCTTCTGCAAACCGCCGGGGAGCGCACGCGCATTCTGTTCCTCGGCCGTCGTGCCCAACCGGCGGAGCTCTACGACGCGGCCCGCGTCGAAGCGCGTTTCGGCGTATCGCCCGCAAAGCTGCCCGTCTTCACGGCCCTCGTCGGCGACCCCTCCGATCACTTGGTCGGCGTCGCCGGCGTCGGTCCGCGCACGGCAGCCGAGCTCGTTGCGCGCTTCGGCAGTATCGGCGAGCTCTTGGCGCACCTCGACGACGTGAGCCCGCTGAAGCTCCGCGAAACCTTGCGTGAGGCAGCCGAACGCCTGGTCATGAACGAGATGCTCGCTCGCTTGCACGACGACGTCCCACTCGCAACATCGATGCTCAGTGCGCCGCTGACCGAGTCGTCCCGGCGTCGCTTGGCCGCAGAGTTCGAGGCGCTCGAGTACAAGAGCCTCCTCTTACGCCTCGAACGACTCAAGGTTCGGGGGGACTCCGCGGGGCTCGC
>DATMCL010000158.1:0-20080 GCA_035558375.1 Polyangiaceae bacterium
GCAGGCTCCACGTCAACGGGCGGCGCGGGCTCCGGAACGGCCGGTATGGCCGGCGACAACGGCGGTCCGAGCGGGCCGCTCAACGTGCTCGTGTTCTCGCGCACGCAGGGATTTCGGCACGATTCGATCCCCGACGGCATCGACGCCTTCACGAAGCTCGCGACGAAAAACGGCTGGGGTCTGATGGCGACCGAGGATCCGGCGGTGTTCGGCGACGACAAGCTCGGGGCGGTCGACGTCGTCGTGTTCATGTCGACGACCGGCGACGTGCTCGACGACACGCAGCAGGGCGCGTTCGAGCGTTTCATTCGCGCCGGTGGCGGCTTCGTCGGCGTGCACTCCGCGAGCGACACCGAGTACGACTGGGCCTTCTACGGCGAGCTCGTCGGCGCGTACTTCCGCGAGCACCCCGCGATTCAAGAAGCGACGGTCGTCGTCGAAGACACCGCGAACCCCATCGTCGCGGGCATTCCCGCGCGCTGGACGCGAACCGACGAGTGGTACGCGTTCAAGACGAACCCGCGCCCGAACGTGCACGTGCTCATGTCGCTCGACGAGTCGAGCTACCAGCCCGGCACCTCGGCGATGGGCGGCGATCATCCGACCACGTGGCTTCACGAGTACGAAGGCGGGCGCGCGTTTTATACGGCGCTCGGACACACGCAGGAGAGCTACGCGGATCCGCTCTTCGTCGGGATGCTGGAGCGCGCGGTGGAGTGGGCGGCGGGCGGCTGAAGGCCGACGAACCCGGACCAGAGCCTCATAGCAGCCAAAACCAAAGCCTGTGACGCCGCATCGCGGAGAGCGGGGCGAGCTGCCGCTCCACCGCGCGGGCGTGCTCGGCCCGCTCCGCCGAGCGGCGCCGATCGCGCGCTTCGAGCGCGGCGAGCCCCTGCGCTTCGATTTCTTCGACGAGCTTGACGAGGTGATGGCGCTCGACCCACGCGCCGTGGAGGGGGCAGACGTGGGCGACGACGCCGGCGACGGTCGGATGGTGGCGCCGAACGAGCGCGGCGGAGCAGAAGGAGCATTCGACGACGGACGGTCCTGCGTCGACGGCACGGCTGGGGACGAGGGCGCGCACGGCCGCTCGAAGATCGGCGCCGCCGCTGCCGTCCAACGCGATGCTCGTGCGCTCGAGCTCCGCGTTGTCGAACCAGATGTTTCCGCAGGTCGCGCAGCTGTCGACGTCCACGGGACCGAGCGCGACGATCTCCGCGTCCGACTTACACCGAGGGCACGGGATCACCGAGCGCGAGCGCACGGGCGCGGCGCGATCGCGGTGGCCGCAGTGCGCACATCGCCCTACGCGTGTGGAGACGGGCCTCGAGCAGTGAACGCAAAGCACGGCTGAGAGGTCGTTTCCGATCAGAGATCGCAGCCGATTCGCGCGTAGTCCACGGCGACCTCGTCAATCCACACGTCGTAGTGATCGGGCACAGGAGCCTCTTGATAGAGCCACCAGCCGACCCACATCGAGTCGAAATCCGGGAGCGCCCAGGTGCCGCTGCCGCCGTGCTTGGAAGGGCTCGTCGCAAGCGACGGGTGCTCGACGCCGTCCCACCAGAACTTGCCTTCGTTGGTATCGCCTTTCCACATCCACTCGAGGCACACCCATTTCTGGACGGGGACGTCCGTCACGGGTTGGTCCTCGTCGAGGTTGGTCCAGTCGCCCGTCGGGCCGTGATCGGTGCCGACGCCGAAGAGATCCTTCTGCGCGTTCGGATCCCATTGGCCACCGACGCGCACCTCGAAGTCGTTCCCGTCGGCCTGCGCGCCCGAGATCGTCCAGTGCGCCCAGTCGGGGTCGGTCGGCATGCTGTCGAACCAGACGAACATGCGCGCGTAGTAGGTGTTGTTGGGAGCCGGGAAGACCTTCTTCAGCGTGATGTATTGAAGGGCGTTCGACTCCGTGTGGAAGTGGGCCGAGCGGTCGCCGCGCATTGCGCGCGTGTCGTCGAGCTCCGGGGCGGCGCCGCGCGGCGTCCAGCTGCCCGTGTCGAGCGAAGTCGCCTCGAAATCGTCGCAGAAAGCGACGCCGGCCGCGTCGCAGCGCGGGTCGCCACCGAACGTCGCCGGATCGGTCGAATAGGTGCGTCCAGTGCCGCCGTTGTCGCCGCCGGCCGGCATGCTCGGCGGCTCGCCGCCGTTGCCGGCGTCGGTCGACGTGCCGCCGGTGCCGCCCTTGCCGCTGGTGCCGCCTTTGCTTCCCGCGCCGGCCCCGCTCGAGCCCGAGCCGCTCGAGCCGCCCGAGCCGCTCGAGCCACCGGTGCCGCCGCTTGCGTCGGTGCCGCCCATCGCGTCGCCCGCGGTGCCGGAGCCCGCCGTGCCTTTCCCCGCTGTGGCACTCGTGCCCATGCCGCCGCTGCCCGCTTTGCCGCCCGCGTTCGTGCCGCCGGAGCTCGGCTTTTGGCCAGCCTGACCGGCGCCCGATTTGAGCTGAGTCTCGGGCAGCGATTCGCAGGAGGTGACGGCGCAAGTGACACCGAGGGCTGCCACGAGCGCGAGGCGATTGTCGATCAACGTCATTATCTAGACCCCGTTTATGCGAGGAGCTCTTCGTACACGCCGCCCTGCATGGTATCGCCGCCTTCTTTCACGCCGAACCAGTCGGACTCGATGCCCATCGCGTTGAGCAACGTGTTCAAGAGCTTGTTGTGAGGGGCTTTCTGGTCATCGCCGCTCGAGCCTGAGCCGAGCAGGATCACTTCACTTTGCTTCAGGCTGCCGCCGAGGCTGCCGGCAAAAATGTACGGGAGGTTCATGAAGGTGTGACCCTTCCCGTCTGCGAGCTCGTTATTATACATGATGATGGAGTTGTCGAGGACGCTCTTGCCGTCCGCCTCCATGTAGGAGTCGAGCTTCTGCAGCAGGCGCAGGAAGCGCTTCGCGTGCCACACGTCGATATCGAAGAGCATGTCTTCGTACCCCGCGACGTCGTCGCAGCCGTCGGCGGTGCTGTCGCCGAAGCAATCGTCGCGCACCTTGCCGTGCGAGAGCTTGTGATGGTTGTACTCGTGCATCATTCCGTCCCACTTGAAGATGGGACCACCCGCGCCGCGATCGAACTGCAGCGTCGCGACGCGCGTGGCGTCGCAGGCGAGGGCGAGCGCGTAGATATCGACCTGAAGATCGGCGATGACGGGATACGCGGTGGTGCTCGTGAGCTCGCTCTTCATCGCGCCCTCGTAGTCACTCGCGCGAGTGCCGATGTCGTCGCTCGCGCAGGCGAGGCCGCCCGTGCTGGTCATGGTGTTTTCGAGCTCGCGAATGGCCGTAAAATGGGCGTCGAGCTTGTCTTTGTCGTCTTTGCTGAGCGGGCCGCGCTTGAGCGCGTCGAATTGCTCGCCCACGAGATCGAGCACGCTCTGGCGCCGGCGCAGGATCCGGTCCGCTGCGTCCGAGCCGCCGCCCGTCGTGCCGCCGAGACCCATGAAATCCGAGTAGGCGTTCCACGGGTTGTTGATGCCCGCGATCGCCATGCCCGCTCCGCTGTAGGACGAGTAAGCGAGCCCGTCGCCCGAGTTGCCGCCGACCTGGAGGTTCAGCGCGGGGCGTCCGCTCGGGTTCAGCTGTTGGGCGAGCACGTAGTCGAGGGAGGCACCTTGCGCGAAGCCGTCGTCGTCGGCGAACTGCGCCGTGAGCTTGTGCGCCATGCCCTTGTGGTGGTCGTCGCCACCACCACCGTCACGATCGAAGCCGCGCGGCGTCATGTGCACGCCCGTCGGGAAGAGCAGCTTCGAGCGGAGCGGCGTGAGCACCTCGTTCGCCGTGCCGGCGAGGTTCGAGTCCGCGAGCGCTCCCGACTTCACGGTCGGAAACCACTTGTCCATGTTCACGCCGTTGCAGCACAAAAATGAGCCGAAACGCTTGATCGCCGTGCTCTGTCCGCGCGCCACCTTCGGCGCGAGCGCCTCGAGGAACGGCAGGCCCACCATGACGCCGCCCATGCCGGCGAGGAAGCGGCGGCGGCTCGGAAGTCGGATGCGGTTCACGGTGCCACCTCGTTCGCCGTGCGGGTCATGAAGGCATCGGTTTGCGTGATCGCTTTCATGACGGCGCGCGCGCTCTGCGGGCTCGCCGCGAGCGCGGCTTGCGACGCGCCGTCGAGCGTCGAGAACTTGCGGCCGTACGCGAACTCGAGCCACTTGCCGGCGTAGCAGCTCTGCGCCGCCTGACTCCCCGCGACCGCCTGCACGAGCTCGAAGGCGTCCTTGAAGGCGACCTCGGTGCCGTCGAGCTCGATGCTGCCCGTCGTGTCGAGCGGCTCGCCGTCCTCGTCCTGACGCGCCTGCCCCACCGCGTCGAAGCCCTCGAACGCGAAGCCCGGAGGATTGATCAGGCTGTGGCAGCCTTTGCACGCGTCTTGGCCCGTCAAAAGCGCTACTTCGCCGCGCGTGGTCTTCGGCGGAGTGTCGGTTTTGGGCGGCGGAGTCTGCGCTGCGCCCGCGGGCGGATCCCCGATGTCCGTGTTGCAGAGCAGGTTGCGGAGCACGAAGAGGCCGCGGTGGATCGGATCCGTCTTGAGGGAGTAGGCGTTCGACGCCAAAAACCCGAGCTGCATCAGGATGCCCTGTCGCTCGCCCGCCGTGAAATCGATGCGCTTCAAGCCCGTGCCCGAGACCGTCTTGCCGTAGAGCGGCGCCGTCGCCGAGTCCGCGAACGCGTACGGCGCCGTGAGCAGCTCGCGGAGGCCGCCGTCGTTCTCGACCACGTCGCCGACGAAGGCGTGCGCGGCGTCGGTGACGCGCGTGACGAGGTCGGTCGGTGCTTTCGGAAACGTCTTCGCGTCGGGCGAGATGCGCGAGAAGCGGCTGAAGGCCCACGCTTGGTCGTGAAACGAAACGGCGACGCTCGTCGCGCGCGCGTCAGCGACGAGCGCGTCCGCGAGGGCGTAGACCTGCGCGGGCGTGCGCAGCGCGCCGTCGTTCGCGCGCTGGAAGAGCTCGTCGTTCGGCATCGTGCCCCACAGGAAATACGAGAGGCGCGAGGCCATGTCGTAATCGTCGAGCGCGAGCACGCCGGTCGCCTCGCCGGGAGCCTGCTGGGCTCCGAGCTCCGTGCGGTAGAGGAACTGCGGCGACTGGAGCATCGCTTCGACGACGAGCGAGACGCCGTCCTTGAACGCGTCGCCGCTGCCGACCAAATCCGGACCTTGCGCGAAGAGCGCCGTGAAGCGCGAAATCTCGTCGTCCGAGATCGGGTGACGGAAAGCCCGCGTGCCGAACGCGCGGATGAATGTGCTCGGGCAGGCCGTGTCGGCCGTGTCGCACGTAACGATGCGCTTGAACACGGCGTCGTCGCTCACTGCCCGCTGCGCGAGCGCTTCCGCGGCGGTGCGGTATTGCGGGCCGAGCCGCGCGTCGACGCGGAAATCGACGCTCGTGTCGAAGGCGGCGCCGTTGAGCGCGTCGGGCGCGAAGGCGGCCGTCGAATCGTCGTCGATGCCAAAAAGGTCGTTGACCGTGGTTTGGTATTGGCTGTGCGTGAGCCGCGCGACGCGCGTCACGGGCGCCACGCCCGTCACGGGCCCGCCTGTCATGTTCGCGGTGCCCCCGTTACCTCCGCTCGTCGTGCCTCCCTTGCCGGTGCTGCTGCCGCCCTTGCCGGCCGAGGCGCCGCCCGCGCCGCCCGTCGCCCCCGCGGCCGCCCCACCGGTCGCAGCGGTGCCCGGCGGAAGCTCAGCCGCGTTGTCCGTGATCGTTCCGCTGCACCCGAGCGCGGCCAGAGCGAACAGTGACAGCACCCGGGGGAATGCCACGATCAGGGACGTACCCGAACGCCTCCCCAACGGCTCACGTGCACCCATGGCTCTCCAGTATATCTCGAAAGATACACGCTGAGGGGATGGGCGCTAAAGCGGAGGTGGGGTGATGTCGGTGAAGCGGAGTGGGCGCTCCGTGTCGCCGGTGCCGAGCTGACCGTGCTCGTTGCCGCCCGTGCACTCGAGGCCGCCGCTGCGCGTGAGCGCGCACGTCATGAACCACGAGACGTCGACGTCCGTGATGCCCGTCGCAACGAGCGTCGGCTCCTTGCGGATCGTGGTGTCGCCGGTGCCGAGCTGGCCTTCGATGTTGCGGCCCCAGCACCAGAGCTCCTCCGCGCGATTGACGGCGCAGCTGTGGAAGACGCGCGTCGAAATAGCGAGCCAATCCGTCGCGGTGCCGAGCCGTGTCGGCGTCGTGAGCTCCTCGGCGTCGATGCCGAGCGGGAAGCCGCCCTCGGAGCTGCTCGCCACGTTCGTGCCCCACACCCAGAGCGAGTGGTCCTGCTTGAGCGCGATGGCCGCCTGCTGGCCCGAATCGACGCGCAGCCAGTCGGTGTCGGTCCCCACCTGAATCGGGTGGCGGATCTGCCCTTCGTTGCTCGGGCCGAGTTGATGCTGCGAGTTGCGGCCCCAGCACCAGAGCGAGCCGTCGAAGCGGATGCCGCAGGTGTGCCCGTCGCCCGTGTCGACGAAGCTCCAGTCCGTGCCCGGCACCTGAACGGGCTCGAGCGCGTCGCGCGCCGTATCGTCGTTGGTCGGAGGCACGCGGTCGTCTTGGCCGAGCTCGCCCTCCTGATTGCGTCCCCAGCAATAGAGCGACGCGTCGGCGAGCAGCGCGCACACGTGCTCGAAGTCGTTCGAGATGCCGCGCGCTGCGACCGGCAGCGGCACGCGCACCGGTGCGTGCCGCTCCGTACGATCGCCCTGGCCGAGCTGTCCTCGCGTGTTCGCTCCCCAGCAGTAGGCGGCGCCGATCTCGTCGAGCGCGCACGTGAAGCCGTGCTCCTCAGCGTTGCCTCCGCCCGCTACGGTGGAGAACTGGATGTCGCCCGGAACCTGCGTGGGCTCGTGACGCTCGACGGTGTCGCCCTGTCCGAGCTCGCCGGATGCGTTGTTGCCCCACGCATACAGCCGATTCGCCGAAACCGCAGTGCTGTGAGTGGCGCCGAGGCTCACCAACGAAAGCACCGCGCTCGGCGTGGGCGCCCCCGCCGAGCCCGCCACCGCTCCGACGCCTGCCGTTCCTCCGGTAGCGCCCAAGCCTCCCGAGCCGCCCGAGCCGCCAGCCCCACCTGCGCCCCCGTCGCTCTCGACGCCCTCGTTCGCCTGGGGCCTCAAGACTTCGCCGCGCTCGACGCAGCCGAGCGCGAGGAGGAGGAGCCACAAGGACGAACGGCGTTGCATCAGAGCTCGATGGTGAAGCCTAGCTGCGCATAGAACTCCGCGCCCGAGACACCAGAAACCACCTTGCCCGCATCGGTTGCCTCGAGCGCGCGGAACGGAGCGCCCACGCCGAACCCGGCGTCGAGCCCGACGGGACCGGCGAGACGGAGCCCGGTGAACGCCCCACCACGTCCGTAAACGGTGAGGCCCGACAGCTCTTCCGCTTCAGCGCCAGGCGCGGCGGTCGCCCGGAAGCGCACGACCGCCGCGCGCGCGCCGAGCGCGACGCCGACGTCGGCGAACGACGTGTGCACGAAGGCGAAGCGCCCGCTCGCCCCGAAACCGATCGAGCTCGAATGAACGTCTCCGTGTGGCGCGTCGGAATCGAGCCCCACGCGGCCGCCCGCATCGAGATCGAGCGCAAATCGCTCACTGAGCGGCAAAATCGTCGCGGCATCGGCGCCGAGCAGCGTCTGGCCGCCGAGGTAATGCTCCATCGCGAAGCGCACCCCGAGCTTCGACGACGGGCCGTTCGACGGCAGCTCGCTCTCGACGCCTTTCACGACCTCGGGTGGCGGCGCGGGGCGCGGCTTGGTCGTCGCCTGCTGGCGGCTCTTCCGTGCGAGCGCGATCTCCGCCCAGCTCGCCCACACGAGCTCGTCCACGGCGATGGCGATCGCAAACGCGCGCCCGTCGGCGGGTACGGCCGCGAGGTCGACGTCGCGGCTCACCCGCTTGGCCGTCACGGCGTCGCGGACCTCGACCGTCAACACGACGCTCTTCTTCTCGAGAGCAGCGATGCGCACGGTGGCGAGCGGGGGCTCGTTGTTCGGCCCGGTCTCGTCTGCGCAGGCGTCGATGCCGCGGCTCGTGAGACCCGCACGCAAGTCGCCGAGCACTTTGGAGGCAAACCCGAGCGGCCAATTGGCCTCGGCGAACGTCAGGCTCACCCACGGACGTTCGGGCGAGCCGCACGTTGACTGGGCACGCACCGGAGCCGTCCACGCGATCCCGAGCGAGGCGAGCAGTAGGGCTCGGGCGACCGCCTTCACGCCCTCCGGATCTACTCGATTATTAGCGGCTCTGGCATCCTCGCGAGACGGCCGTCGCGTGAACGCCGTTCGGATAGCTCGAGAGGTAGGCGCTCTGAGCCGAGCGGCAGCGCTCGACGGCGCCTGCCCGCGCGTACGCCTCGACCAAGCGCGCCATCGCGTCTTCGCGGAAGCCGGCGCCCGGCGCCATCATCACGGCCTTTTGCAGCGCTTGGATCGCGCCCTTCACGTCGCCCAGGCGGTCCATCTTGAGGCGGCCGAGCTCGAACGCCGCGAGCCCCGCGCGGCCGTCCGACGGGTGCAGCGTGAGCAGCTCTTCGTAAGCTTTGGCGGCGCCCGCCACGTCGCCGGCGCGACGCGCAGCATTCCCAAGATCGAGCAATTCCCGCGCTCCCGGCGCGGCTTCGTGGCTCGGCTTCGCCGAAGCACCAGGCGCTTTCGAGCTCTCGGCCGGTGCGACCTCGGCCTCGCCCGATGCGCTCGGCTCCACGGTTTCACCGCTCGCCACTGCAGCTGCCGTGGCGGCAAGATTCGCCTCCGGATGTTGCAGGTCGATCGACCAGCGCTCGCCGGCGGCGAGATCGCGGTGCTGGTCTTGCCATGTCACCTCGACGACGCCCCGCTCGACGTCCACATCGACGCGGTCGCGTGCTGGAGCGAGCTCCACGCCGAACTTGGTACCCTTCACCCGGACCGTGACGCCCGCGGCCGCGACGGTGAAGCGACGGCCGGGTCGCGGCGTAATGTCGCAGTCGACGCGACCGTGGTCGAGATTGAGCGCCATCGTTTGCGGATCGTTGCCCGTGACCCGTACCTTGGTGTGCGCCGCGATCTCGAGGCGTGAGCCGTCGTCGAGGCCCATCGCCATCGCGTCGCCGGCCGTCTCGAGCGCCGAGTTGGCCAACGCCGAGCGCGTCGCCTGGTGCTCCCACAGGGCGCGACCCGTGACGCCCACCGCGAGCGCGACGAGCGTCGCCGCGAGCGCGCCACGATAAGCCCAGTGCCGGCGCCCGGTCGGCGCCGTTTCGAGCCGGTTCGAGACGCCGGCCCACACGCGAGCGACACGTGCGGGCGAGACGTCCACGCGAACGTACTTCGAGGGCGGGGTGCTGGCGGGCTCGCTCACGCTACACCTGCCCGCGTTTCGTGGTGGCTCGGCCGAGCCGCGCTTCGGCCGACGCTAGGCGTCGCTTCACCGTTGCGAGGCTGAGCTTCATCTCTTCGGCGATCTCCAAGAGTTCCATCCCCTCGACGCGCCGGAGCACGAGTGCCACGTGCTCTTCCGCTGGCAGCTTCTCCACGAGCGAGTACACGTGGCGTAGCTCCACGGCGACGTCGACCGGCGCTTCCGACGAAATCATCGTGTCCGGCTCGATCGGCTCGCTCCGGCGCAGGCCAAGGCGCGTCAGCAGGCGTTGGCGCCGGAGCCGCTTGCTCGCCGTGCGCACCACGATCGAGCGGAGCCAGGCATGAAACGCTTGCGGGTTCTGCAACGTGGCGAGGCGCGTGAACGCGTAGACGAAGGCATCCTGGCTGAGGTCGTCGGCGTCGTCGCGTCCGGCGAGGATGCGTTGCGACAGCGCGAGCACCATCCGGGCGTAGCGCTGGTAGAGCGCCTCCTGGGCCCAGAGCTCGCCGGCGCGCGCGGCGATCACCAAAGCGGCGTCGGTCGGTCCGGCGCCGGACCGAGTGGCAGGACGAGGTTCCGTCACCACGCCACATGGTGCCCGCTTCGCGGCGGTGTTAGGAGCTCGGCCATCCGCACACTGTCAATGTCCCCGCACCCAGGCTGCGTAGCTCAACACTCGAATGGCCGCGAACGGGGGAACGAATGCCGGGCGCGGGCACGAGCGCGGTGGTGGCCAACTTTATCTAATCAAATCATTGGGTTAGCGGTTTTTTGTTGGGGTGGACTGAGCACGGGGTGCGGCACGGTACCCAAGCCCGGCGTTGCACCGAGTCCGGCCCCGGCAACCGCGCCATCCGTCCCCGACCCCACTGTTTCCAGCCACGCCGCACCGTCGCGACCACCGCTTGGCGGCCCGGAGCAGGCGGCGGTCGATGCCGTGCTCGCGTCAGGAGGGCCTCCGGCGGCCGTCGTCGTGCTCGGGCTCGACGGCACGACGCGAGTTCTCGCGCTCGGCAACCGCGGTGGCATCGATCCGGCGACGTACCTCGCGTGTCCGGCCTCGACCATCAAGCCGCTGGTCGCCTGGGTTGCGGCGGATGCCGGCGTTTATCATCCGGGGGACGGCTTCACCTGCCGGGGCGAGTATTCGAAGGACCAGCCGTTCCATTGTCCCGCCCAGCACGGCGCGCTCGACCTAACGCGCGCCATCGAGGTGTCGTGCAACGTGTACTTCATGGCACTCGGCGAGCGTCTCGGGCTCGCGCGGCTCGCGTCGGGGCTCGCGGAGCTCGGACTCACGCAGCCGACGGGCCTCGTTGCGGGCGAGAGCCGCGGGTGGTCGGCGGATCCCGCTTGGGCCGCTCGCCGCGCGGGTGACACGACGAAGTGGGAGCTGCCGATAGGCATGGGCCACGGTCCGATCGAAGTGACGCCGCTCGAGCTCGCCGCGGCCTACGCCAAGCTCGTGCAACGGCTGCACGCTCCTTCTTCGCGCGTTCCGGACGCGGTGCGCGCGGAGATCGACGCCGGGCTTCGTCACGTCGTCGCAGCGCCGGATGGCTTCGGACATCGCGCCTTCGTCGAGGGCCTCGAGATCGCAGGCAAGACGGGGACCGGCGAGTCCACGCGCTTCGGCGCACCAGCGCGCGACGACGTGAAGGACAACGGTTGGTTCGTCGGCTACGCCCCCGCGTCGGCGCCGACGCGGCTCGTTGCCGCGCTCGTGGTGGCCGCGGGCGGGGGCAAGGAGACGGCGGCGCCGCTCGTCGGGCGCATCTTCGAGACCCTGCGAAACGGTTCGGGAAATCCCGCGGCGCATTGACCGGTCGTTCCGCTGAGGGGAGAATTGCGGGCGTGCGGTCCCTCAGCTTAATCGTTTTGGTTGGGGGATTTCTCACGGCCGCGTGCGGCAACGACTCGACGCCTGACGGCAAGTCGGGTGGCGCCACCGGGGCGGGGACGGGTGGCGGCGGCAACGCCGGCGGTACGGCGAGCGGCGCCGGGAGTGGGCAGGGCGGTACGACGCCGGGAGGCTCGAGCAACGGCGGAAGCGGCGGCACGGGAAGTGGCGCCGGTGCGACGAGCGGCGCGGGAGCGACGGGTACCGGTGGCGCAACGGGTGGAACTCCTAGCAATGGAGGCACTCCCTCGCTCGGCGGGAGCGCGGGAGCGGCCACGACCGGCGGCGCTGCAGGCGCGGTAACGGGTGGAGCGGGAACGGGTCAGAGCGGCGGCGCGGGCGCTGCGGTCGGTGGTGCGGGAGCATCGGCGGGCAGCGGTGCCGGCGGCGCGTCGAGCGGTGGTGCTGGCGGCGGCATCGGTAACGGCACCCTCAAGATCATCAGCGTCGGCGACTCGATCACGCGCGCGACGTGCTGGCGCGCGCAGCTCTGGAAGACGCTGAATGCGTCGCACTCCGGGCATTTCGACCTCGTGGGCACGCTCAAGTCGGACAGCGGCTGCAACGTGTCCGGCTACGACCAGGACAACCAGGGCTACTCGAGCTCGCTCCTCACCGAGGCAGTAGCGGGCGTGACGAACGCGCGCACCTGCGACCCGACGTGCCCGACGTTGAACGATTTCGCGACGGCGTTCATGACGACGAAGCCCGACGTCGCGCTCATTCACTACGGCACGAACGACGTCTGGAACGGCAAGGCGACGAACGAAATCACGGCCGGCTATGGTGAGCTCGTCGACAAGCTTCGCGCGGCGAACCCCAGCGTGAAGGTCTTCGTCGCCAAAATCATCCCCATGAACGTGACGAGCAGCACCTGCAGTGGCTGCTCGTGCACGGCCTGCGCCGGAACGATCATGGCGCTGAATTCGGCGATCGACGCGTGGATACCGACGAAGACCACGGACGAGTCACCGATCACCGCTGTCGATCAGAACACGGGATTCGACGCCACTGCCGATACGAAGGACGGCGTACATCCGAACGACTCCGGATCGGCGAAGATGGCGGCGAAGTGGGCCGCGGCGCTCGAGCCGTTGTTCTGAGTCGCGGCGCGGGCGCGCGGGCCGTCGCTTGCGCGATGGCGTCGCTCCGGGCACCCTTATCGCATGGTGACGGGCGAGCGGACACGACGGGACGCGCGAGTCGACGGACTCCGCTGGGCGCTGATCGCGGCGGTGAGCGGCATCCACTTCGGCGTGGTGGCGTGCGCGGGAAAGTCGAGCAAGGACGCGGACGGCGGCAGCGGCGACGGCGGCACGAGTGGCACGAGCGCGGGGCAGGGCGGCGCCGCGGCGGGAATGCCGGAGGCTGGGAAGGGCGGCTCCGGTGGCGTGACGACGAACGGCGGTGACGCGGGACGAAACACGGGCGGTGGAACGGGCGGCTCGGCCGGCGCTTCGCGTGGCGGTTCCGCAGGAGCCGGTGCCGTTTCGGGCGCAGGCAGCGGTGGAGTGAGCGGCGGTGCTGCGAAAGGAGGCAGCGCCGGCACGGGCAATCCCGGTGGCGCGGGTAGCGGAACCGGAGAGAATCCATTCCCATGCACGAGCGCGGATCCGTGGGGCTCGACGCTTCAGAGCTGCGGCGAGGGAACCTACGTGCATCGCCCGTCGGCCGTGGCTTGTCCGCTGCCTGACCACGACGCTTCGGTGAGCGAGGGCGGTGCCCCGGGGGAGCCCGGAACGCTTCCTTGCGCGCAAGACAGCGACTGCGCCGCTGGCGAGTACTGCGTGCTCGGCATGGCGAGCTTCTGCATTCACCCTTGCACCGACGACGCTTCGTGCCCGGACAACAGCGTCTGCGTTTGCGACAAGTACTTGAGGGCGCTCGCCTTAGGCACGGAGAGCATTGAGGCCGGTCGCTGCGTCTACGCGACCTGCACGAGCGACGCCGACTGCGAGCCGGGCTTTGCGTGCGCGGCGCCGCTCGACACTGGCGATGGCTGTGGGCAGTCGCCCAGTAACTTCGCCTGCCAAACGCCAGACGACGAATGCGGAGGGAAGGAGCAGTGCGGCCCGAACGAGGTCTGCAACGGGGCGAGGCCTCGCACGTGTGAGATCGCTCCGGCGTGCGGCCGCCCGTTCCTCGTCGGCGAAGACGCGCGCTCGGCGCGGAGCGTACCGAGCGCTGATTGGCTCGACGCGGCGCTTTCGAGCGCGCCGTTCGGCGGCGTCGCGCGGGAGGGGACCGGCGTGGAGGTCGACGCGCTCGACGCCGCGGCACGCGGAGTCATCGCGAAACATTGGCTCGAGGCTGGCGCGATGGAACACGCGTCCGTAGCGGCTTTTGCGCGTTTCGCCCTCGAGCTCATGGCGCTCGGTGCGCCCGCGCGGCTCGTCGAAGCGACGACGCGTGCGATGGCGGACGAGACGCGTCACGCGCGATTCTGCTACGGGCTGGCGGCGCGCTACTCCGGTGAGGCACGCGGTCCCGGGGCACTCGACGTGACGGATGCGCTCGCCGAGTGCGGACTGCTCGCGGTGGTCGAGCGCGCGGTCCTCGAAGGTTGCATCGGCGAGACGCAAGCGGCCGTCGAAGCGGCGTGGGCCGCGGAGGCCGCGGCGGATCCCGTCGTGCGCGACGTGCTCGAGCGCATCGCGGAGGACGAGACGCGCCATGCGGCGCTCGCGTTCGATTTCGTGGCGTGGGCTTCGGAGCGCGATAGGACGGTGCGAGCGCTCGTGGAGCGAACGTTCGCGCGAGCGCGAGCTCAGGCGGTAGACGAGGCGCGGCGCGACCGAGCGGCGACGGGCGTTGATTCGGCTGCGGATGCGCTACCCGCCGCACTGCGCGCAACGCTCGCGGCGCACGGCGTTCTCGACGAGTCGACGCGACGCGCAGCACGCCGAGCGGCGCTCGGCGACGTGCTCCCGTCCGTCTGGAGCGCCGCGCTAGGTCGCTCGGTCGGCGATGCGGCGCCGGAGGCGCTCGGTCACGAAGTCGAACGCGCGCTCGACCTCGAATAGTGACGCGTACGCGATGAACGAGAGCTGATACGGAAACGGAATCGCCATCAGCGCCTCGACCCCGATGTGGAACCCCCAGGCCAAAAGCGCCCACCCGAGCGCGATCCGCCGCCCGAACAGCGCGATCGGCGCGCCGAGCTCGAGCAGAACGGTCATGAGCGCGAGCACGAGGAACGGCGCTTCGTAGTGAACGGCCGCCGCGCCGAGCGCCGAATACGAGCTACCGAGCTCGATCTTGCGCAAGTTGTCGTACGCGATCTGCGCGCGGAGGAGCCCGCCCTCGAGCCAGATCGGCCCCGCGAGCTTGAGCTTCGCGAGCCCTGCGAGCACGTAGCAAACCGCCGTCGTGACGCTCATGGCGCGAGCCGCCCAGCCGTACGCTCCGGACAGCGTCGAGCTCGTTGGCCTGCCGCGGACGTCCCAGCCGTACGCGTCCGCCGCGGGCGCCGCGGACAGCACGAGGATGTGGAGCGCGACGAGATTCTCCGTGTGGAAGATCATCCCCCACGAGCTCCGGTAGCTCGTGATCCACAGGAATAGGAGCGCGAACACCGGCGCCGTGAAGCGGTACCGCAGGCCGAGCACGAACGGCACGCTCGCGACGGTGGTGAGGGCGACGAGCAACGTGACGACGCCGCTCGAGAGCGGCTCGTCCAGGAGAGCGACGAGCCCCACGGGCACGAACTGCTCGCGCCCGAAGCGCGCAGGGGCGGTGAAGCTCGCAAAACGCGTGACCAAGTGGACGAGCGCAAAGCCGCCCGTGAGGATGCGCAAGAGCGCGAGCCGACGCGCCGGCGCAGGCGCGAACCAGTAGCGCTCGAACGCGGCGAGCGCCTTCATCGGTTGCGCCCCGCCTTGCAGCTCGCGATCACCTCGCGCTCTTCGGGCTCGGCGTCCTCCACGAAGTAGGCGACCGGGTCGAAACGCGCGCGCACGACGCGAAGTCGCACCTCGCGCTTCCCCTTCTCGTGCTTGGCGAGGCGCCGGGCGATCGACTTGCACAGCGCCTCGGCCGCTTCCGGTCCTTCGCGCACGGCGCGCTTGATGGTTCGGTACGACTGCATCACCTCGTCGCTCGCGACGAGCTCGGGATCGAGCCGGTGCGCTCGGTCGCGGTCGTCGAGGCGCTCGATGAACGACAGGTGCGGCTTGTCGATTTTGCGCGCGAACATCGGGTACGTCGAAAGCGGGAACGAGTCGTGCTGCGCCGGACGAAACGCCGGCAGTGCCGCGGCGATCACGACGCCCAAGCCGACCACGTACCCGGGCCAACGCGAGTGCCCGCTGTCTTGCACGGGCCCACCCTACTGCATGAGTCCGAGGGAGGCCGGGAGCGAGCGCCGGCGGGCAGGATTCTTGCTTCGGTTCGGGCTCATGATCCGCAAGATCGAAGCCGGCTACCGCATCTACTCCCGCAAGAAGGACCCGAAGACGGGACGGCGCAGAAACCTCGGCACCTTCCGCACGCGCGAAGCGGCGGAGAAGCACGAGCGCGCGATCCAGTTCTTCAAGCACCACTGACGGGCAAGGCCGGTGTCAGAGCGTCGCACCCGCCGGCGGGTCGCGTTCATGCACGCTACTGCCTCGACGACTTCGTCACGCAGAGGCAGGATGACGCGCTTGAAGCAGGCCTTGCTCATCCTCGCCAGCGGTGTCGTCTGCCTCGTGATCGCCCTGTTCGTGTTGACCCGGCCTTCCCACCGCGCACTCCTGCGCGCAACGGCCCCGAGTGGCGAGAACCTGATCTTGTTCGAGGGCGACCGCGACTTTCGCGGCTTTCCGCTGTCCGTCGCGCGCCGGACCTACGTCTACGTCGGTCGTGATAGCGCCCCCACGGGTTACGGACACGTGACGACCTTCGACCTGCATCCGGAAATGGTCGACCCCGCGCTCAGCGTCGAGGCGTACGCGAGACGCGTCACAGTGACGTGGTCGGAGACGGGTGTGACGCTCGAGGAGCCGAGCGGCCATCGCCTATTCTTGCCGAAGCGCGCGTACGTCGGCGGGCGCTGAGCGCAGCGAACATCGCGATCGACAACGATGCGTTCAACATCGAGGTCTCGATGCGCGAGCGCAAGAACGTCACCTCGTGGATCCTGTCCGAGCCGCTCTTCGCGACGCCGGGGAGTCGCGGCAACTTCACGCTCGTCGTGCCCGACGAAGAGCCATCGTCGTCCTCACGAGCATGCCGGATTCGGACGACACGATCGGCAGCGAGCTTCACGACGTCGTGGACCTGGCGCGCCAGATCCTCGGGTTGTGACTGTATTTGCAGGCGAGGACCAGTGCGACGAACGCACCGCACAGCGAGAGCGCGGCGACGTTGTCACGCAGGTTCGGGTGGAAGATGAGCAAGAAGCCGTGCCCCTTGATGAGCGCCGCGAAGCTCGAGACGCAAAACGGCATCAGGTAGAAGCGGAACACGGGCCAAAAGCCCAAGCGTGCCCGCCGCTCTCCGGCGTACGCCGTGCTCAGGTAGAGACCCGTCCCGATGATCCCGCTCAACCCGACGGAGGTTCCCCACAGCGTCAGCGAGGAATCGAAATACCGAACCACGACGAACGCGTACCAAACGAAGTAGCACCACAGCACCACCTTCGGTCCACGTAGCCCCCGCAGGTATCTGAGCACCCGGCCACGCTACCGCGCGGCTGTTTCCGCAGGTTTTCGCCTGCTTCCCGGAACCCGAAATCGACCCCGTTAGAGCCAGCCGACGCGTCGCGCGACTTCCGCGATCGCGCCGCCGCTCTCGTCGTCGCTCGCGAGCACCTCGTCCGCCGCGTCCTGCACCCCTTCGGGCGCCTGCGCCATCGCGAAGGAGAGCCCCACGCGCTCGAGCATCGGGATGTCGTTCACCCAATCGCCGACCGCGACGATCTCGTCGACCGAGATGCCGTAGTGCTCGGCGAGCCACGCGACGCCCGTGCCCTTGTCGATCCCGGCGGCGCGCACGAGGAGGGCCCACGGCCGCGTCCCGTCGGCGAACACGCTCTGCGATTCGAACACGATCGTCTGCAGCAGGCTCGACGCGCGGTTCGCGAGCACGCGCTCGGCGGCACGGATGCGATCTTCCGTGGCGAGCGCGAGCATGGCCGGCACCGTCCGCCCGACGTACCAGGAGTCCTCACGCAAGAGCCCGCTCACGACGCGCGTCTCGCGCGACCAGAGCCGCATGTAGTCGAGGTGCTCTTCGCCGTCGTGGTCGTGGAACAAGAGCTCGTCCGAGAGCGCGAACGGCGCCGCTTCATGGCGATGCAGCACGTCGCACAAGACGCGAATGGCGTCCTCGGCGAGCCCGGCGCACGCGAGCGCCTCACCCGTGCGCGAATGGGCGACGTGGCTGCCGTCGACGCAGGCGAGCGGCGCATCGAGACCGAGCTCGAGCGCCAGCGGCTGCGTGCCCGAAAACATGCGTCCGGTGCAGAGCGTGACGTCGACGCCGCGCGCGAGCAGTGCCGCCACCGCCTCGCGGTCCGCACGGCGCACGTGTCCGAGCGGCCCCACCAACGTGCCGTCGATGTCGCTGACCAGAAGCTTGTAGCGAGTAGGAATCGCCGAGCTCAGGCCGAGGCGGTCGCCGGATACACCGACACGCGCCGCTTCGTGCGACTCGAGTGCTCGTACGCGACGACGCCGTCGATCAGCGCGAACAGGGTGTAGTCGCTGCCCACGCCGACGTTGCGGCCCGGGTTGATGGTCTGGCCGACCTGGCGCACCAGGATGCCGCCGGCCCGCACGGCCTCACCGCCGAACACCTTCACTCCGCGATACTGGGCGTTCGAGCCGCGACCGTTGCGCGTCGATCCGCCACCTTTTTTATGTGCCATGGCTTAGCCCTTCACACTCAGGATCTTCACGGCCGTGAAGCTCTGGCGGTGACCCGCCTTCTTGCGCGAGCGCTTGCGCTTGCGGAACTTGAACACGACGAGCTTCTTGCCTTGCGCCTCGCCGACGATCTCTCCTTCGACGGAGGCGCCAGCGACCTTTGGCTTGCCGATCTTCGGCTCATCGCCGCCGATCATGAGCACGTCGTCGAACTTGATCTTGTCGCCGGCCGCGCCGGTGAGGAGGTCGACACGGACGGTGTCACCCTCCATAACTCGGTACTGCTTGCCGCCACTGCGGATGACTGCGTAGGCCATTTCGGGGGCGCGGAACCTAGCCGATGCCCCCGGGCCTCGCAAGCAACCCGGGGCCGGTTGCTGGAGACCGCACAAAAACCCATCAATTTCGCGCCTCGGCAGGGCACTTCCGTAACCGAAGGGCGAGCCCGTCGGCCCGAGGGGCGAGTTCCCGTTGCCTTTCTGCTCTCCCCCCGGTGACTATCCAGGGGCCATGGCGACGTCCGACTCGATGCGTCCTCTGCCTCCCCCGACGCTTCCGCCGACGCGCAGCTCGCTCATCCCGCAGAACGAGGCGCCCGGCCGTGGCGACGACGTGGCGGAGCTCCTCTCGCGCGCGCCGTCCGATTTCGCACCCGAGACGGCCATCGACGAGCAGATCGCCGACCTGGAGCGCTGGGCGGAGGTGAACCTGCGCGAGGACCGCAACGACAAGATCCGCTTTTGGGTGTTGCGCGGCATCACGTTCCTCGGCGCGAGCGGCGCAGCCGTCGCCGCCGGTCTCGCGTCCACGAAGCTCGCCGTCGGGCTCGGCGCCGCAGCCGCGCTCGCCATCGCGATCGACTCGGCGTGGCCCGCTTCCTTCCGCAGCCCGGCGGTGCGCGCGGTTCACGATCTGCGCGAGCTGCAAAACATGCTCAAGCTCCGCTGGGACAAGGTGCGGCTCGCGCATGCCGATCCGGGCGCTCCGCAGCGCGTCGCGCATGCGATGGCGATGCTCGACGCCGTGCAGACGAAGCGCGAAGAGATCGGCAAGTACCTCGTGCGCGCGGAGCCCTCGCAAGGGCTGAAGAAGCCGCCGAGCCTGTTTTAGCGAGCCGCGGGGGAGCGGTCGCGAAGCGAGCCGCGGGGGCAACGCCCCTGTGACTAGCCCCTGTGACTAGCCCCCCGTGACTAGCCCACGTTACGCGAGCAACGACGCGTCGAGCAGCTCGACGAACGAGCGCGACGATGCCGGGGGAGCGAGAGCGACGTGCGCAACGTCCGTCGCGCCGAGCGCGGGACGCGCCGTGCGCGCGGGCGAGTCGATGGAGGGCACCTCGACCGGGATCGTCGCCTTCTCGCGCGGCTCCGGGACGGACGGCGGGCCCTCGGCGAGAGCCGGATCCGGATACTGCGCCGGCGGCGGTGCCGTCATGTCGTACAGGCCCGACTGCATCGAGGGTCGCGGCAGCGCGACCTCGAGCTCTTCGGCGGGCGCCGGCTCGAGCGACGCGGGCGGCGGCTCCTCGATCGTGACGTCGATCTCGAGCTCGGGGCCGCGCGGCGCTTCGAGCTCGATCGTCCCGCCGAGCTGCTCCGCAGTCGGGCCCATCGACGGCGGCGACATCAGATCCGCCTCGAGCTCCGTGACGTCCGGCGTGCGACCCGCTTCGAAACCCGTGGGCGGCAGCGCTTCCTGCGGTCCCGACTCGGGCGGCGGCGTCTTGATGGGCACCTCGTGCTCGCCTTCGAGCGCTTCGCCCTCGAGCTCGGCGGCGCCGGCGAGGGCCTCGTCGAGCGTGGCTGCCGACACGCGGACTCCGACGGCGGTGATCTCGCTCACCTCCATCGTGTCGGGCTCGAGGACGGGCGGCTCGACGACGGGTCCCTCGTCTTCAGGCGGCTCGGAAACGATGAGCTCCGGCTCGTCCGGCTCGGAGTAAGTCGGCTGAGCCGGCGCCGCTGCAGCTGCCGGTGGGACCGACTCGGCCGCGCCGGGCGG
>DATMCL010000159.1:0-5654 GCA_035558375.1 Polyangiaceae bacterium
GCGAGGGCGGCGCCCGTGTCGCCGCGCGAAGAGTCCGGCTTGGCGCGAGGTCCGGCCGTTTTCGGCGTGCGCGCGCGCGAGAGGTCGCTTTCGAGCTCGGTCCGCACGGGTTCCGGCGCGTAGTGGACGACGAGCACTTCGGCTGCCGCTTGCGCGCGCTCCAGCGTGTCGGCGACGACGACGGCAATCGGCTGGTCGCCGTAGCGGACGTCGTGATCCTGCAAGAGCTGGAGGACGCGGTCCTGCGGCGCACTCTTCTCGTCGGCGCCGGGTAGCCGCGGCGCGTTCTCCGGCGTGAGGACGGCAAGCACGCCGGGCGCATGTTCCGCGGCGCGTCCGTCGATGCTCACCACGCGTCCCCTGCCGATCGCGCTCGTCGCGATCACGGCATGGACCAGGTTGGCCACAGGAACGTCGGCGGCGTATTGAACGCGACCTCGCACTTTCGCCTGCGCATCGACGCGATCGATGCCTTGGCCGACGCTGAGCTCCTTCACTCGAGCCCCGCCGCGCGCTCGAGGGCGCGCACGATCACGCGCTCACCCAGGGTTACCTTGAAGGCGTTGTGCGGAGTCGTGCGAGCACCGGCGAGTCCGAGGCGCGCGGCCGATGCGAAGGTCTCTCGCGTCGCGGGCCGGCCGATCAGGTCCTCTTCGACCTCGTGCGCGCGCCAGGGCTTCGTCGCTACGCCGCCGAGCGCAACGCGCGCCGAGCGCACCTTGCCGCCATCGAGCTCGAGCGCGACCGCGGCCGAGGCGAGAGCGAACGCGAACGATGCCCGGTCGCGTGCCTTCACGTAGGCCGAGCGCCTGGCCCGGGGCGAGGCGGGGACCACGATGTGCGTGATGACCTCCCCGCGCTCGAGCACCGTCTCGCGCTCCGGGTTGCGGCCGGGAAGCAGGTGGAATCCGTCGAGGGGGACCTCTCGCCGCGCGCCAACCTTCTGGACGGTCACGGTCGCATCGAGCGCAAGGAGCGCGACGCAGAAGTCCGACGGATGAGCGGCGATGCAGGCGTCGCTCGTGCCGAGCACGGCGTGCATGCGCGAGTGACCCTGGAGGGCGGCGCAGCCGCTACCGGGCCTGCGCTTGTTGCAGCTCTCGACGGCCCGGTCGCGAAAGTAGCTACAGCGCGTGCGCTGCATGAGATTGCCGCCGGCCGTGGCCATGTTCCGCAGTTGCGGGGAGGCGCCGCTCATGAGCGCTTCGCGGAGGGCCGGAAACTCGCTTCGAACGTGGGCGTGCTCCGCGAGGTCCGAGTTCGCTGCCAGTGCGCCGATGCGAAGCCCCGCGGGTCCGACCTCGATGGCCGAAGAGAGCACGTGATTGAGATCGATGACGATGTCCGGCCGCTCGATGTCGAGCCGCAACAGGTCGACGAGCAGCGTCCCGCCCGCTAGAAATCGGCTGCCCGGGGTGCGCCCCCGCGCCAGGGCGTCGTCCAAGCTCACGGGCTCGACGTAGGCGAAGTCCCTCACCCGGGCGCTGCACTTCCCCGAACGCTCTGAATCGCTCGGACGATGTTGGCGTAGGCGCCGCACCGGCAAAGGTTGCCGCTCATGTGCTCGCGCACGTCGTCGTCGGTGTGGGCGCGTCCCTCCGCGAGCAGGCCCTTGGCGCTCATGATTTGGCCAGGTGTGCAGTAGCCGCACTGCAGCGCGTCCTCGTGCACGAAGGCGGCCTGCACCGGATCGAGCGTGTTGCCCGTGCCGAGGCCCTCGATGGTGATGATGCGCTTGCCGCGAGCCGTGATCGCCAGCACGAGGCAAGCGTTCACGCGCCGCCCGTCGAGCAGCACCGTGCATGCGCCGCACTGCCCGTGATCGCAGCCCTTCTTCGTGCCGGTAAGCAGGAGTCTCTCGCGCAGGGCATCGAGTAGCGTGACGCGAGGCTCGAGTCGCAGGCGCTGGTCGGCCCCGTTGACGTTCAGCACGACCTCGACTTCGTGCTCGGCACCCCGCGCCGGACGTGCCGGCGCCGGCGGTTTTGCCGGGCGCTGACACGCGCTAGCCGAAAGTGCCACGGCCCCAATCAGGCTCAACATGACCGCCTCGCGCCGCGAGAACAACACGCGTGACCCGAACGCGGCGCTCTTGCCCGCCCAGCGCAACGTCTCGAGCACGGCGACGGCGGCGCTCGGCGGGCCCTCCTGAACGCTCTGCATGCGAACGTTGCTCTCGTCGTCGAGCAACGTGAGGATGAGGTCGCCCGTGTCGAGCTCGCCTGCGCGCAATCCGATTCTGCGCTGGAGAGCAGCGAGCGCTTCCGCTTCGAGCAGCGCCGGGGGGAGCGTCTCGTCGACGTCGCAATCCGGCCGAAAGCAAAACGCCGCGTCGCTCGCCACGACGAGCATGCCCGCGCCGAGTCCGCGCAGCTCCGCCCGAACCGCTTCGAGCACCGACGCGTCGGGGTCGTTCCACGCCGCCGCGAAGACGACGACGAGCGGCTGCTGCTGGTCGTCCAACCAACCACCCCAGCTCTGCTCGTGTGGAGTCGATCCGTCGTGCATGGCGGGTGCGCGGATTCGCAACAAACGTGCCCCATCCTCGGCAGTTACGAACCGAGAAAATTTCGAGAGTTAGCGGTTCGCGACTTGGCGCGTCACGCACGGTTGTCTGGTGCCATTCTTACCCTCTGGGGCGAGAATGCGCACCCGCCGAGAGCTTGCCTGTAGGGCGCGACGTCCAGCTCATGACGCGCGCGCGGCGAAGACGACACCCCTCGCGAGCGGTCCTCAGGCGTGCAGCCTCGTACGCCGGCGCATCTTCCGTGCGCCGAGTGCGGCGGCGAGCGCGATGACTAGCACGCTTTAACCACGTTAGGCCGTGCACACCGGCGTCAGGAGGGCTCGCTCCGTATTGCCTGGACCGGCGGCCGGCGCCTATGCTGGCACCCGCTCAGAGGGATCGATGCCGAAGGCTCCGGCGCCAGCGGACAACGGGAAGTTATGGCCACGTCTCCTCCTCGTCGGGTTGGCGGGGGCGCTGCCCCTGTTCGTCGTTTCGTTGTTCTTGATTCGGGCCTCGTACAGCACGGCCATCGACTTCGGCGTTCGAGAGCAGCGAGGCCTGGTGTTCCAGCGGCGACTCGAGAAGCTGTTCGAGGCGCTCGATCGTTATACGGAGGCGCGCGAGCAGACCCATCCCGAAGGTGATGCGGCAGGGCCGATCGTGCGTGCCGAGCACGACGTCGATGCAGCGGTTCGAGCGCTCGCCGTCGAGTATCGAGGAGAGCTCGGAAGAAGCTTGGGCTTCGACGGTAAGCTCTCGGACGGAGCGGACCTACCGACGCTCGAGCGCCGCTGGGAAACGCTCAAGCAAAGTCCGCGCACGAAGCGACCAGCGCCGGGCAACCACGAGCTCCTGACGTCCGTGCTCGCGATGATGGAGCACGCCGCCGAGCGCTCGAACCTGATCCTCGACGACGATCTCGACAGCTACTACCTAATGGACATCGTCGTGCTGGCATTGCCGGCGGCCCAGGCGCGACTGCTCGAGCTTCAATCGTCGTTGAGTCTCGGATGGCCCGACTCGGCGCCCGAGCACGAGCGCTTTATCGGTACGACGGTCGAGAGGCTCCGCGAGATCGACGCGGCGCGCGTGGTTCACGATGCGCGCCGCGCCGTGGAGGAGGACGCCGCCTTCAACGGGAAGAGTGCGTCACTCCACTCGAACCTACCCCGGAGCGCGGACGCGTACCGGGCCGCGGTCGAGCGCCTCGCGAGTATCGTCGCCACGTCCGGCGTTGCGCCGGTGCGGATGACCGACCTCCAGGAAGCGACCCGTGCCGCGCTGCGCGCGAGCTTCGAGCTTGCCCGCATCGGGGAAACGGAACTGGACCTGTTGTTGACCGCACGCCTGCATCGAATCCGAGACGAGCGCCTGGTCGGATACTCCGTGATCGTCGCGACGCTCGTGTTCGCCGGACTGATGATGAGCGTGATCATTCGCAATCTGTTGCGCGCACACGACCTGGAAGCCTCGAGGAACCAGGAGGTGCTATCGGCCAAAGAAGCCCAGCTCCGCGCGCTCGGCGACAACCTCCCGGGCGGCATGGTCTACCAAGTGGCGCGCGAGCCGGACGGCCAGCTGCACTTTCTTCACGTCAGCGCCGGGATCGAGGCGCTGCACGGCGTTTCGGCCCAGGCCGTCTTGTCCGACCCGTCCGTGCTCTACGACCTGCTGGTCGAGGAGGATCGACAGCGTGTGGTCGAGGCGGAGCGCGCCTCCCTCGCGAACATGGCGCCTTTCAACATCGTCGCTCGCTCGCGGCGGCAGAGCGACGGGGCCGTGCGCTGGTTCGAGTTCGCGTCCGCACCCCGCAAGAGCGCGGACGGTCGTGTCATCTGGGACGGCATCCAGATGGACGTTACCGAACGTGAGCTTGCGGGCCAGCTCGAGCGCCGTTTCACGCAGATCTTCGATCACAGTCCGATTTCCATGTCCCTCGGTAACCTCGCCGACGGCAAGTTCGTCGCCGTCAACGACAGCGCCTTGCGGCTGGCCGAGTATTCCCGTGAGGAGATACTCGGACATACGGCGCTCGAGCTCGGCATCTATGCCAACCCGGATCAGCGCAACGAGGTCGTCGAGCGGCTACGCGCCGATGGGCGCCTCGATCGCTTCGAGGTCGCGTTTCGAGCGAAATCTGGAAAGATCCGCGATGTCCTCATGTGGGTGGAGGTCATCAATTTCGGCGACGCCCGCTGCCTGCTCGCCATGTCGCTCGACGTGACGGAGCAGAAGGAGGCGACGCGCCAGCAACGTGAGCTCGAAGAGCAGCTGCGGCAGACACAGAAGCTCGAGGCGCTCGGGACGCTGGCCGGCGGAATCGCGCACGACTTCAACAACATTCTCGGCGCCATCACGTCGCTTGCCGAGCTCTCGAAGCTCGATAACCCAGCGGATTCTGCCCTGTCCGAGAACCTGGATCAGATCCTATCGGCGAGCGGACGCGCCGCGGTGTTGGTTCGGCAGATCCTGTCGTTCAGCCGGCAGCAGAAAGAGGAGCGAACGAGCCTGCAGCTTGCCCCCATCGTGACCGAGGCGCTCTCGCTCTTGCGCGCGACCCTGCCCACGACGCTCGCCCTCGAGCACGCGCTCGACCGTCCCGCTTCCGATGTGCTCGCCAACGCAACGCAGGTGCACCAGATCGTGATGAACCTGTGCACGAACGCCGCCCATGCCATGCAAGGCAAGCAGGGGAAGATCCGCGTCGCGCTCGAGCCGGTCACCTTTGACGAGGGCGCTCCGCTGCCGCACGTCGAGCTTTCGGCGGGCGACTACGTGGCGCTCACCGTGAGCGACACCGGTCAGGGCATGTCCGCCGCCACCCAGAGCCGTATCTTCGAGCCGTTCTTCACCACCAAGCGCGCGGGGGAGGGAACGGGGCTCGGGCTATCGGTAGTCCATGGAATCGTTAAGGAATATGGGGGCGTCATCACCGTCAAAAGCGAAGTCGGCCAGGGAACCACGTTCGCGATCTACCTGCCCGCGTACCGCGGCGGGCAACGGCAAGGAGCGGTCGCGAATGGCGAGCATCCACGCGGACATGGCGAGAGCATCCTGCTCGTCGACGACGAGCAGCTTTTGAGCGACGCCGTCGGGCGTTTCGTCGAGCATCTCGGCTACCGTCCCACTCGGTTCACGCGTTCGG
>DATMCL010000160.1:0-3310 GCA_035558375.1 Polyangiaceae bacterium
GCACGAAGAGCGGCAGCACGAACCCCGCGAGGAGCAGCGCCCCGGCGGCGAGGGCCGTCCCGCGCTTGAAGCGCAGGAAATTGGTCAAAAAGAAGACCGGCGTGAGCTTCAAGCACACGGCGAACACCGCGCTCAAGATCGCCGCGTTCGGCCGCGACCGCGCGAGCATCACGCCGAGCATCAGGAACAGCACGACCGACAAACCGTTCAAACTGCCGATGCCCCAGAAACGGTAGGCGAGGAACACGTTCGTGTAGAGCAGCGGGAACAAGTACCAGCGCACCCGGAGCGCGTACGCGAGCATCAGCCCCATCAGGAGGAAGTCCACGGCCATGAGCACGCCGTAGAGCCCGATGCCCAAGGTTTCCCCCACGGCGTGAGCCCCCGCGAGCAGGAAGAGCTCGGCAGGCGGGTAGGGCGCCACGCTGCGCTTCGGCCAGTACGTCTCGGCGGGCGTCTGCTCCGTCAGACGCCGCGTGTACATGTCGGCCGGGTGGTTGTAGACGGTGCGCGCGCCGAACGCGTCGGAGTAGTAGTCGCAGCCGTAGTCGATGCCGCGATTGAGGAACCCGAAGTCGTGGTAGCTCGCCGGCACGTAGGAAAGCCGCACGAGCACGGCAAACGCGACCGTGAGGACGAGTACCGCCGCCCGCACCGCGCGCGAGCGCCCCAAGAGCCAAGCGTCGATGCGGGCGAGCCGTTCGCTGTGGGGCCCTGGCGTAGCCATGCGAGAGATCAACGCGGGTCTATCAGCCGGCGGCGCGCGCCTGGGCCTGGATGATGCGATCCATGAGCGTATCGGTGGCGCCGTCCACGACGCGCCGCGCCGGATCCGCGTCGTACCAGGCGAGCGTTTCACGCGCCCCGGCAGCATACGGGATGGTCGCCGAGAAGGCGGGCACCACGCGTTTGATCTTCGAGTTGTCGAAAATCATGCTGTGGGTCTTGTCGCCGAGCAGGCTATCGCCCCAAGCGCGGTCGTAGGAGGCGATCGTGCTCGAGGGCACGTGCACGAGCTTCGCCTCGGCGCCGGCCGCCGTGGCCAGGAGCTCGTGGATCTGGTTCCACGTGAGGAGCTCGTCGCTCGTGATGTGAAATGCCTCGCCGAGCACGTGGGGATTGCCGATGAGCCCGTTCATGCCCTTGGCGAAGTCGTCGTGATGGGTGAGCACCCAGAGTGAGCTGCCGTCGCCGTGCACGACCACGGGTTTGCCGCGCCGCATGCGGTCGATCACCGTGTATCCGCCGTGCGCCGGGATCGAGCAGCAGTCGTAGGTGTGGGATGGCCGCACGATCGTGCAGGGAAATCCGTGGTCGCGGTACGCGCGGACGAGCAGCTCCTCGCAGGCGATCTTGTCGCGCGAATACTGCCAGACGGGATTCCGGAGCGGCGTCGACTCCGTGACGGGCAGGCGTGCCGGCGGCGTCTGGTACGCCGAAGCGGAGCTGATGAACAGGTACTGCCCCGTGCGGCCGCTCCAGAAGTCGATGTCCGCCTGCACGTGCGCCGTCGTGAACGCAATCCAGTCGACGACGGCGTCGAACGTGCGGCTTCCGAGCGCCGCGCCCAGGGAGGCCGGGTCGCGCGCGTCGCCCGTCACCACTTCGACTCCCTCGGGAATGCTCCGATCGGATTTCCCGCGCGTGAGGAACGTGAGCTTGACGCCGGGCTCTCGCACGAGGCGCTTCGCACAGCCCGAGCTGATAATGCCGGTGCCGCCGATGAACAGGACTCGCATGGCCGGACGATACCACTGCGCCGGCACCAGGCGCTTCTCGCTCGACGTCGACTGAGCGCTCTTGGCTGATTGACGCTCGACGCGAGGGGGCCGATCCTCGAAAGCCATGCGGCTTCATGGGTGGCCTCGCTCGCGCTTCGGTTCGATCGTGCGGTGGGGCGCTTCGCTGCTGGCGCTCGGGGCGCTCGCGTGTGGCAGCGGGGGTGACGACGATGACCAAGCTGCCAGCACCTTCACGGCAACCGAGCCGCCCGACGATGTCTGCTCCCTGCTCGACATCGCCGACATGGCGACGCTCCTGTCGAGCAACGACGGGGGTATGCCCGATCAGGTGCGGGCCGACGCAGACGTTTGGCTCCGAACCTGCACCTACACGAGTGACGCGAACCCCGTCCAACAGGTCGATCTCGTGGTCGAGGGCGCGATGAGCCAGGCGGGGAGCGACCTCATCCACGAGATTGTCGCCGAGGGACCCGACGGTGCGCTCGTTCAGCACGTGGACGGCGTCGGCGAAACCGCGACGTACTGGGCGAACGACGGCGTCAGCACGCTCGGTCTCGTCGCCGCCTGGCACGACTACGCGGTCGGCGTCACCGCGTATTCCGTCGAGCCGACACCCAGCAAAGACAAGCTCGTCCCGCTCGTGGTGAAAGTGATAGGAAAGCTGCCGTGAGCCTCGCGAAGAAGCTGAATCTCAAACCCGAGATGCGTGTTCGCGTGGCCGGCAAGCCGGCGAACGTCGACCTCGACGACGTGAGCGTCACGACCTCCGCGAAGGCTGACGCCGAGCTTCTATTCGTGAAGATGCTCGCCGACGTCGACGCGAAATCCGCGCCCATCATCACGGCCGCCAAAGCCGACCGCGTCGCGTGGATCGCGTATCCGAAAGCCGGCCAGCTCGGCACGGACTTGAACCGCGACATCCTCTGGAAGCACCTGCTCAAGAAGGGCGTCCAGGGTGTGCGGCAGATCGCGCTCGACCCCGTGTGGAGCGCGATGCGCTTCCGTCCGAAGCCCTAAGCCCGAAGCACCATGGCTATCAACGCACGCTGGCACGACGCACACCGCATGCCGCGCGGCGCGGCGCTTTCGCAGCGCATCGCGTGGCACGTCGCTCACGCGAAGGCCTGCGGGTGTCGCGAGATGCCGGTGAGCATTCGGGCGGCGCTCGCTTCCGGGGTGAAGGCGGGGAGTGTCGGAAAACCGCGGGCACGGGCGAAGCAGCCGAAGTCCCCGAAGATCTCGAAAAAACGCACCGCGACGTAGCCGACCGTCGGCTGGGTCATAGCGCTGGAGTCGCGCACGTGAACTTTGGGGCGCGGGTCACCCGTCGCGGCAGCGTGCTACGGGTGACGGCGTGCGCAGGGTCTTGCCGCTTCTTTTGGGGGTGATCGCTTGTGACGGCGGCGGCGCGGATCCCGCGGGAATGTCAGGGGCCGGGGGAATGTCAGGGTCGATGTCAGGGGCAGGGTCAATGTCAGGGGGAGCGGGGACGGGTGGCAGTGCGGGAGCGGGTGCGGGGGGGAATGCGGGGAGCGCGGCAGCGGCGGGGAGCAATGGCAGCGAGTGCG
>DATMCL010000161.1:0-2822 GCA_035558375.1 Polyangiaceae bacterium
CGCGATAGTACTCTCGCGCCATGCGGACGAAACGCCGCCGGGGAGCACTGCTCGCGGCCCTTTTGGGCTGCGCGACGACGACGCACGCGGTCACGTCGCGGCCGGGCACCGCCGTGAGCCTTCCGGAGGGCGCGCCGGGCGTCGGCTTCGACGATCTCCGCTACTCGGCGGTGTTGCACCGCGTGCTCGCGCCTTCGGGACGGAGCGGGCGGCTCAACCTGGTCGAGCCCGACACGCTGCGGGTCACCTCGATTGCCGGCTTCTCGGCGCGCTCCACCTACGAGGGTGGCCACGATGACGGGCCCACCTCCGTCGAGGAAGCGGCCTCGAAGCTGTGGGTCACCGATCGGACGAGCCGCACGCTCGTGAGCGTCGACCCGCAGAGCCGCTCGCTCGGCAAGAGCACGCCGCTCGGGCACGAGCCCGACTACGTCCGCTTCGTCGCCGCGACGGGTGAGCTCTGGATCACGGAGCCGGACGCCGATCGCATCGAGCTCATGAAGCTTGGCGCGGATGGCTCGCTGAGCGCAGCGGGGACGATTGCCGTGAAGAACGGCCCGGAGTCGTTGGTCATCGACGAGCGTCGCGGCCGCGCCTACACGCACCGCTGGCAGCGCTCGACCGTGGCCATCGACGTGAAGACGCGTGCCGTCGTCGCCGAGTGGCCGAACGGCTGCAGCGCATCGCGCGGCATTGCGCTCGATACCGCGCGCGGCTTCCTGTTCGCTGCGTGCCGCGAGGGCGCGGTTTCGGTGCTCGACGTGGCGCACGACGGACGCATCCTCTCGACCTTGCGGCAGGGCTCGGGCTTCGACGTGATCGGCTACAGCGAGAAGCTCGGCCACCTGTATTTGGCGGGCGGCGAGTGCGGCTGCTGGCTGATCCTCGGCGTGAAGAGCAGCGGCAAGCTCACGCTCCTCGAGCGCGGGACCGCTCCCGCCGCGACGCATTGCGCGACGGCGGACGACGCGGGGCACTTCTGGGTGTGCGATCCGAAAGCGGGACGGCTGCTTCGGTTCGACGACACGCACCCGGGCTCGAGCGGATGAAGCGAGCGCGGGACCGAGCGACGCGCGCTCGCGTTGCGGGTGCGATGGTCGCAGCCGCTTGCCTGAGCGCGGGCTCGAACGCGCTCGCGTACCGGCCGTTCGACGGCACCGACGCGGCCGTGGCGGAGATCGGCGAGTTCGAGGCCGAGCTCGGCAGCGCCTACACGCGGAACGACGACGGTCGGGCGACGCTCGCGCTGCCTGCGACGGTGCTCAATCTCGGCTTTGCGCGCCACGTCGAGGGGGTCGTCGATTTCAAGCCGATGCTCGCGCTCGGCTCCGTGCCAACGGGCGAGCGCTTCGAGCTTTCCGACACGGACGTGCTCGTCAAATGGGTGTTCGTACCCGGCAGCCTGCAGGGACGGCACGGGCCGAGCATCGCCCTCGAGACGGGGCCGCTCTTGCCCGAGCTCCACGGCGACCCGGGCTTCGGCTACCAGGCAAGCTTGATCGCGTCGCAGCGCTGGCGAGCGGTGATGGCGCACGTGAACGCGCTCGGTGCGCTCTCGCGCACGGGGGCGCTCGCAGGCGTCGCGAGCCTCATCCTCGAAGGGTTACCAGCGAGCCGCGTGCGACCGGTGACGGAGCTTCTGATTTTCGGCGAGCGCGGAGAGGGCGTGACGTACTCCGCGCTACAAGGCGCGATTTGGACGCTCAATGACGCGCTCGCGTTCGACGCCGCTGGTCGCGTGGCGCGCGAGGAGCATCGTGCCGTCTTCGAGGCGCGCGTCGGCTTCACGTGGGCCGTCGCGCTGTGGACGGCCGGGCGCTGAGTCGCGACTAGACGAGCTCGAACTCTTTGCAGAACTCGAGCGCCGTCGCCGCCTCGAGCCGAATGCCTTGATGCGCTTCCGTCGGGTAGCCGTGGGCGCAGGCGCGCGCCTCTGGCGAGAAATGCGCGCAGTCCTCGCAGGTGAAGCGGAGCTTGTAGCGCTCGGCTTCCGTGCGGAGGCGTTCGTCGACCGTCGTCCTCACGCGCGCCTCAGTTGAACGGCTGCGCGGGCTGGCCGCGCTGGAAGTAGAAGCGGAAATACCCGGTCACCTGGCTCTGCAGGTTCGGATCGTCTCCGCCCGGGCCCACGAGCTCGCGCGGGTCGGCGAACGTCGCATCGAAGCTCGCCTCGGTCAGGCGATCCTCGGAGGATTCCTCGTTCGGGTCGCCGCTGAAGAGCGACTTGAACGTGATGGTACCGGCGGTCGAATAGACGGTGCCGTTCTCGACGTGGCAGCTGTCGTGGAGGTAGAGCGCGAGGCTCACCGGCGGCGGATCGGAATTGTAGACGATGGGGACACCGGGCGGCGAAACACCCACGGGCATGCCGACCTTGGTCGCCTGCCCCACGAGCGCGCGCTGCGTCGGTAGATCGTTCACGAGCACGACGAGACCGTCGGAGAGCTCCTCGATGTTGTCGCCGCGCTGGACGCGGATCTGGAGCGCGTCGCCGCGAAAGGAGTTCGCTCCGAAGAAGTCGGGGCCAAGGTCGAACTTGCCGTTGACGCAGCTCTGGACGTAAAGCCGCTGGCTTCGAACCCAGCCTTCGCCTTCGCCCACGCTGCAGCCGAGGCTCAGCGCACCGAGCGAAACGGCAAGCACCGCGAGGAGCGAGCGTTTCACGCCGACGCCTCCGGTGCCGACGCGGGAGTGCTCGGCGTCGCAGGGCTCTTCGTCTCGGCGTTGGTCGCTTCGCTCGCGGCCGCGACCGTCTCGCGAATGACGCCGCCGCCGAGGACGCGCTCGCCGCGGACGAACACGGCGAATTGTCCGGGAACGAC
>DATMCL010000162.1:0-11337 GCA_035558375.1 Polyangiaceae bacterium
AGTTCCGCGCGGTCGGCTCGAGTCAGTCGATCACGGGCCCGCTCATCGCCGTCAACACGGCGATCACGGAGTCGCTCGACTTCATCGCGACCAAGCTCGAGCAATCGGTGGCGAGCGGCAAGACGCTGAACGCGTCGATCCAGGCGCTCCTCACGGAGATCGCCAAGGAGAGCTTGGCGGTGTGCTTCAACGGCAATGGCTACTCCGCCGAGTGGCACGCCGAGGCCGAGAAGCGCGGCTTGCCGAACCTCAAGACCTCGATCGAGGCGTTGCCCGTGCTCGAGAAGCCCGAAGTGATTCAGGCCTTCGAAAAGTACGGCATCCTGAGCCCGCGCGAGCTCCACAGTCGCTACGAGATCTACGTCGAGCAGTACGTGAAGACGGTGCTCGTCGAGGCCAAGCTCACCTCCAAGATGGCGAAGACGCAGATCCTTCCCGCGGCTCTCCGTTACGCGAAGGAGCTCGCCGGCACCCTCCCCGCCGGCGGCAAACTGTCCGAGCAGATCTCCGGTCTGGTCGCGGATCTCGACAAGGGCATTACGGCGCTCGACGGAGCGCTCGCCCACGAGTCGAGCTCGCTCTTCGACGAGGCCAAGCACCTGCGCGACAAGGCGCTCTCGGCCATGACGACCGTCCGCACCGCTGCGGACGCGCTCGAGGGCCTGATCGCCGACGATCAGTGGCCGCTCCCGACGTACCAAGAGATGCTGTTCATCCGCTGAGCAGCGTAGGCCCCGCGAGGGGGGGCGGCGCGTGCCGCCCCCATGAACGAGGCTAGCTGAAAGACAGGGCGAGGAGCCGGAGCACCGGCTTCTCGCCTTCGTCTTTTGTGGCGATCAGTCGAGGTCCGAGCGTCGCTCGATCTCGCGCCGGAAGCGCTCGCCGTCACGGAAGAGCTCGTTCATGCGCGAGCGCGCGAGCTCGGCGAACGCACCGACCTGCGTCCCGAGCGCGCACTCGAGCAGCACCGCCTGACGAAGCAGCGGCGCGGTGTCCTTCTTCACGCGGTACTCCCAGTCCTCGTTCGCGAGCCCGGTGCGCTCCGCCGCGCCCTCGAAGTCGATCGGCAAGATCTCGAGCGGCGACGGGCAGACGACGAAGTTGTGGAGCTCGGTGTCGCCGTGCGAGAGCCCCGCGTCGTGCAGCGTGGTGATTTGGCGGAACGCGCTTTCGGCGAGCTGCCAGAGCCCGGCGGCTTGAGCCAACGGCAACTTGTGCGCCTTCGGGATGTTCGCTTCCTCCGGTTCTGCGGCAAATGGCGAGAGCGTCGAGTACGGCACGCCCGGCAAGAGGCAGGTGCGGAAGACGGTCGGCGCGTGGCCGATCGGCGGAGGAATGCCGATGATCTCGCTCGCGCGTGTTTGGCGGTCGAACTCGTCTTTCGGATCGCCGTGCAGGCGCCCGGGAAAGTAAGTCTTGCGAAAGTGCAGGGGATATTCGCGAGCGAGCGGAAACTCCGCGCGCGTCTCTTCCCCCGCGATCACGATCTCCGCGGACATCAGGGGCACGCCGTTGGCTTCGCGCCGGGTAATGGTTCGCACGACGAAATCCCTGCGCTGGGCCTTGTGGACCAGGATCACGTACTCGCGCGCCAGCCGGACCGAGTGCCGGAGCGAGACTGGGACCGTGCTATCCTCGTCCATCCGCCCCTAACCTCCCAAAACTGGCGGCCGCGCGCAAAGCGAGTATTTCGCGTACCAGGAAACCGTCTGGACATGAACCTCACCGACCCGCGGACCGAGTCCGCCCCTTCCTTCCTCTCGCCGGTCGCGCGCCTCTTGAACGATCCCCGCGACGTGGCGTTCATCTGGCTCACGCTTCAGTGTCTCGCGGTCGCTTCGGTCGGCGTGGCGCTGTTCTTCGTCGACGTGCCGTGGCGTTTCGTCGCGCCGGCCTACTGGCTCGTGCTTTTCCTGGGGCTCATCGATCGCTTCACGTTGATGCTCCATTGCACGTCGCACCGCCCGCTCTTCAAGAAGCAGTACCGGGCGTTCAATCACGTGATCCCGTGGGTCGTCGGGCCATTTTTCGGCCAAACGCCCGGCGCCTACTTCTCGCATCACCTCGGCATGCACCACCGCGAGGAGAATCTCGAGGCGGATCTGAGCTCGACGATGCGGTTTCGCCGCGACCGCTTCGACCACTGGCTCCGCTACTTCTTGCGCTTCCTCGTGATCGGGCTCTTCGAGCTCGAGCTCTACTTCTATCGCCGCCGTCAGTGGAAGCTGTTCCGGCGCGTGCTGATCGGGGAAGGCGGCTTCTGGCTCGTCGCCGTGCTGCTCGGCATGTGGCGGCCGATGCCGACGCTCGTCGTGCTCGTCGTTCCGCTGGTCGTGATGCGCTTCCTGATGATGGCGGGCAACTGGGCGCAGCACTCGTTCGTCGTGGCCGGCTCCCCGGAAAATCCCTATCACGCGAGCATCACGTGCCTCAACACGCGCTACAACCGGCGCTGCTTCAACGACGGCTACCACGTGCTCCATCACGTGAAGCCGGCGTGCCATTGGACGCAGCACCCGGTCGAGTTCGAGCGCGCTCTCCCCGAGTACGCGCGCAACGACTCGCTCGTATTCGATGGGATCGATTTTTTCGAGGTGTGGCTGTCCTTGATGCTGCGCCGCTGGTCGCACCTCGCGGACCACGTCGTCGCGCTCGAGGGGGCGCCAGAGCGCACGCGAGAGCAGGTGATTGAGATGCTCAAGACTCGCGTCTTGCCCGTGGAGCGGCCCCTGGCCCTTACCGAGCCCGGTACGGCCGCCGAAGCCTGAGCGACTCCTGAAGCAGGGGTGATAATATCCAGTCACGTGTGCGCTCGTGACGTCGTCCCGACACGAGGGTAGCATCCGGGCAGATTGACCGGCTCCGTAACGTCGAGACCCCGAGGCGGCCCGCGTGTCGCCATCTTTTCGTATTTCGCGAGCGACGAGTACGAGTGGACGCTGGTCGAAGCGGCCCGCGGCGTGATCGAGTCGGCCGGGGGCAGCGTCATCTCGTGCGTCGGCGGCGCATTGAACGACCCGCACCCCGAGCGTCGAGGTCGTGCGTTCGTGCTCGACATCATCAATCGGAGCAACGCGGACGCCGTGCTCTCGATTTCGAGCGTCGTCGGCCAGTACGTCGGCGCTCAGGCGATGGGCGACTGGCTGCGCGCGAAGGGGCTGCCCGTCTGCAGCATCGGCGTCGCGGCCGACGTGCCGAGCGTCGGGATCGACGGCTCGGACGGCGTGACTCAGCTTTTGCGTCACCTGATCGAGCACCACGGCTACCGCCGCATCGCGTTCATTCGCGGCACGGAGAGCAATCAGGAAGCCGAGGAGCGCCACAGCGCCTACGTTGCCGCGCTGGAAGAGCACGAGATCCCCTACGATCCCGAGCTCGTGCTGTCGGGGGAATTCACGCGCGAGAGCGGTACGAGCGCCATGATCGAGCTCTTCGACACGCGGCAGGTGCCGGTCGGCGAGCTCGACGCCGTCGTCGCTGCCAACGATTACACGGCATTCGGCGTGATCGACGAGCTTTCGCGGCGGCGCATCGCCGTCCCCGACCAAGTGGCGGTCGTGGGGTTCGACGACATGGCGCTCTCGCGCATCCACTCGCCGTCCCTCACCACGGTGCGGCAGCCTCTCGAGCGCCTCGGCGCGCAGGCGGCGCGGCTCTTGCTCGACATACTCGGCGGCAAGGAGGTCGCCCCCATGACCGAGCTCGGGACGGAGCTCGTGCTGCGGCGCTCGTGCGGGTGCATCCCCACTGACTTGCCGCCGCCGCTCGAGCCCGACGACGACGAGCCGACCACGGTTGCCGAGCAGCCGAGCGACGAGATGCTGCGCGCCCTCTCCGCGGAGATCCACGGCAGCAAGGGCGAATTCGCGCGCGCCCTCGATCCGCTGCTGCGACGGCTCGCGGCGGGAAGCGCGCGCGAGCTCGAGCAGAACCGCCGCGTCGCCGACGAGCTAGCAACGCGCCTGCGCTTGGCTCGCGAAGATCTGATTCACGACCTCACGCATCGCTTGGCGCGCGAGCTTTCGGCGCGCATGTTCGGTCCGCAGGCGCTTCTGTCGACGGCGCTCGCGGCTCATATGCCGAACCTCGGCATCGACGCATGCGTGGTGTCCGAGTTCGCGACCCCCGGCTCCGTCGACCAGCTGAAGCTCGCCTTCGGCTTCGACTCGAAGACCATCCAGCCGCAGATGACCGCCTACCCGACCGAGCGGCTCGTCCCGCCTGCCTTCGAGCAACTCGCGAAGCGCTCCGTCTTTGCCCTGCCGCTCTGCTACGGCGAGGAAGCGCTCGGGCTCGCCATCCTCCCGGCGAGCGAGCGCGACGGGAATTTCTATAACGTGCTGAGCGAAGTGCTCGGGGTCGTGCTGAAGGCTCTCGAGGTGCGCCGGCGCGCGGATTCCCACTGATTTTGCGGCTTTCCGCGGGCGCTGCCGGCGCCACGGCCGGAACGATTTGCGCGCGAAGGGTGGCCGAGCGCCCGAGCTTGAGCTAGAACCCCGCCACCTTCTGACCTGACCGGCGAGTCCGCTCGCTGTTCGTCCCGCCCGGCGGGCATTCCGAAAAGCGTATTAGCGCGGCTTCGGTAGGTCGAAAGGGAGAGCGGCCCCACGGGGTGTCCGCCAGGCGCAGAGACCCGCGGCGGTCACGCTCGCGCCCCAACTTCTTCAAGAAGACGCTCGAGAATCACTCGGCGTCCGCCGCAGAACCAAGATCCACAGTGAATTCATCGATCCCCAATCCATTCTCCGACCTCGGCCTGCTTCCCGCGATTGTTCGCGCCACCTCGGACGAGAGCTATCTCGAGCCGACGCCCGTCCAGCGCGAGGTCATTCCCGCAGCCCTCACGGGGCGCGACGTGCTCGCCTGCGCGCAGACTGGCACCGGCAAAACGGCGGCGTTCGTGCTGCCGATCCTGCATCAGCTCGCCACCCTGCCGCGCGGTAACGCGCTGCGCGTGCTCATTCTCACGCCCACGCGCGAGCTCGCGGCGCAGATCGCCGAGCGCATCGAGGCCTACGGCCGGCACCTCCAGGCGCGGCACGCCGTGATTTACGGCGGCGTGAGCCAACAGCGCCAGGAGCAAGCGCTCCGCCAGAAGCCAGAGCTGCTCGTCGCCACGCCTGGCCGCCTGCTCGACCTGATGGGGCAGGGGCTCGTCAAGCTCGACCAGGTTGCGCACTTCGTCCTCGACGAGGCCGACCGCATGCTCGACATGGGCTTCATCCATGACGTGCGCCGGGTGCTCGGCGCGCTGCCGAAGGAGCGACAGACGCTGTTCTTCTCGGCGACGGTGCCGCGCCCGATCGAGCAGCTCGCACAGAGCATGCTGAAGGACCCCGTTCGCGTCTCCGTGACGCCGAAGGTCACCGCGGCCGAAACCATCGAGCAATCGGTGGTTTTCGTGCAGAAGGACCAGAAGGGCGAGCTCCTCGAGCAGCTCCTGCGCGGCGCGGAGATCGAGCGCGCCATCGTCTTCACGCGCACCAAGCACGGCGCCGACAAGCTCTCGCGACGGCTCGAGCGCGCGGGCATCGTCGCGCCTGCCATCCACGGTAACAAGTCTCAGAACGCCCGCGAGCGAGCGCTCATGGGCTTCAAGCAGGGCAAGACGCGCGTGCTCGTCGCAACCGACATCGCCGCGCGCGGCATCGACGTGGACGGCGTGTCGCACGTGTTCAACTTCGACCTGCCGAACGTGCCGGAGAGCTACGTGCACCGCATCGGGCGCACCGGCCGCGCCGGCTCGCAGGGGCGCGCCATCTCCTTCTGCGACCGCGAGGAGCGACCGTTGCTCGGCGACATCGAGCGCCTCCTGCGCTATCGCCTGCACGTGCTCGAGGTCGCCCGCGAGCGTGCCTCTGCCGCAGCCGGCGATGCACCGCAGAGCCCCGCGCAGGCGACACGGAGCGAGGCGAACGGCCACGGCGCCGCGCCACGGCAAGCGAACGCCGGCCCGCGCGAGGGCTTTCATCAGCCCGAACGCGCCCCGTTCGAGCGGCAGCCCGTGGCTCCGCGCGATCGTTTTCGCCAGCCCGAGCGTGCGCGCTCCGAGCGTCCGAGCGCAGGTCCCGCCGATCGTTTCCGTCACCCCGAGCGAGCGCAAGCGGCGCGCCCCCAAGGGGGGGCCGGCAATGGTTTCCGCCAGCCGGAGCGCGCGCTGGCAGACCAGCCGCCGGCGCGTCCGTGGTGGCAGGGTCAGAAACGGCGCCGGCCCCTCGACGGTCGGAGCAGTTGACACCCCGGGCGCTCCGCCCTAAACGGGCGCTCCCCTTTTCCGGATCGGTAAGTAGAAAGTCATCATGGGTAATCGTCTCTTCGTAGGAAATCTCTCGTTCGGTACGTCTCAGGCCACCATCGAGGCCACCTTCGCCGCTTGCGGCGAGGTGCGCGAGGTGACGATGCCCACCGATCGCGAGACGGGTCAGCCGCGCGGCTTCGCGTTCGTCACCATGGGCACGCCCCAGGCGGCGGCCGCGGCCATCCAGCAGCTCAACGGTCAAACGCTCGACGGTCGCCAGATCAAGGTCGACGAAGCGCAGGAGCGCCCCCAGCGCAGCGGCGGCGGCGGCGGCGGTGGCGGCTTCCGCGGCGGCGGTGGCGGCGGCGGTCGCGGTCGCGATCGCTACTGAGCAGAGACCCGACGCGTAGGGCGTCGGGTGAACTTAACGATCGCCTGGGTGGCCTGATGGGCTGCCTGGGCGGTCGTGTATTTTGTGGCCAGCAGGGGCGGGTCAGAGTCAGGGGCAACGTCAGGGGGCAGGCCCTACCTCTGACCCTGACCTTACCTTGTGCCGCTAGGCGCTGGCGGTCGTCTCCTGCTCGCTGCTCTTCGCGCTCTTTTCCGGGCCGTCGTCGCCGCCGAAGCGTTCGACGTAGTCGTCGTAGGTGCCCTGCCAGTCGATGAGGCCGTTTTCGGTGAAGGAGAAGATGCGCGTCGCGAAGCTTGCGACGAGGTCGCGGTCGTGGGTGACGACGAAGGCGGTGCCCTCGTACTTTTCGAGGGCGTCGCCGAGGGCGACGATGGACTCGAGGTCGAGGTGGTTCGTGGGCTCGTCGAGGACGAGGACGTTGTCCTTCGTGAGCATGAGCTTCGAGAAGATCAGGCGCACGGCTTCGCCGCCGGAGAGGGCGTCGGTCGGCTTCATGCCTTCCTCACCCTTGAAGAGCATGCGGCCGAGGAGGCCGCGGATCTCCTGGAGGTTCGCCTTTTGGTCGAAGGAGTGCAGGAACTGCGTGACGGTCTGGCCGTTCGGGATGTCCGCGCGGTGATCCTGGGCGAGGTAGCCGATGCTGGTGCCGGTGCCCCACTCGATTTTGCCCGCGTCGGGCTTCACCTCGCCCATCAGCATTTTGCAGAGGGTGGTCTTGCCGACGCCAGTGCGGCCGATGATCGCGACGCGCTCGCCCTTGGTGACGACCGCGCGGAAGCCTTTGCAGACCGTGACTTCGGGCCAGGCCTTGTCGAGCCCGTCGATCGTGAGCGTTTGCTTGCTGGAGGGCTTCTTGACGAGGAACTGAATGAAGGGGCGCTCGATGTTCGAGCGCTTGAGGTCCGTGAGCGAGAGGCGATCGATCTGCTTCTTGCGGCTCTGGACCTGCGAGGCGCGCGTGCCGGCGCCGAAGCGCGCGACGAAGTCCTGTAGCTGCTCGATCTTCTTCGAGCGGTCGGCGTTCTCGGACTCGACGCGCGCGCGCACCTGGCCCTTCGCGCGGATCATCTCGTCGTAGCCGCCCGTGTAGACGATGATGGTCTCGTAATCGATGTCGGCGATGTGCGTGCAGATGCGGTTCAAGAACCGGCGATCGTGCGAGATCGTGATGAGGACGCCGCGGTAGCTCGAGAGGAAGCGCTCGAGCCAGCGGATGCTGTCGATGTCGAGGTTGTTCGTGGGCTCGTCGAGCAGGAGCGCGTCGGGGCGCCCGAATAGGGCCTGGGCGAGGAGGACGCGGAGCTTGCGGCCACCGGGCAGCTCGCTCATCACCTTCTCGTGGTCGGTCTCGGGAATGCCGAGACCGGAGAGGAGCTCGCCGGCGTCGGATTCGGCGGTGTAGCCGTCCTCTTCCGCGATCGTGCCCTCGAGCTCCCCGAGCCGGATCCCCTCGGCATCGGTCAGATTCGCCTTGCCGAGCAGCTCATGCTTCTCGGACATGGCCGCCCAGAGCTTGGCGTTGCCCATCATGACCACGTCGATGGCCCGCCAGGATTCGAACGCGAACTGGTCCTGCTTGAGGACGCTGGTCCGCTCGGGGCGCCGAACCGCGCCCGTGTCGGCCTCAATCTCGCCCGATAGGATCTTGAGGAACGTGGACTTGCCGGCGCCGTTCGGTCCGGTGAGGCCGTAGCGGCGCCCGGGGCTGAAGGTCGTCCGGACCTCGAGGAAGAGCTTCTTCCCGCCGTAGGCCTTGCTGACGTCGTCGACCTCGATGGCTGCCATGGGGGCCGGGTAGTAGCAGGTTCGGCCCGGAACGCTAACCCGCGTCGAGCGGGCCGCGCCGCTTAGGCTGGAATCGCCACGACGACGGCCGTGGCGTTGTGCCAGCCGTCGCGCCGGCGGCGGTAGCGAGCGATTTCACCGTAGGTGAGAAACCCGGCGACCGGCACGTCGCCGAAGGTCGAGCGCACGGCCTCGAGCTCGCGCTGGAACTTACTCTTCAGGATCATGCCGCGGCACACGCAGTCGAAGAGCAGCACGCCGGCGGCGCGGCGCTCGCCCAGGCCTTGTTTCGCCTCCGTGGCAGCGGCGCGCGCCGCGTGAATCATGCTGTCGGGGTCGCCGTCGAGGATGCTCACCATGGAGCCCGTGGGGATCTCCGCAGCGCAGCTGAGCGAGCCGTCGCTACCGGCGCGGAGCGGCGCGCGCACGCGCTCGATCTTGTCGAAGGAATGGACGCCGAGCTCGTTGCCGATGAGGTACGGCGAGGCCCGCTCTCGGGCGAGGTCGACGCCGCGCGTCGCCGCATGCTCTTGGTAGGCGCTGAATGCGGGGCGCCCGTCGAGCTCGTGCACGACGTTGCCCGTCGCGCGCGTCACGCGCATTCGCGCTGTCGTCGGACGGAGGCCATGGTTGACCCCGACGCCCCAGCGCGTGGCATCGAAGACGTGCAGCGCGGCCACGGCGTCGCGCGCCGCCTGCGTGTCGGCGCCGACCACGGTGCTCTGGAATTTCCCTTCGTCGCCCGCAGCGCCCCCGACGATCTGCGCGCCCTGCACGCCACGTCCGTGCAGGTCGTCGACGAGCCTCTCGCCCGTGCCTGCAAGCCCGTCGGCGAGCACGACGCTCGTGAGGTGGGGGCGGCCGTCGTTGGCCGCTGCCTCGCCCGCCTCGGCGAGGCCGTGGTCGAGGCGATCGGCCACACTCCGCGCGTCGCTGCGCAGGCCGAGCGAAAACCCCGCGTGAGCCGTGATCGTGTCGGAGGCGACGAGGAGCAGCGCGAGCCCCCCGTGCGTTAGCCCTCGTTCGGTGATTTCCCCCGCGGTGGAGCACCCGATGACGGTCGCTCGTGACGCTTCGCGTGCGGCGCGCAGGGCGCGACCGAGGTCGTGCGCGGGCGAGGCGAACAGAAATCCGACGCTCGGCTGCCGGCCGCCGAGTCCCTGGAGCGCGGCCCGCACCGCTTCGCGCGCCGCCGCATCGCTGTCGAAGAGCTTCGACGAACCGCTGGCAGTGACCGTTCCCATGACCCAACCAACGTTGGGTCTAGCATGGCTCTGTTTCCGAACGGTGCCGGTCCGACCATCACCCCGAAGGTTGATGCAGATCGCTCCCACATTGTCTTACACGGCGGCGAGGTCTTTGAGCATCGTGGCGGCGTCGCTCACCTCGAACTTGCCGGGCGCCTCCACGTGCAGGCTCTTCACGACTCCGTCTTGAACGAGAAGCGAGCAGCGCTGCATGCGGATCCCCATGCCCGAGCTCGTGAGGTCACGCGTGAGGCCGAGCTTGGTGGCGAACTCGGCGGCGCCGTCACCCAGGAAGCGGATCTTGCCGAGCGCCTTCTGCTCGCGTCCCCAGGCGGCCATCACGTAACCGTCATTGACCGAGACGCACCAGATCTCGTCGACGCCCTTCTGCTTGAGCGCGTCGTAGCTCTCGAGGTAGCTCGGCACGTGCTGGGCCGAGCACGTCGAGGTGTAGGCGCCGGGGAGTCCGAAGATCACGATGCGCTTGCCGCGCGACGCTTCCGCGACGCTGACCGGATTCGGGGCGATCGGACACGCCGCGCCGAACTCGATCGATTCGCGCAACGTGGCATCGGGAAGACGAGAGCCTACTTCGATGGTCATGGGTTTCCTCCTGCGGTGGAAAGCATGGTAGCTCTTCGGGAGACGCCATGCTGCTCGACGAAATCAAGGCCCAGATGTTTCGCGCGATGAAGGCCGGCAACGTCATCGAGAAGGAGATCCTGCGCGTCGCGGTCGGCGAGATCACGACCGAGGCCGCGCGCGAGGGGCGAAAAGGCGACGACGAGGAGGCCCGCGCGATCCTGAGGAAGCTCATCAAGTCGAACGACGAGTCGCTCGCGAGTGGGCCGGACGCCGAACGGCGTCACGCGCTCGAGGAGGAGACGCGCATCCTCTCGGCGTTCTTGCCGAAGGTGCTCGACGTCGACGCGATCGTCGCCGCGCTCGAGCCCGTGCGCGACGCCATCCGCGGTGCGGGCAACGATGGGCAAGCGACCGGCATCGCGATGAAGCATCTCAAGACGACCGGGGCGAGCGTCGGCGGAAAAGACGTTGCAGAAGCGGTGAAGCGCCTGCGCGCCGGCTGACCGCGCGATTCGAATTCACGCGAGCGATTGCGGTGCGCGTGCCGGGGGCGCGGTGTTCGTATGTGCGCAAAGGTGGGGGAAATCAGATTTGTACAGACTCGCCGCGGCTGGTTCGCGTGGCCGTTCTCGGATAAATTTTCGAGCCGAGGTGCGCGCGATGGTCTTATTGCGAACGTCGATCTTGGGCTTGGGTGCGGTGCTCACGCTGCTCTCGACCGCGAGCTGCAGCGGCTCGGACGAGGATTCTCCCGCGGGCACCGGCGGCAGCGCCGGAAGCGTCGCGAGCGGTGGCTCGAGCGGTGCCTCGGGCTCGAAGAGCTCCGGCGGAAGCTCCGGCAGCAAGGCGAGCGGCGGCTCGAGTGGAACGGGCAAGGGCGGCAATAGCGGCTCGAGCGGCTCGAGCGGGAATGGCGGGAGCAGCGGCACGAGCGGCACGAGCGGCAAGGGCGGCTCGATGAACGAGGGCGGCACCAGCGGCTCGAGCGGCGGCTCGGGCAACGCGGACGCGGGCGGCAGCAGCGGCTCGTCTGGCGCAAGCGGCTCGTCGGGCGCGAGCGGCTCGTCGGG
>DATMCL010000163.1:0-12253 GCA_035558375.1 Polyangiaceae bacterium
GTCGCGAGTCGTGAGCACCGCGAGCCAAACGCCGTCGAGGTCGCTCGGCTGAAAGCTCGCGCTGCGGGTGACGTCGGCGCCGGCCTCGCGGAGCGCTGCGGCGCGTGCCTCGGCTTCTTCGCCGGTGCCCACGACCAGACAGCGGCGTCCCGAGAGCTTGAGGGCGATCGGAAACCAAGGCGTCATGGGCGCTTCTCCTCTTGCTTGCTGCTGAAGCGAACGGGAAGCTTCGGTCGCGTGAAGAAGCGTACCTCGCGCTCCGCGTCGCCAATGCGCTGCAGAAAAAGTCCCGTGAACGTGCTGAAGAGCGCGTCGCCCGGGGCGGCGGTGCCCGTGCTGCTCGGACGCATCACCCAGCGCTGGAGCTTCTGCAGGACCTCGGGGCTCACGGGATTGATCTGGATGCTACCCCGCGCGTAGAGCGCCGCCGCCGGCGAGACCTGGGTCGCGTCTCCGGCGAGGAGCCGATGCGCTTCGGCGCACCGCCTGAGGACGCCCTCGAGCGTGGTCGTCCAGCGCGTCTGCGTCGCCCCGGGGCGTACGATCTCGAGATAATACGCCTCTTCCCACACGTGCCAGGTGATGCGGCAGGTCTGCGTGGTCGTGGAGATGGGCTCGTTGCTGCCGGCTCGCTGCACGGTGGCCGTGAGCACCACCGTCGTGGGCAAGCCGCGCGAGAGCTTCCCGCGAATGTTGGCGTCGAGCACGTCGCGAAAGGCGATGTCGAGGTAGAGCAGGCCCCGGTCGGTGTCCCAGGTGAGCTCCGCCTCGCGCTGGACGGGCGCGGGCGGCTCGGCCTGAGCGGTGGCGGCTCGGCTCATGGATAGCGCTCCCGCGAGCACGAGCCCCGCGAGCCGCAAGCGTTCCTTGCGGCGACGCCTCACGGATGGTCCCCCGCGGGGCCCTTGCCGACCAGGACGAACCCGAGGGCGTTCGAAAGCGAGAAGTAGAAGCCGCCGACGGCGGTGTCGGCGCGCACGCCGAGCGTGGCGGTGAGATCGATGGGGATGCGCGCAGCGCCCGTGTACCCGGTCGGCGGGTTCGAGATGTCGCGCGCGCTCGCGAGTCCGTAGACGCCGCCGCCGGCGAAGAAGTCGACGCCGTAGATCGAGCGTCTCCCGCGGTAGAGCGGGATGCGGTACTCGGCCGTGATCTTGGCGGCGTAATTGCCATAGCGCTCCTCGACGATCTGCGTGCCCAGGAAGTTCGGCGGCGGGCGCCGGTCGAAGTTCATCCCGAGCACGCGATCGGGGAGAAAGTCGCTCAAATCCCCGACGTAGAATTGCTCGAAGAACGGCGCGTTGCCCGCGATCGCCCCGCCGTAGAGCTGGAGCGCGACGACGTGGCGGTGCCACCCGAGTGACCACCAGTGCTGCGCGCCGACCTCGATCTTTTGATAGTCGTAGTCGAGCGCCGCAGGGAGCAGCGCGAACTCCATGTTCAGGGTGGCGAGCCAGCCCCGCGTCGGCAAAAACGGGTGGTCGCGCGTGTCGTGTTGAAGCGTGCCGCGCAGCGTGGAGAGCACGCTGTTGCCGCGAATGATGTGAAAGTCGATCGGCTCGCGGTCGTAGCCGCGGTTGTGCGACGCGAGGGCGGGGTAGCTCGCGTTGAGCGTCTCGAGCCGGTAGTGGAGCCACGCCTGCGTGGAGACGCCGAGATCGCGCCCGACGCCGAGGATGCCGCCGAAGCGCTTGTACGCGACGACCGCGTAATCGTTGTAGAGGAGGTTCGGCGTGCCGCCCGGAGCGTCCGCCTGGCGCACCGCGGCATTGCCGAAGAAGTCGTGCGCGTTCGTGTAGAGCAGCGTGGCGTCGACCATCCAATCGCTGCTCAAAAAGGCCGGATCCACCATGCGCATGCGCAGGGCGAGCTGGTTCTGCGCGAACGCCGCGGCGCCGCCCAGCGTGATGCCGGTGCCCGCGAGGTTCGTTTCGGCGACGTCGATGCCCGCGTAGGCGCTGAGGGGGCGGCCGCTGTCCTCGACCTTGCCCTGGACGTCGGCGTCTTTGGAGAGCCCCATCCAGATGTCGTTGATGACGATGGTGTTGCGCTCCTGCACCTCGATCACGAGCAGGACTTGGCCGCGCCGCGTGCCCTTCTCGAGCGACAGATCGACGTCGCGGAAGAAGCCCGTGCCGAGCAAGCGATAGCGGAGGAGCTCGAAGGCCTTGTCGCTAACGTCGATGATGTCGCCCGTGTGGAACGGGACGTAGCGCATGACCACGCGCGTGCTGGTGCGGTTGTTGCCACGAACGACGATGCCCGCGAGCTCGTAGCGGACGCGGGTGCTCGAATGCTCGGCTTCGGGACCGCAGGAGGCGGGGCAGGGAGGGGCGGGAGCGCGGGCGGGAGTCGGAGCGGGAGCGTCGCTGGGCGGAGCGCTCGCGTCAGGGGCGGCGCTAGGGGCGGGGCTAGGGCTAGAGGGAGTGGAAGGGGCGGAGGGAGCGGGCGCGGGCGCGGCAGCGGAGGGAGCTACTGCGGGAGCCGGGGCCGGCGCCGGAGCTTGGGCGAGGGCGAGGCGGGGGAGAGCGAGGAGGAGGGCGAGCCGCGCGAGGCTTCTCGGGATGCGCGGACGGGCGGCCTCGCTCATGGGGTTACGGGGTGCGGCGAATGCCTTGGGGGATTCGCTCGTAGACGTCGCAGAGGCGGGCCAAGCGTTCGGCGAGCGCAGGGCTCAGGGCTTCGGCTCGGACTCGGTAGGTCCAGTTGCCATGGGCGACGCCGGGGACGTTCATCCGCGCTTCGGTGCCTTGGCCGAGCAGATCTTGAATCGGGAAGATGGTGGTGTCGGCGACGGAGGCGACCAGCGTGCGCACGAGGTCCCAGTGCGCGTCGTTGCCATCGCTGCCCGCGTAAGCGAGGGCGCGCTTGCGCTCGCCTTCGAGCTCGGCGCGGCGGCGCGGATCGCGCTCGCGCTCGAAGGAGTCGAGCCAGCCGCACAGCGTGTCGTTGTCGTGCGTGCCCGTGTACGCCACCACCCGCCGAGGGTAACGATGCGGCTGGTATTCGCGCCAATCGCCGCCGAACGCGAAGGTGAGGATGCGCATGCCGGGGAGCTCGAAGTCGTCGCGCAGCTGCACGACGCCTTCGGTCATCACGCCGAGATCCTCGGCAACGAAGGGCAGCTGACCGAGCGCGTCGCGCAGGCGACCGAGGAAATCGTGCCCGGGCGCCTCGACGAAATGGCCGTCTTTGGCCGAGGACGCGCCGGCCGGCACCTCCCAGTAGCGATGAAAGCCGATGAAGTGGTCGAGCCTGAGCGCGTCGAAGCGCTCTAGAGTCGTGCGCAGGCGCGCGATCCACCACGTGTAGCCGGTCTCCTTGAGGCGGCCCCAGTCGTAGATGGGATTGCCCCAGAGCTGGCCGTCGGCGCTGAAGTAGTCGGGGGGTACGCCTGCGACGACCCGCTTGCTCCCGTCGGGGTGAAGCAAAAAGAGCGCTTGGTTGGCCCAGACGTCGGCGGCGTCGTGCGCGACGAACATCGGCACGTCCCCGAGCAGGCGCACGCCGAGCTCGTTGCAATGGCGCCTGAGCGCGGACCATTGCTTCGAGAACTCGCCCTGCACGAACACCTCGAAGTCGAAATCCGACCGGAGCTCGCGCCGTGCCTGCTCGAGCGCGGACGGCTCGCGGTGCGCGAGCGCGCTGGGCCACGCCGTCCACGGCTTCCCCCCGTGCGCCCGCTTGAGCGCGCCGAACAGCGCGTAGTCGGGGAGCCAGCCGCGGTGCGCGTCGAGCGTGGCGTCGAGCTCGCGCCGTGCCTCCGGCCGCTGCAGAAAGCGGGCAAAGGCCTGTTTCAGCCGCCGCTGACGGAAGCGCCGCGCGGAGTTGTAGAGCGTCCGCGGCGCCTCGCGCAGCCGCCCTGGCGCGATCAAGTCTTCGGCGTCGAGCAAGCCGGCGCGGGCGAGGAGCTCGAGGCTCACGAGCCACGGGCTGCCCGCGAACGCAGACGGGCTGTCGTAGGGCGAGTCGCCGCCCCCGGGGGGCACGACCGGCAGCATCTGCCAGTAGCGCTGACCCGAGCGCGCCAGGAACTCCGCGAAGTGATGCGCGGCGGGGCCGAGGTCGCCGCCGCCGTGGGGTCCGGGCAACGACGTGAGGTGGAGCAGCACTCCGCTCGAGCGTTCCGCGAAGACGGAGCTCGTCATTGAAGCTCCGAGCGGTCCGAGCTCTTCGCGAGCGAAGCGATGACGGCGATGGCGAGAACGGCGCCAATCGCGATGAGCGAGTGCAGAGAAGACACGTGATAGTAGGGAGAAGCGACCATCTTCGCGCCGATCAGGATCAGGATGACGGCGAGGCCCGTGCCCAGGTACTGGAAGCGGCTCATCATGCCGGCCAGCAGGAAGTAGAGCGCACGCAAGCCCAAAATCGCCATGATATTCGACGTGTACACGACGAATACGTCGCTCGAGATCGCCAGGACGGCCGGCACCGAATCGACCGCGAACAGCAAATCGGTGAACTCGACCACGACGAGCACCAAAAATAGGGGCGTCGCGTAGCGCTTGCCGTCCTTCACGATGAAGAACTTGTCGCCGTTCGCTTCGGTGGTGGTTCGGAGGTAGCGGCGAGCGAGCTTGAGCGCGATGTTGTCTTCGGGGTTCACCTCCTCGTCCTTCTTGAACAGGAGCCTCGCGCCCGTCACCAAGAGGAAGCCGCCGAAGACGAAGATCATCCACTGGAAGCGGTGCAAAAGCTCGCTGCCGAGGAAGATGAACACGGCGCGCATCACGATCGCGCCGGCGATGCCCCACACGAGCACACGCTGCTGCTGCGCTTCCGTCACGCGGAAGTACGTGAACAGCACGAGGAAGACGAACAGGTTGTCGACGGAGAGCGACTCCTCCACGACGTAGGCGAGGAGGTAGGTGAAGACGGCGTTGAGGTTCCCCTCCTCCGCGACCCAGATGACGGCGCTGAACCCGAGGCCCACGAGCACGAAGAAGACGCTGCGAATCAGCGCTTCACGGAACGAAACGCGCGGCTTCGGCCCGCCGAACACGGCACGGTCGAGCAGCAGCGAGAGCAGCACGACGGCTCCGAAGATGGCCCAATACATGGGCCGCACCGCGGTGATGCTCATCCCGAGCCTCGTATCATGCAAGAACGATGCATGCTATACGGGACGCGTGCTCCGACGCGCTGGCATAGTGGTTCCCGTCCTCGTCGCTCTCGCGGTCTTCGGCTGCAAGAAAGCGCCCGAGCCCACGAACAAAGTCGGCCCTTCGTTGATTCCTCAGTCGACGCCAAGCGGGCAAGCGTCCCCTGCGGCGCACACTCCCCTGCCTTCGCAAGTCACGTGGGTGGATCCTCCAGAGTGGAAACGTTCGGAGCGCGGGAGCTCGATGCGCAAGGCGACCTACGTGATTCCGCACGTCGAAGGCGAGAAGGAAGACGGGGAGCTCGGCGTGTTCTACTTCGGCCCCGGCCAGGGCGGCGCGGTCGAAGCCAACGTGGATCGCTGGGTGAAACAGTTCCCCGACGCCAAGCTCGAGGACGTGAAGCGCGCCGACCGATCGTCCAACGGCCTCGTCACGCACACCGTCGAGATCGAGTCGGCGAGCTTTGCCGCCGGCGCGATGGGCATGCCGCCGAAGGCCGACGCCAAGCTCAAGGGCGGCTACTCCTTGCTCGGCGCCATCGTCGAAACGCCCGGGGGCCCGTACTTCTTCAAGCTCACCGGCCCGAAGGCGACGGTCGCGGCCGCGAAGGCGACCTTCTACAAGCTGCTCGACAGCGTGAAGCTGCCGAGCTGACGCGAGCGCTCACAGCGGGACCAGCCGCGGGTGCAGGCTGATGCGCGCGTACCCGATCCGCACGCGCGGCCCGTCGATCGTGAAGGGGAGACGGCGGGTCGTGCCGGCGATGCTCACCGTCACCTCGCCGCTGCTCGGGGCGGTTCCGCTGCTGCGAACGAGCTCGATCGCGTAGTCGCCGGCCTTGGCGCCCGTCAAGGCGAGTGCTTCCTCGTGCTCGCTCGTGGCACTGCGGGCGGTAATGATCCCGCGCGTCGGCGCGCCGAGCCACGAGACCCGATGTCCGTCCGGATCGACGAGAGCCAGATCGAGATCGGCGTCGCCTTGCCAATGGGCCTCGAGGCGAACGTCGCCACGAAGCTCCTGATCGTCGGGTCGCGGTCCCGCGAGTAGCTTCTCGGCGGCCGCGCGCGTTGCTGGTGCCGCGCTCTCGATGAGCTCGCTCGCGACGGCGCCGTCCAGGGTTTCGCGCGCGCAGCGCACCGCATCTGCGAGGAGCGCCGCATCGGAGCCCCGCTGCTCGGCAATGGCGACGCTGAAGCGGCAGCCGAGCCCGGGCCGTCCCGACCAGCGCTCGAGCCGTGCGAGTCGCTTCGCGGACGCGATGTCGCCGGGCTTCGCGTCGAGGACGCTGCCGAGCACGCGGATGGCTTGCGCCCGCTCGCCACGCGCGGCGAGCACGTCGGCGCGCGCGGTGAGGGCCTCGGCGTCGAGCGGCTCCTTTTCCGCCCAGCGCTCCGCGAGCGGCGCTGCTTGGTCGACGAGCCCGGCGCGCAAGAGAGCGACGAAGAGCTGCTTGAGCGCGTCGCGGCGGTTCGGGTTGCGGTCGTACTCCGATTGGACGCGCACCTTCAACTCGTCGAGCGCGAGGTTCTTCGGCAGCGGGCCACTCAGCGGGAAGATCTCGCCGGCACGCTCCCAGATGCGTCGCATCGGAATCATGCGGCGCGGCCGCTCGCGAAACTCGTCGCGTTGCTGCTCGAGCTCGAGTACGTCCGCGCCGGTGTTCCCCATGGCGCGCGGGCTCACGGGCGCGGGTTTCGCGGCCGGCGCCGGCGCGGCGGTGGGCACCGGCGGCCCCGGAGCGAAATTCGGTTCCGCCCTCGAGGCGCTCTTCTTCTTCGGCGCGGCCTCGGTGCTCTGCGCGGTGTCTGCCAAGCCGCCCAAGGCGCCCGCTGCCGACGCGCCGCTGCCGAGCGAAGAGAAACGCGAGCTCTCCTCGGGCTTGTTCTGCGTTGCTGCGCGACCTTCCGCGGCCTCGTCATCGGTTCCGTCGACTTTCTCGGCTCCCTCGGCGCTCGTGCTCTCCGCCGCCTCGTCGCCCGTGAACGAGCCGGCGCTCGTCGCTTTCTCGAGCCCGAACGCGCGAAACATCGCGGGGCTCTCGAGCACGAGGAGCGACGTGTAGCGGCTCGCGACGCTGAAGCGCGTCGAGAGCGCGATCGCTTCCGTCTTGGCCGCGTCCGTGCCCTCACGCTCGAGATCGGCGAGACGCGCGGCCGCATAGAGCCTCGGCACGAAGGCGTTGCCGGCAGCCGTGCTCGCCTTCAACGCCACCGGGTACCGTTGCTCGAACGGCTTCCCGCCGACGCGACCGCGGAGCACGACATCGCCCGCCGTCTCCGCGTTGTTCATGCGCGCGAGGACGTACGCCTCCCCTCCCGCCGGGATCGACGACAGCCGCGCGGGCGCCACGGCGCTCAAACCTTCGGGCAGCGTCACGCTCACGTTGGCGAGCGCGTTGCCGTAGCTCGCGCCGAGCACGGCGTAGGTCATCTCCGAGATCGAGCGGCCCGGCGAGTACGGCAACATGACACCGTCCCCGCCGCGGGCGAGGGCGTCGAGCGTCGCCGGATCCGACTCCGAGCCCACCGCGACCGCGACGAGGGCCGCGGGGATCCGCAGAACCGCACGTCCGACGGCGCGCTCGATGCTGCCGGGCTTCACCTGTCCCACCGTCGCCGCGCCGTCGCCGAGGTAAATCACGCGTCGCGTCGTACCGAGCGCGCCACGCAGCTCGCCGAGCGCGCGCTCTACCGAGCCGACGACGTCGGAGGCGTCCTCCGGCGTGATCCGCGCAAGGAAGGTCCGCACCTGCGCGGCTGCCGCCGGTCCGGGAGCGAGCCCGGATCCCGAGCCGAGCACCTCGCAGTCCACGCCGCACGCGAGCACGGTGAGCCGGTCGGCTTCGTCGAGCTCGCCGGCAAGCCGCACGGCGAGCGCGCTCGCGCGAGCGTAGCTTGCGCCCAGCATCGAGCGACTCGTATCGACGACGATCGCCACGCCGCGCCCCGACTCGCGCTCCGGGCGCGGCAGCTTCGGATGCAAGGCGAGGGCGACGTACGGCGCGCCGTCGTCGACACCGCCCGGGCTTGCGACCGCCCCGGCGCTCGGCGCATCGGAGCGGGGCTCGAGGTACGTCCACGCCGTGAGCTCGCGCGCGCTGCCCGGGAGTGCGTACTCGACGCTGAGATCCCCGGTGGGGGCGAAGCTCGTCGCGCCGACCCGCAGCGCCGTCGTGTCGGGCGCGCTCTGTCGCCGCTCGAGCGCGTAACCCATCGGGCGGACGCCGAAGCTCGGATCGTGGCCACGCACCTCGAGATCGAGCGAGAAATGGCCGATGCGCGCGGCGCCGCTCGGATCGGCGGCCAGCGGGTACGTGTAGCGGCGCGCGCCGCCCGCCGGTTTCACGACCTCTGTGTAGGCGAGCACGACGCGACGCTGCCCGCGCTTCGGAATCGGGAAGACGCGAAGCTCGAAGCGCCCGCCGCGCTGCCATTCGAGCAAGGCCGGATCGCGCCAGGGCCCCGGCACCCAGACGATTTCTTCGACCGGCTTCGGCTGCTTCGGTGCGGCGTTGAAGATGGCGCCGCGGAAGATCGCGGCGGCGCGGTCACGATCGACGAACGAGCCGTTCTCGAGCTTGCCGTCGACGTCGAGCGCGAGCCGCTCGATCTGCGCGTCGGGCGGTAGCGGGAAGCGATAGATGCCTTCGAGCACGTCGTCGCTGTGGTTCTCGAACACCTCCTCGATCTCCGTGCGCGCGACCACACCCGAGATCCGGACCCGCACGTCGTGGGAGGCGAGGACCACGGCGTTGGCGCGCTCCTCCGTTTGCCCCGGTTTTCTGGCCTTTAGCTCGCCGAGCCCGCGCCCCGCGATCGTGGCACGCTCCTCCCCGAACGCCTCGTCGCTCCAGCCGAGCGAGTCGGCGAGCGCGCTCGAATACTCGACGAACGGCTCGACATCCGGCTCGAGCCGCCCGCTCTCTCCCTCCGAGACGCGGACGCTGCGCTCGCGCCCGTCCGCCAGCGTGACGCTGCCACGCGTCACGTCCACGCTCGCGGACTTGCCTTGCGTGCGCAGCGCGAACTTCGTCCCATGGACGGTCACTCCGCCCACCGGCAGCTCGAAGCGCGCTTGGCTCTTCTGGTGCGTCACGTCCGCGACGAGGCCGCCGTACGAAAGGCGTGCGCCGCGCGCATCACCCCCCAAGAGCAGAAGCTCGGTGCTCCGATCGAGCGTGACGACGCTGCCGTCCGAGAGCTTCACCGCCACGCGCGTCGAAGCGTCGGTCTTCACGCGCCCGCCACGCTCGATCAGCGCGCCTGCCGCCCCCGCGTCGCACTTCTTGCCGGAGGCATCACACACGAGCACTCCGCCTTTGCCCTGGGCGCTCGCCACGCGCTCGATCGTTCCCGACCAGCCCCCCGCGGCATCCGTCCCCGGGCCCTGGCGCAACACGACGACCGCTGCCGCAGCAGCGAGTGCAAAGCCGGTGACCAGCACCGCGACGCGCGGAGACGTCCCGCTTCGCGCGGGCGCCTTCGCGGTCTTTCGCTCGCGCTCTTCCGCCGCCTTTTGCCCGCCTTTTGCCTCAGACTTCGCCGTCGCCGGCGATTTCACCGTGTCGGGCGTCGGCTTCGCGTCGTCGCGCGCGTCGAGCGCTGCGAGCACGCGCGCCTCGAGGTCCGCCACCGGCCGATGATCGAGCCCGGCCAACGCTGCGAGTCGCCGTGCTTCCTCTGCCTCGTGCCTGACGTCGCGGCAGCGATCGCACTCCGCGACGTGACCCTGGAGCTCCGTGCTCGCCGTGCCGTCCAAAACCTCGCCGAGGTGCTCGAGGACCTCGGCGCAGCGCTCGCTCTGGTTCGTGCTCGCCATCGTTCACTCCTTCACGAGCTCGCGCAACCGCGCGAGCGCTCGCGAGACGCGCTTGCGCGCCGTCGCCTCGTCGACCCCCACCGCTTCACCCACCTCGCGAAAGCTGAGCTCCGCGCCGTAGCGCAGGAGCAGCGCCTCACGCTCGGTGGGGCGCACGCGCTCGAGGAGCTCGCGGGCCTGCTCGGCGCGTCGCCGCACGTCGAGCAGCTCGTCCGCCGTGCGCTCGTCGGCGCCGTCGGTGCCTGCCTCGACCGCGCCGCGCCGCTCCTTCACGCGCGCGCAGCGCCGCCGCGCGATGCCGTAGAGCCACGCGCGCAAGGAGCCGTCGCTCCGGAAGTCGTCGAACCCCGCGTGCGCGGCGAGCAACGTCTCCTGCACCGCGTCGTCGGCCTCCACCTGCGAGCCGAGCAACGCCATGCACAGTCGCCCGAGCGCCGCTCCGTGCCGGCGCGCACACAAGGACAGCGCGCCACGCCGATCGCCCCGCTGGATGGCGAGCACGATGTCGCGATCCGAGGCTGGCTCGTTTCGGGGGCTGCCCCCCTCGTCGGCTCGAGCGAGCTCCGCAGCGGTGCTGATGGCGGCGTCCAAGTGCTTCTCCGACCTGTCCGAAGCCATGTGCTCCCTCGCTCCGATTTCGTGACCGACTATTTCAGAATTTCAGCTCGAGCCCCTCGCGCGCGCCGAAAAGCAGCGTCTTCGCGCCCAGGCGCTCGAGCCGCGCCGTGGCCCCTTGAATCTTTTGGTCGACGAGCTCGTCCGAATGCATCGGGTCGTGGTGGAAGACCGCGCACTGCTTGACCCCCGCCTGGTGGGCGAGGTCGGCCACCGTGTTCGCGCGCGCGTGCCCCCAACCCACCTTCTTCGGATACTCGTCGTCCGTGTATTGCCCGTCGGCGATCAAGAGATCCGCACCTTCGACGAACCCGACGAGCGCATCCGGCAGGCGCCGGAGCACGTCGCGATCGGCGAGCGATTGCTCGCGGTTCTCGAGCAGGAGGTCGAGCTCGCTGTCCGTCGCATAAACGATCTTCTTGCCGCCGAGCTCGAACGAGTAGGCGAAGCTCCTACCCGGATGGCGCTGCTCGAAGCAGCGGACGCGAATCGAGCCGAGCGAGACGACGTCTTGCTCGAAATGGCGCGCCGTGATGCGGGCGCCGAGATCGCCGAATTCCACCGGGAAATACTCCGAGCGCATCTGCCCGTGGAGCAGCTTCTGAACGCGATCGTCGCCGGCGGACGTCTCGTACACGAAGAGCTCGCTGTCGGGACCGTACGCGGGGACGAAGAACGGGAAGCCCTGGATGTGATCCCAGTGCATGTGGCTGAAGAAGAAGTGCGCCTCGATCTTCTGGCGCCCACGCTGCAAGAGATCGAGGCCGAGCTCGCGCAGGCCGGTGCCGCCGTCGCACACGAGCTCGAGGTCGCCCACGCGGATTTCGACGCAGGAGGTGTTGCCGCCGAAGCGGCGCGTCTTGTGTCCCGGGGTCGGGATCGAGCCGCGCGTGCCCCAGAAGCGCACGAATGCGGGCTCGCTCACGCGGGCGCCTCGTGCAGCACGAACACCACGTCTCCGATTTGGATGGTGTCGCCCTCGTGCAGCACCGCAGAGTGCGCCTTGACGCCGTTCACGTAGACGCCATTGGCACTCTCGAGATCCGAGAGCGTGACCTCCGGGCCGTTGCGCCGAAATACGACGTGCCGTCGCGAGAGGAGCGCGCTGTCGATCGTCACGTTGGCCTGGGTGCCGCGCCCGACCACCGTTTCGGCGAGCGCCAGGCCGAACCTCCGCGGCGCTCCCGGGCCACGCACTTGCTCGAGCGTCGGCAGCCTGCGGCTCGTCGGCAAACCGGCAACGATGGCCACGTCGCCGGCCATCGTCGATTCGACGTCGTCCTCGCGTGATTTCGACAAGGTCCCGATTTTATCCGAGGTGGTAGAGAGAGTCATGCACAAGCTCGTTTACTTGCTCTCGCTCGGTGCGGTGGGGACGCTCGCGCGCTACGGCCTTGCCGTGGGCGTCGGGCGTGTATTCCCAGGTGGGTTCCCGTGGGGAACGCTGGCCGTGAACATGCTCGGCTGCTTTCTGTTCGGACTCGTGCTCACGCTCGGTCGCGAGCGCGGCGTGCTCGCGCGCGAGACCGCGGAGGTCGTGCTCATCGGCTTCATGGGCGCGTTCACGACCTTCTCGAGCTTCGTGAACGACACCGTCGGTCTCGCCCGAGCCGAAGAGCTCGGCGCGGCGGTCGCCAACATTCTGGTTCAGAACGGTGGAGGGGTGCTCTGCTTTTTCGCCGGAGCGGCGCTCGCTCGCCTGGGTTAGAGTAGCG
>DATMCL010000164.1:0-12343 GCA_035558375.1 Polyangiaceae bacterium
AAAGGAGACCGTCTTCGCCGTAGCCGAACGTGTAACGCACTTGTCCGGACGCCGTGTCGAGCGTCTGCTCGTGCCGCCCCGTAAAGCCGAAGCAGTAGGTGGTGCGTCCGTCCTGCTCGGGGACCACGATGGCACAGGATGCCTCGGGCCGGCTTCCGCACTGCCGGCGGCCGATGCGGTAGGTCCGGAATTGCCCGGGCGGCGCGATGTAGATGGCACCGTCGGGGCCGAGCGTCAGACCATCGTTCGCAGAGAAGCGGCTGTTCAGGCCCGCGAGGCTGGCCGGTATCTCCTGTGACTGGAACGCAGGATTCCAGTCGCTCGGCTGGAACGGCACCTGGATCCCGCCCGCGATGACGCTGACGCGATCGTTGAAGTGGATGCGCGATAGGAACGTCCGGTCCGGGTCCTGGCCGGTCAGCCCCTGGTAGTCACTCAACACCACGAGATCGCCCGTCGTGGGATCGGTGGCCATGTCCGCGATGCTGAGCGTGACTTCCTTGACCTTGGCGCCGTCCGTGACGATGACGCGACCAGGCAAGTTGGCGCTCATGACGTGGAGGCGATTGTCGCGACCGATTCGCACGAGGTGCCCGCTGTCCGCGACGTAGAGCTCGCCGCTCGGCGTGAGTGCCAGATGTGCCGGCGAGAACCCCGGTTGGAGGGCGCTTTGGCCTTCCGACGGCTGTCTGTCGTTGGACGCGCCGGTGCCGTAGACGCGATAGATCCTGCCGTTCGGGTCGACACGAAACACGGAGTAGAGCCCGTCGGAGAAGAAGACGTTGCCGTCCTTGCCCACCGCGAGCTTGTAAACCGACACGGAGGTCGTCCGTGCGACGCTCCCCTCGGTCGGCGTCCCGTTGCTGCCGGTGCCCATGAAGCGCTCGACGATCCCGTTCGGGCGGATGCGGCGCACGCGATAGCGAGTGCGCTCGAGCACGTAGACGCTGCCGTCCAGACCGATGCCCAGGTCGGTAATGTCGCCGAAGCGGGCGAGCCGCGCTGGCCCGCCGTCGCCGGCAGGGTCGTTCGCCGGTGTGGTGGGAGCTAGCTCCCCCGTCCCCCCGACGAGCGCGAGCTTGCCGGCGTGGACCTTCCACACCTGGCAATTGCAGCTCCCATTGATGAAATAAAGATCCCCATTCGGCGCCATCACGAGCCCGGCGAGGGTGTTCATCGCGGTAGCCAACGCGTCTTGACCCTCGGGGATCGGGTCGACGCTGAACACGCCCGTGCCGGCGAAAGGACTCATGACCTCGTACGCACGGTCGACCGCGGTGCGGCGGGCGCTGTCACCCGTCTCGAGCTTGCTTCCGTCGCCGCGCACGAGCACGCCACCGTCGAGATGGAACGTGTGGTGCACGTTGAGCGCCCAGCCGCCGAGGCCGAGCTCGCGCGCGTCCCACGAGGAAACGCGTGCCAGCTGCTGCTTCTCGAGCGCGGCAATGGGTTCGACGAAGGAAGGCATGGCGGCCGCTGTCGGCGGGGGCGGACTGCCGAAGGACGTGGCGCGAACGTAGTTCCCCCGGTAGCTCGTTTCGGTGATGAGCTTCAGCTCGTGAACACCCGGCGCGGAGCGGCCGGCGTAGTCGGTGCCGTCCCACGTGAACGAAACGGCGGTGTCCTGGTTCGGGACGGGGATGAGCGTGCTCTTGCCCAACGCCTCCACCAGCATGGTCCGGCTTTTGAAGCGCGAGTGGGTGTCACGCTTGAAGGGTACGGTGACCGTTCGCTCACGCACGTCGCCCGGAAGGTTCGAGCTCCGGTAGTCGAGCATGAACGGAGTGCCCGCCACCGGCACCGCCTCGCCGAGGGTTTGTCCCTCGAGGTCGATGATCGAGCCGCTGCCCATCGTCGAGCCACCCTCCGGACAACGCGGTTTCTCGGGCGCGGTCTCGGGATCGCCGCCCGGCGCCTCCGGACAGACGTCGCCTTCACATTTCGGCGGTTCGATCGGCCAGTTGCCGTCACACGGAGAGAAGTGCCGGAGCGGTATGCGCCAGAACGTCGCGCCTGCGCCGCGGTCGGCTGCCATTACCTGCCGTTCGTCAGCCGTGATTCCAAATGCGACGAGCGCGGCGTCGCTCTCCGGTACGCCGTCGCCCGTGATATCGACGGCGGCGATTCCGCCGGTCACGGCCGTCACTCGCACGATCCGGCCGTTGTCTTCGGCGACCCACGCGCTGAGCGCGCGATCGTAGAAGCCCACCGGCACGACCTCGCCAACCGGGAAGCCGAGAAAATCGTCGACGTACAGCGATACCGGTGCGCTGAACTGGACATGCGCGGCCCCGAGAGCCAGCGCCTCGTCCACGCTGAGCTCGACGGCGTACGTGTAACCCGTCGCCAAGGGCAGCGGCGCCGGCATGCGGTCCTCCCCGTCCTCGCCCACGGTGTACTCGGTGGCCCGCACCGTCATGGTCGTCAGCGGCGCCTGGCGTCCGTCCTCGAAGACGGCGTGCGCGTCGTTGCCGGGCGGGAAATAGATGCTGGCTCTTCGTGCGCCGCGCGCGTCGCTCTCCACCGAGCCTGGCGCCAGCTGTCCGACGCCGCTCGTCGCCACGATGGTGGAGCTCGTCGCCGAGGGCGCCACCATCACGACGTCTGCCACGGGCACCGAGTCGTACGGCACCGAATCGACCTGGCGATCGACCGGGAAGAGGCCCGGATAGCTCACGCGCAACGTGAGCGTCGGTCCGCCGTTGACCACGAGCTGATACCTGCCGTCCTCGCCGCTCGCTGCGTAGCCGAGCTCCGGGTGGTCGACGACGCGAACGCGCGCGCCGGCAAGCGGCTCGCCCTCGAACAGGACGCGGCCGCTCGCCAAGGCGAGCTCCCGCGGCTTGATGATCCCGGGCGTCAGGCAGGTTTGTGACGGCGACTCACCCTCGATCAGGGACAAGGCGCTCGACAAGATCGAGCCGGGTTGGCCGGGCGGAAGCGCGGCTACCGCCGGCGGCAGCGGTTCCGGCGTATCTACGGCATCGAGCGGGCCCGCAACGCAGACGCCGGCACCGTCGCACGACGAAACGCCGTTGCACGCATCACCATCGTCACAGGACGCGCCCTCGTCGACCAGCGTGTGCCTCACGCCGGTCACTGGATCGCAGGCATCGGCAGTGCACGGGTTCTGATCGTCCACCGCGGGAGGCTGACCCGGCTGACAGACGCCGCCGCTCGCGCAGGCGCTGACTCCGTTGCAGAGGTTGCCGTCGTCGCAGGACGTTCCGACAGTCTTCGGCGTGTGGATGGGGCCGACGCTCGCCGAGCACGTGTCGGTCGTGCACGGATTGCCGTCGTCGAGGACGGGCGGCGTGCCCTGCTGGCAGACACCGCTCGAGCACGTGCTGATGCCGTTGCATTTGTTGTTGTCGTCGCAGCTCGTGCCCGTCTGCGCGACGTGGAACGGACCGGTGATCGGATCGCACGAATCGGTCGTACACGGGTTGCCGTCATTGATCACCGGGGCCGCTCCCGGCTGGCAGACCCCTGCCGCGTCGCAAAGCTTAACGCCGTTGCAAACGTTGTTGTCGTCGCAGCTCGTGCCCGTATTTGCCACGTGGTGGACCCCGGTGATCGGATCGCAGCTGTCCGTAGTGCACGGGTTGTTGTCGTTGATGACTGGGGGCGTCGCCGTGCGGCAAACGCCCGTGCCATTGCAGGTTCTGACACCATTGCAGACGTCCCCGTCGTCGCAGGACGCACCCAGGGCCCGCGACACGTGGCTCACGCCGTTCGTCGCGTCGCAGGCGTCCGTGGTGCACGGATTGCCGTCGTCCACGACGAGCGGCGTCCCGGCCACGCACGCGGCGCTCGCATCGCAGGTTTCGGCACCGTCGCAAACGTTGCCGTTCGAGCAGCTCGCTCCGGCGGCGAGTGGCGCGTGCACGACCCCGGTGAGCGCGTCGCAGGTATCGACGGTACAGGGATTGCCGTCGTCGACGGGCGGGGGCGCACCGCTCGCACACGCGCCGGCCTGACACGTTTCGCTGCCATTGCACAGGGTCCCGTCCGCGCACGAGGCGCCGTTGGGCTTTTCCGGGTTCGAGCACGCGCCTGTCGTCGGGTTGCAGACCCCGGCGTCATGACAGCTGTCGGTGGCGACACACGTAACGGCCGTCCCCGTGGTGCAGGTTCCTGTGCCGTCGCACGTTTCGGCGCCGTCGCAGGCGTTGCCGTCCGAGCAGCTCGTCCCCACGGCGACGGGTAGGTGCGTGACGCCGGCGAGGGGATCGCAAGCGTCGGCAGTGCACGGATTCTGGTCGTCCACGACCGGGGGAGACCCGTTCGCGCAGACCCCGGCTTGGCAGCTCTCGTTGCCGTTGCAGAGGCTCGCATCCGCGCAGCTCGAGCCGTCGGCTTTTTGCGGGTTCGAGCAAGCGCCCGTAGTCGGATTGCAGGCTCCGACATCGTGGCAGCGGTCGCTCGCGACGCAGTTGATCGGCGTCCCACTCACGCATGTTCCGGCCCCGTCGCACGTCTCTGCGCCGTTGCACGCGTTGCCATCAGCGCAGCCCGTGCCGGCGGGAAGCGGGGTATGGACGATCGTCGTTCCCGAGAAGCCATCGGCCGTGCAGGGATTGCCGTCGTCCACGACGAGAGGCGTGCAGACTTTCGCGCCGCCGCCGGGAGGCGCCAGACACGTGAAGCCCGCTTGGCATTCCGCGTCTGTCTGGCACGCGCCACCGGCCCCGCACGGGCAAAGCGCGCTGCAATCGATGGCACCGGGACATACCGTGGCGGACGACAGGCCTCGCTGGTGCAGCACTACGTTGCCCTGAACCACGAGCGACTTAGCGAAGAACGAGCCAACGTATCCTGGCTCGCCGCTGGCCGAGAGCGTGAGCGTCGAAGCGGGTGCCACGACGATGCCGCGCAACGGCGCGGCCAGGTTATTCGACGCGCTCGTCGCGAGCGCGAAAACCACGTTCGCATTCGCCGGTTGCGTCTCGACGACCTTGCCGCTCCACGCGAAGCCGTTCTTCACGTTCACGAAGATCGGCCCCGCAGCGTTATCGACGTCGAGAACGGCAGTCGACTCGAGCGTTAGGCTCGTGAAATAGTACGTTCCCGCGCGCAGCTTGAGGTGCGAGCGCGGCTTCACGGCGATGTTGCCGTAGCTCCCGGGGTCGATCGTCTGCGTCCGGTCGGGCTGAAGGTCGCAGCTGCCGCGGTTCAGCGACGGGAAAGCCACGTTCCAAGTCAGGATGGACAACGGCGCAAGGCTCGTATTTTGGGTCACGCCGCCGTCGACCACGACGTTCGGCCCCGGGACCAGCGTCCCAGCCGTCTTCACCCGACCGTACAAATGGGTACGTGCCCCAAGGTCGATGCCGGTGGGCTCGGAATACGCGCTCTGCGCGATGGCATCCGGCTCGACCGCGAGGCGCGCGCTCGCCTCCACGCTCGAGAACGATGCGAATGCCCCCGGATCCTTCACCAGATGCACACCTGCCGCTATCTTGAGCGATCCGAGATCTGTCCCGAGCGCCACCTCTGACGCCGCCACGCCCGACGGCGTCTTCACGGTAAAGGCGACATTCGTCGTGCTGCCTCCGATGGGAGACGGCGCAAACGAGCACGGCCCCGTCGTTACTGGCTGTGTGACATTTCGCAGCGATTCGTGTGTCTCCGTCCGATTGCAGCCGAAGACGAAGACCAATCCGACCCCAGCCATTCGCCACACCCACGCGTTCATGTGTCCCTCCACTAGCAGTTTGCTGCAATGCGTCGTTCAGCTGCGATCGTTAATGCGGTAGATCGCATTGGTCGGGAGCGAAAGAGAACCCCCGTATGAAGCAACACTGCAGTGATCTCGACGCACGAATCGCTCGTCGCGGTGCTTAGTACATTTGATTTGCCGCTGATGCGCAAGGAGGTGCGCTGTCGTTCGACGGCTACGCGAGACCGCGGGATCGAGAATCGATGTGCTGCGTTCTGCCACGCGCGTCACTAGAACTACACACCCAGCCGGTAACCAGACGCCGCGAGGTCTGCCCGGATCGGCAGCAGCGCAAACGACGGTGGGCTCGACCGAGCAGAAAGGCGAGCTGCGAGCTCGTGATGCCGATCACTCCTACACGCGTGTGATGAACGCGCTGCTTGGGCTTTAAGTCGGATCGATCCCGCGCCGAGCGTGACGGCGGCCCGAGGGCAACCGTCCGCACTCCGAGGCGTTGGGCGGGCAAAATCAGGGCGTGAGCGCCGTCTGCACCTCGTCGCAAACCGAGCAGTCGTCCGAGACGTCCCGACACGAGACGCCGTGGTCCAGGCAATCGGTGCAGGCGTCGAGCTTGTCTGCCAGCGCGCTGTCATCGACTCGATCTTCACACCGCTCGGCGCAATCGCGCACGTCGATGTCGTTGTCGATGCAGGACTTCATCTTGTCACACATCTGGTCGCAGTCGATCGCCTCGGCGACCTTCGAGCAACCAGCGGCAGTGAGCGACAAGAACGACGTCAAGGCGAGTAGGTAGAGCATCTTCAGAGGAGAGTTCATGGTAATTTCCGTCCTTTCCGAGACGGAGCCCGCTAGAGCACGAAGCAGGCCAAGCGCATTTTCGCGCTAAAAGTCAGCGAACCGTGCTGACCCGCGACAAGTGTCCTGGTCGAAGCTGGACGACTGTCCGCCGCTACGGCGCGCTCGCCTCGAGCGCGATGCTGCCAACACCGAACGGGCGGCCCCAGCTCGCCACCTCGCGATCACCGAAAGCGACGCGCACCTCGGGGAATGTCAGACCGAGGAGAACCGCCGTGCGCAGGCGGAGCTGCTTGCCGAGATTCACGTGGAACGAGTTGCGGAGCAGCGCAGCGAAGGCGTTGACCGTGTCGTCGGTGCCCTGATAGCCGCTCGTGGCGCGGCCCGACATGGATGAAAAGCTCGCACCCGCGCCGAGCCCCGAGCGAATGCCGCCGAAAGACCAGTCGCTCCACTCGGCCTCGAGCGTCCCACCGACGACCGTCGTCGAGATGCGCGCCTCACCCTCCCCTGCAGCGATCGACTGACGCGAGAGCGGGAAGAGCGCGAGCGCCGACACGGACCAGACCTTCCCCCAGCTCAGGCGAATCCCCGTGTCGAGCGCCGCGTAGGCCTCGAGGGAGCCAGGACTCACCGCGAGTCCTGGTCCGAGCTCGAGAGCGAAGGTCGCGCCGTCTCGTGACGGGGGAGTGCCCGGCGACGGCGCGGTCTCGCGAGCTTTTGGAGCGACGGGAGGCGGCGGAGTCTCGAGCGGGGCTGGCTCTGCGGCAGGGAGCAGGAGGCCGCGCGCGCGCAGGGACTCGGCCACGCGCAGAGCGAGCACGTGACCGCTCGAGGGCTCGCCGCGCGCCGCGAAATCTTCGACGATCGCGCCTTCGTCTCGCTGGACCCAGAGCTTCACGCTTTGGCTCGCGGCGTCGACGCGTACGCCGGCAGACGCGCGCTCGCGCTCGGCGATGGTCTCGAGCGGCTCTCGCTCCGAGCGTGGATCTGGTCGGATTTCGAGAACGCGCCAGCCACCGTCGGTGAGATCGGCACGCAGGCGCACCATCGTGTCCTCGTCACCCGGCGTGCGCAGCAGCAGAATCAGCCGGGGTTCGAGCGGCTCGCCCGCGAAAGCCGGCGTCCCGAAACAGCACACGAGAAGCAGCGCGCTTGCTCTAAGGAGACGTCGCCAAGCGAGAAGCAAGCGCAGCATGCGGACCCGTCGGATAGTCGCGCAAGTAGCGTCGAGCTGCATCCGCGGCGCGCAGCGAATCGCCCGCCCGCTCGTAAGCTTCGATCAGGCGGCCCAGGGCTTCGCGAGCCATCGGCCCGCTCGGGCGCTCGCCAAGGTAGGTGCGAAACCACTCCGCGGCCGCGCCGGCAGCGCCAAATTCGTCGAATTCCAAGCGACCGAGCACGAAAGCGGCCGTCGCCGCGTCCGCGCCCCCCCCGAACCGCTGCCGCAAGAGAACCAGCGCGTGCTTGGCCTGCCGCGGGGCGCGGGCATGGCGGGCCGAGTCGGCGAGCAGCAAGAGCTCCTCCGCCGTCGAGCGCTGGCACGCCGATTCGAAGCCGTCCTGGTCGGCGGCCGCGTACGCTTCCCGGTACTTGCCGCCGCGAGCGAGCGCTAGCCACGGCGCTGGAGCTGCCTTGCCGGTGCTCGCCGCGGACCGTACGCCCTTGCTGGGCTCGAGCGCTAGAGGCCGGGCCGGCTCTACGCTTTCCGGCGTGACGGCGGGTGGCGTCGCGCTCGCGGAGCCTACGGCCCCCGGCTCGAGGTCGCGATAGCTCACCTCGAGCTTGTTCTCCCGGCACGAGGCTCGCACGCGCTGTCCGACGGCCAGCTTGCGGCCCTTGCCGAACACGCACCCCGTGAGCTCGACTTGCCCCTCCTCCATCGAGACCTCGAATCGATCGGATTCCGGCTCGTAGCTCACGAGGAAACGCGTTCCGGTGACCTTGACTCCGAAAGGTCCGGCGTCGATGTGCCAGGTGCCGGGCCCGCCTGGGACGACGTGAACGAACAGGGCACCGCTCGCAAGCTCGACGCGCGGGCTCGACCGCTCGAGCCCGACGACGCGCGCCCGTGCGCGAGCCTTGAGCTCGAAGCGCGAACCGTCCGAAAAGTCGAGCGGAAGCGGCGCCGTGTCGGGCGCGCCGAGCCACGCACCCACGAGTGGAGCGCGCGCCGAGCTCCCGATCTTCACCGCAAGATCCGGCGTTGCAAACAACGGGCGCAGGAACAGCACGGCTGCCGCCGCCGCAACGGCCGCCGCAACGGGCACCCAGAGCCAGACGCGGCGGCTCGAACCGGGCGCGAAGCGCTGGAAGCGGCTCGCCATCCGCTCCGCCGTATCTCCGCGCGAGCGCAGGACGTCCTCTTCGTCCGCGACCTGGCGCAGCAGCATGTCGAGCTTGCTCATCGCAAAGGCTCCTCGTCCGCCACCCAGGGCGCCAGCACCTCGTGCTTGCGAGCCAACCGCACGAATCGCTCGCGCGCGCGCAGAATGCGGCGCTTGGCCGTCGCGAGCGAGACGTCGGTCGCCTCGGCGACGGCAGCAAGCTCCATCCCGTCCACGTGGCGCAGCGCGAACGCGATCCGCTCGTCCACGGGAAGCTCGCCGAGGATGCGATACGTCGCTCGCAGGGCGTCGGTGATCTCCGGCGAGCCGGCATCCGGTCGATCCGGCAGCTCGCTCGGTGCGACGCTCCGGACGAAGCTCCAGCGCTTGCGCCGCGCGATGAGCTTTCGGGCTTGCCGGATCGCGATGCTCACGAGCCAGCTACGGAGCGCGTCCGGCTCGCGCAGCTGCTCGAGCGACGTGAAAGCCACCATGAACACGTCGTGGACCACGTCCTCGAGCTCCGGATCGGGACCGAGCACGCGGTAGAGGATGCGCTCGACGTCCGGGGTGCAGCGCCGCACGATCTCCGCGTGACCGTCGGCGCGACCCGAGCGCACCACCGCGACGAGGGCCGCATCCCCTTCCGGCAGCGGTAACCGAAGGACGCGAGCCTCCCCCGACCGGGGCGGGTCCGTCTCGGCGCTACGGCGGTTCGGGATCATGGGGCCCACGTCTCGCAGCATGCAGTTCCCAAACGGGACGGGCGGCGGCTCACAATTCTGCTCATCGCGGCCGAAACCCTCAAGGCCCTGCAAAATCCAGGGTTAGGAGCTCTCCGTACACCCCCACTCCCACGGCATCGAACCGCTCGTCCAAGAGGCTCTGGCAGTCGGGACCCCCGGACGAAAGAAGGTCGCTCAGCGCCTGGTACCGATCGCCCATCGGATCGTTGACGCGCAGCCGCTCGATCGACTCGCCGGAGACGGCGAAAACGTAGCCGGCCGCGCGCATGCGCTCTTCGGGTCCCTCGCCGTCCGGATTCACGTGGTCGAAAAAGTTGCGCTCACTCATGTCCTTGGAGTGCAGCCGCGCGGCGCAGCGGAGCTCGGGCTGCATCACGAGCTCCGTCACCGCGTCGTGCGGATCGGAGCCGCAGCGGGAGCCCGAGTCGCGCGCGAAGTTCAAGAAGCGGAGCAGCTCCTGCTCCGTATTGGCGGCGTCGTCGTCCCAGCTGGCAACGTCGGCGCACGCGCCGGTGCTCGGAACGTCGTCGGGGCTCGCGCCGGGGCCGTAGGGGCCGTCCATGAAGCCGTTTCCGCGCCCGCCGAGGTCATCCTCGGTGGGCCGTCCTCCATCGAAGCCCTGAAAGCCAGCGCCGCCCATCCGTCCGCCGGAATCTCCACCGCTCGAGCCCGGCATGCCCCCAGATCCGCTGGAGCCACCGAGAGCGTCGGGGCCGCCGAGCGCATCGGAGCCACCCACGGCCTCGGATCCGCCAACGGCGCCCGATCCGCCGAGACCACCGTTGCTCGCCATGCCCCCGGATCCGCCCGGCACAGCCGTACCGCCCGAGCCGGCCATGCTGCTCGTGAGCCCGCCGACGCCCGCAGCGTTGCCCGCCGTCTCGAGCCGCTGATCGTGCACGATGGGACGGCCGATCCCGTCTCCGCAGGCCGCAAGGCCGCAGCCACCGAAGACGACAGCCATCGCCACGCGTGCAGGAAAGGACCAGGACGCGCGCACCACCCACCGAGTTTAGCGTTCCGGGCCTGCCCGCCAAGCGCCGATCGCGAAATTCATCGCACACACATTTTGTTGAGCCGTTTGCGAATCGCAAAAGAACTGTCTCCCCGAAGGACCCCCACGCGGGTCCTAAAAGGACGACTACAATGAAGAAACCGCTGCTCGCGTTCTTGGGATCCGGTGTCGTGTCCGTCTGCTTGATGCTCTCTTGCGGCGGTGATTCGGACGACGGGAATGCTGCGTCCGGTGGCATGGGCGCCAAGGGCGGCAGCGCCGGCAAGGGCACCGCCGGCAGTGGCAACGGCACGTCGACGGGCGGAAGCATGAGTGGCGCAGGAAAAGGCGGAGGAACGTCGACGGGCGGCAGTACGAGCACGGGCGGAACGGGCACCGGCGGAACGGGCGGCGATAGCGGCAGCGGGACAGGCGGCAAAGCGGGCTCTGGTTCGAGCACCGGCGGCGTCGGCAACATGAGCAACGGCGGCGCCCCGGAGCTACCGTCCGCAGGTATGGGTGGCGCGGGGCTGGTGGAGGCGTGCGACGGCACCGCGCAAGACGGCGAGCCCTGCGACGGCTCGCAAGACCTCTGTCAGAGCGACACCGGCTTCTGCGTCTGCAACACGCGCGGCGGCGGCGATGCGACCTGGAATTGCATCGACGGCAACCTCGGCGAAGGCGGCGGCGGATTCGGCTTGGGCGGCCGCAACAACAACGGCGGTCGCAACGCAGGAGGTCGCAACGCAGGGGGCCGCAGCAACAACGGTGGCTTCGGCAACTTCGGTCAGGGCGGCGCCTAGCCGCGCTCGAGCGTAACGGCCGGGCGCGACGAGCCTCTTACTGCTAGGCTCGGGCCCGATGCGTGGGCTTCGGTGGATGGGCGCGGCGCTGCTCTTTGCGGCAGCGGCCTGCGGGGGGGAATCCCGCACCTCGCACGCGGGTTCCGCTCTAGCGAGCGGTGGACCGTCAGTCGGTGGCTCGCGAAGCTCGGGCGGTGCCAGCTCGGGAGGGCTTGGTGGCGCGGTCGCCGCGAGTGGCAGCGCTGCGCTCCAAGGCGGCGGAGCCGGGGTCGGCGGAGCAACCGCGGGCAGGCAGTCCGTGGCTGGCGCCGCGGCGGGCGATTTCGCAGGGGGCGCCGCAGCCGGCCAAGCGAGCACGGAGGTGCCGCTCGATAGCGTGTCCGCAACGCTCGCTCAGGCGTACTGCACGCTCGAGGCGCGTTGCCAGCAAGGATACTCGACCACCGGGTTCGTCATGCCCGGCGAAGATTGCGTGATGCTGACGAAGCAGCGACTGGAGCTCAACGGGCTCGAGCTCCTCGCCGGAGCGGTGGCCGCCGGGCGCGTCGAGTACCACGGCGAGCTCATGCAAGCCTGCAGCGACGCCATCAAGGCGCCCAACTGCAGTGACACCATCGAACGCGAGCTCCCCGAGTGCGAGGCCGCGATCACCGGCACTCTGGCCCTCGGCGAGCCCTGCGTGCTCAGCGAAGAATGCAAGGGCTCGCTCCTCTGCGATACGCGCACCGCATGTCCAGGAAGATGCGCGGAGCGCTATGCGGAAGGCGAGGCCTGCAGTGTGGACGACGATTGCGCCGACGGTCTCGTCTGCGAGTCGTACACGGGCTCCTGCCAGAAGCCCGTCACGGCCGGCGAAGCGTGCGAGGGCGAGGACGACCATCCATGTCTCCCCGGCCTGTACTGCGCCAAGACAGTGACAGAGGCGCTCACGATGCACCGCCCAGCCGGGACCTGCATGTACATCTCCCACGGAGTGCGCATGGGGACGCCCGCTT
>DATMCL010000165.1:0-16063 GCA_035558375.1 Polyangiaceae bacterium
GCGAAAATTCGGCGCGACGCGGGCGAGCCTCTCGACGAAGACGCAGCTTTCCTGCTGCTCTGCCGTCAGACCCTCGCGGGGAATAGGGACCCGGGGCGCTCGAGCTACCAAATCGCGCTCACGGTGTGCGAGCGCTGCCGCCGGGCAACGCAGCAGGGGCGCGGGGAGCTCATCGAGGTCGGTGCCGAAATCGTCGAGATGGCGGAGTGCGACGCTCAGCACATCGGGCACGTCGGCGCACACGTGGGCGTGCGAGACGACGCGGACGCTCGCGTACACGTGGGCTCGAGTCCTGCCCGCGCCACCCAAACCATCCCGCCCGCAACGCGGCGCACCGTCCTGCGCCGAGACGCGAAATGTCGCGTCCCCGGTTGCCGGCACGCGGTCTTTACGGAGCCGCATCATCTCGAGCGGCGCTGCGAAGGCGGGAAACACCTCGTCGCCAATCTCCTCACCCTCTGCGGGGCCCACCACCGCGCTGCCCATGACGGCTCGCTCATCATTACGGGCACTCCCTCTTCCGGGCTCTCCTTTACCCACGCCGATGGCACGCCTTACGGCGGCGCCGTCCGTCCCGCCGTCGCTGACGCACGCGCGAAGGCGTTTCAAGCTCTCGTCGGTATGGGTTTTCGCGAAAGCGAAGCGAAGCGCGCTCTGGCACGCATTCCGCATTCGGTCTCTTCTCTCGAGCCGGTCATCCGGCGGGCGCTTCGCGAGCTCGCTCCTCAGTAACGCGAACCCCCCCCGCTCGGACATCCGGGCGGTTACCGCCCGGGTACCGGAAGCTCCCCACGCCGCAGCACCATCGCCGCCAGCAGCTTTTCGTCCGCGCGCCGCCACACGCCGCGCAAGCGCATCCCCGCCGGTAAGTCCGCGATCGCGTTCTCGAGCCGGAGCTCGAAGTCGCCGTCACCGAGGCGCACGCTCACTTCTTTGAAGCCGACGAACGTGCGCGTCAGCGGGAATTGGCACTTGTAGAAGGCTTCCTTGGCCGAGAAGACGAGGCGCGAGGCGACGGCTTCGCTCATGTCGGTGCGGAGCGCGGCGTGCTCGGCTTCGGCGGGGGACCAGATGCGGTCGGCGACGGCGGGCTCGAGGCCGTCCTCGGGCTCGATGTCGACGCCGATGCCTGCATAGGTGCCGCTGCTCGCGACCGCGACGACGCAGAGGCTCTCGTCGTGCGTGATGCTTCCGACGATGCCCTCCGGCCAGAGCGGCTCGCGCTTCGGACCGACGAGAAGACTCGTGGCGGGGACGCCGAGGAGCGCGAGAGCCTGCCGAGCGTTGACGCGACCGCGCGCGAACTCGCGACGGCGTTTGAGGACGGCGCCCGCGACGAGGGCCGCCTCTTCGGGCCAGAGCTCGTCGGTTGCGTCGCCGAGCTCGCTCACGACGACCGCCACGTCGTCGGGAAACACCCCGGCCACGAGCGAGGCGGACATCAAGCCTGCCGGACGCGCCGTCGCTCGAGGATCGTTTGCTGCGTGATCGTGCGCTGCGCTTCGCTCGATTCGATCAACGTCCAGAGGTCGTGGTCGGCGCGGGGACCCGCGATTTCGAGGAGAATGTCGGCGGCGCGCTCGGGGGCGATGCCGTCGAAATGGCGGCCCGGAAGCTCGACGACCGCGGTGCGCGCACGCAAGCCCTCGAGCGTCGCGAGCACGCGCTCGATCACGGTGCGGAAGACGAGCTCGGAGAAATCCTCCCGCGCGCCGACGCCGAACAGGAGCACCTTGTCGAACGGGAGCTTCGGCCGGCCCGAGACGAGCAGCACCTCCCCGAGCGCGCCCGTCACGAAGCCGCTCGCGAGCAAGCGCGAGATGCGACCGCCCAGACGGAAGTCACACAGGCCGGCCACGCCGCGCGGCGGCCGCTCGCCCGGGAGGAGCGCGGCGACGAGCACCTCCGTGCCGGACAAGTCGAGCCGGCGCAGGCTCGGCGGAATGAAGCGCAGGTCCATGCGTCAGGACTCGGAGCGTGACCCGGGCTCGCCTGCCGGATCCTGCCGCCCGCAATCGTCGGCGATGCGATCGAGCACCCCGTTGACGAAGGCGCCGCTTTCCTCGGTCCCGAAGCGCTTGGCGAGCTCGACCGCCTCGTCGAGCACCACGGCGCGTGGCACGTCGGACTTCGTGACCAGCTCCCAGGCGCCGAGCCGGAGCAGGTTGCGATCGACGCGTGTCATGCGCTCGAGCCGCCAATTCTTGCTGGCGCGCACGATGCGGGCGTCGAGGTCGGCGAGCAGCGCGCGAACGCCACGCACGGCCTCGTCCGCGTAGGGCCGGCCCTCGGCGTCGCCAGGGAGCTCGCGCCAGAAATCCCGGATCGCCTGCTCGATGTCGCCGTCGCTCGCTTCGATGGCAAATAGCATCTGGAGCGCGGCTTCGCGGGCGGTTGTGCGGGCTCCCATCGGCGTTCGCTCGAGTGTAGGATACTTTCCGATGAAAGTCTGGCTGGTCGGCGGCAAGGGCATGCTCGGAACGGCGCTCCGCGAGCGCCTCGAGCGCTACGGCGTCGCGCACGTGATCACCGATCTCGCGCTCGACATCACCGATCCGGAACGCGTGGCTGCTTTCGCGCACGCGGAGCGACCGACGCACGTGCTGAACGCGGCCGGCTACACGCGCGTCGACGACGCGGAGGCCCACGAGGAAGAGGCCTTTCGTGTCAACGCGCTCGGCCCGGAGCATCTCGCGCGCGCCGCGACGGACGTGGGCGCGCGGTTCCTTCACATCTCGACGGACTACGTCTTCCCCGGCGACGCGACCGCGCCATACGTCGAGAGCGCCCCCACCGGCCCGAAGAGCGCCTACGGCCGCACCAAGCTCGCCGGCGAAGAGCGCGTGCTCGCGCTGCCCGGCGCCGCGCAGCTCGCGACGGTCGTGCGCACGTCCTGGCTCTTCGGCGAAAACGGGCCGAGCTTTCCGAAGACCATCAGCCGTCTCTGCCTCGAGCGCGACAAGCTCGAGGTGGTCGCGGACCAGCTCGGCCGCCCGACTTACACGGGCGATCTCGCCGATGCGATGCTCGAGCTCGAGGGGATCGCACCGGGGCGCACGGCTTCGCCCGCGGGGGTCTATCACTTCGCGAACGCCGGCGTCGTCAGCTGGCACGCCTTCGCGGAGGCCATCCGCGAAACGCTCGTGCGCCTCCGCCGGCGGGTCACGGTCGAGCGCGTGCTCCCCACGACCTCGGACGAGTACAGGAAGAAGAACCCGAGCTCGGCGCCCCGCCCCCGGTACTCCGTGCTCGACACGGGCCGTATCGAGGCGGCGCTCGGTCGCGCGCCGCGGAGCTTCCGCGAGCCGCTCGACGAGTTCCTGGCGCGCCTCGCGACCTGAGCTCGGCCACCGCGCCGGGGGGCATCGCGGGCGGATTGTTGGCAGGGCGCGGGGGCGTCTGGTCCAATGCGCCTTCGGCGCGAACCGAAGCGCCGGGGACCTTTTTCGAGCGCGCGTGACACTACCTTCGGCCAGGGTTTCGCTGAGTTTTTTCGGGGCTTCGCCCCCGACGCTGCTCGTCGTCACGGGCGCGGTCCTGGCGGGCGTGCTGTGCGGGGTCGGGCTCACGGCGCGGCACGCGGCTCCCGCGCGAGCGGTCCCGTTGGAGCGGAACGAGCGCTCCTCCGCCCTGCCCGAGGCCAAGGCTCCGGTCGTACCCCCGAGGGTGACGGCGACCGCGCCGCCAGAGGCCCCGAGCGAGCCCGCCGCCGGATCCGACCACGGCACGGAAGTCGACGCCGTGGTCGAGACAGCCGCCGCCGCGAGCCTCGCCCCGAACACGCCGATGGCCGAGGGCGACGCGGCCCTGCACCTCGCCCGCGCCTGGCACCAGATCTTCAATGCGCGTCCCTCGGAACAGACGCTCGCCGTGCTCTGGGCCCAGTGGGCGCACGAGATCGCGCGCGGGCAGCGCATGCACGCTTACAACTTCGCGGGCATCAAGGGTCGCGGCCCGACGGGCGCGAGCGTCGTCGTGTGGACGCGCGAGGGCGTGGCGCCGAGCGACCTCGTGAAGCGGACATTTCGTGCATACCGTTCGGCTGGGGAAGGTGCGCGCGACTACATGCGCTTGCTCGCGACGCGCTACCCGCAGGCGCTACGGGCCGCGCGCGACGGCAACGTGTACGGCTTCGTGAGCGCCCTCGACACGGGCGGCTACTTCACGGCCGATACGCGCGCCTACCTGCGCGCCGTCACGAGCCTCAGCAACGAGTGCCGCCGTCGCGGGATTTCCGTCGCGGCGATTGCGGGCGGAACGCGGGCGGCCTTGTGATTCCGCCCGGCGCGGCGCACGGACTCGCGTAGGCGCCACTGAAATGATAGGTCCTCCTGCCCCGGGAGGACCGGTGGGAGTAAAATAACATGAAAACTGCGCTGATCACGGGCATCACCGGCCAAGACGGCTCTTATCTCGCCGAGCTTTTGCTCGCGAAGGGTTACGCCGTACACGGCCTCGTGCGCCGCTCGTCCACCTTCAACACCTGGCGCATCGATCACCTGCCCCGCGGCGAGAACTTCGCCCTTCACTACGGCGACCTGAACGACGTCTCGAGCCTGCTCGAGGTCGTGCGCAAAGTGAAGCCCGAGGAGGTCTACAACCTCGCAGCGCAGAGCCACGTGCGCGTGAGCTTCGACATGCCGGAGTACACGGCCGAGTGCACCGGCCTCGGGTGCCTGCGCCTGCTCGAGGCGCTCCGCAGCGAAGGGCTCAACAAGGCGCGCTTCTATCAGGCGTCCTCGTCCGAGCTCTACGGCAAGGTGCACGAGGTGCCGCAGAAAGAGACCACCCCGTTCCACCCGCGCAGCCCCTACGCCGCCGCCAAGGCCTTCGCCTTCTACACGACGCTCAATTACCGCGAGGCGTACGGCATGCACGCGGTGAACGGCATTCTCTTCAATCACGAGTCGCCGCGCCGCGGTGAAAGCTTCGTGACGCGCAAGATCACGCGCGCCGCGGCACGCATCAAGGTCGGGCTGCAGTCGTCGATGGCGCTCGGCAACCTCGATGCGAAGCGCGATTGGGGCTACGCGAAGGACTACGTCGAGGCGATGTGGCGCATGCTGCAGGTCGACAAGCCCGACGACTACGTGATCGCCACGGGCGAGACGCACAGCGTGCGCGAGTTCCTCGACGAGACGTTCGCGCACCTCGGCATGGACTGGAAGCCGGTCGTGAAACTCGACGACCGCTACCTGCGCCCGAGCGAGGTCGATCTGCTCATCGGCGATCCGACGCGCGCGAAGAACGAGCTCGGCTGGACGCCGAAGACGACCTTCCGCGACCTCGTGCGACTGATGGTCGACGCCGACCTAGCCAGTGCCGAGCGCGAGAAGCGCGACGGCAAGGCCGGCCCGCCTCCGTGACGCGCGGCCCGGTGCCAGGCCGAGCAGTGCCTGTCTAGCGGCGCTCGTAGTTCGTCGCCATCCACTCGCGGTAGGCGCCCGTGCGCACGTGCTCGATCCAGCTCGAGTTCGCGAGGTACCAGCCCACGGTGTCGCGCAAGCCCGCCGCGAGATCGTGCTTCGGCGTCCAGCCGAGCTCCCGCTTGATCTTGGCAAAATCGATCGCGTAGCGGCGGTCGTGGCCCGGGCGATCCTTCACGAAGGTGATGAGCTTCTCGAGCTCGCCCTTCGACTTGCCGGTCTTCCCCGCAACGTGCTCGATGAGCAGGCCGATGATCTCGAGGTTCGTGCGCTCGCCCTCGCCGCCGACGTTGTACGTCTCGCCGCTCTGGCCCTTCTGCACGATGCTCCAGATCGCCTCCGCGTGGTCGTCGACGTAGAGCCAGTCGCGCACGTTGAGGCCGTCGCCGTACACGGGCAGCGGCTTGCCCTCGCACAGGTTCAGGATCATCACCGGAATCAGCTTCTCCGGGAACTGGTACGGGCCGTAGTTGTTGCTGCAGTTCGAGATCGTGACGGAAAGCCCGTAGGTGTGGCAGTACGCGCGTACCAGGTGATCCGAGCCGGCCTTGGACGCCGAGTAGGGGGAGTTCGGCGAGTACGGCGTGTCTTCGCGGAACGCGCCCGTCGCGCCGAGCGAGCCGAACACCTCGTCGGTGGAGACGTGGTGGAAGTGCACGTTCTTCGCCTTGCGGGCGACCTCGAGCAGCTGGAAGGTGCCGACGACGTTGGTCTGGATGAACGCACCCGGCGTCACGATGCTGCGATCGACGTGCGACTCCGCCGCGAAGTGGACGATCGTATCGACCTGATGCTCGGCGACGAGCTTCGCGACGAGCTCCGCGTCGCCGATGTCGCCGCGCTCGAAGCGGTAGTGCGGGTTCTTCTCCACGCTCGCGAGGTTCTCGGGGTTTCCGGCGTAGGTGAGCAGATCCAGGTTCAGGATCCGCCCCGCGTAGCCGGCCGGGCCGAGCAGGTAGCGGATGAACGACGAGCCGATGAAGCCGGAGCCGCCCGTGACGAGCAGGGACTTGGGTTCGCGCGGAGAGGAGGAGCCTTGAGTCATCGTGAACGCACTCGCTTGGTGAATTCGGCGAAGCTTTCCGTTTTCTGGTCGCGCTCCGAAAGGATGGGCGCGTCGAGCGGCCACTCCACGCCGATGTCGGGGTCGTTCCAGCGGATCCCGCACTCGGTCTTGGCGTCGTAGACGCTCGTTACCTTGTAGACGACGTCGGCGGACTCGCTCGTCACGCAGAAGCCGTGGGCGAAGCCGATGGGCACGTAGAGCTGCGCGTGCGACTCCGCGTCGAGCGTGGCGCCGTACCACTTGCCGAACGTGGGCGAATCCGGGCGGATGTCGACCGCGACGTCGTAGATGGTGCCGCTCGCCACGCGAATCAGCTTCGCCTGCCCCGGCGACGCTTGGTAGTGCAGGCCGCGCAGCGTGCCGCGCCCCGACCGCGAGTGGTTGTCCTGCACGAACGGCGCGTCCATGCCGGCGGCCGCGTAGCGCGGCTCGCTGTACGTCTCGACGAAGAAGCCGCGGCTGTCGCGGAATACGCGCGGCTTGATCAGGAGCAGGCCGCTCAGCGGTAGTTGTTCGACTTCCACGCGTGGTCCGTCTTCTAGGCGCCTTCGGCGAGCACCGCGCGCAGGTATTGGCCGTACTGGCTCTTCCCGTAGCTCGTCGCCAAGGATTCGAGCTCCTTCGCGCCGATGTAGCGCATGCGGAACGCGATCTCTTCGATGCACGCGATGTGCGTGCCCTGCCGGCTCTGCAAGACTTCCACGAATTGGCCGGCCTCGAGCAGGCTGCGCGGCGTGCCGGTGTCGAGCCAGGCCATGCCGCGCGGCATCATCTCGAGCCGAGCGCGACCGCGCGCCACGTACACGTTGTTCAGATCGGTGATCTCGAGCTCCCCGCGCGCGGAAGGCTTGAGGTTCTTCGCGATCTCGGTGACCTCGTTGTCGTAGAAGTAGAGGCCGGTCACCGCGATCTGGGTTTTCGGCTTCTTCGGCTTCTCCTCGATGCCGAGCACCTTGCCGCCCGCGTCGAGCTCGGCAACGCCGTAGCGCTCCGGATCGTCGACGCGGTAGCCGAACAGCGTACAGCCGTCCAAGTTCGACTTGGCGGTGCGGAGCAGCTCCGAGAGTCCGGCGCCGTAGAAGATGTTGTCGCCGAGCACGAGGCTCGACGGGCTCTGCCCCACGAAGTCGCGCCCGATGATGAACGCCTCCGCGAGCCCGTTCGGCTGCGCCTGCTTCGCGTAGCTGAAGTTCATGCCGAGGTTCGAGCCGTCCTTGAGCAGGCGCTGGAAAAGCGGCTGATCCTCGGGCGTCGAAATGATGAGCACGTCCCGGACGCCGGCCAGCATCAGCACCGACAGCGGGTAGTAGATCATCGGCTTGTCGTAGACAGGCAGGAGCTGCTTCGACACCGGAATGGTCAGCGGATAGAGCCGCGTTCCGCTACCGCCCGCGAGAATGATGCCCTTCATGCGCGAATCCTTGCCTTAACCCCTTAGCCGCCCGGAAAGAAGAACTTTCGCCGCATCTCCTGCAGGGTGGGCTCCACGGCGGGATCGAAGCCGCCCTCGCGCGCGCGGATGATGTCAGCCCACGGGTAAGTCCCCGTGAGCTCGTCGAGCTTCTCGATGTAGTCCTGGACGCGCCCGACGGGCTTCGCGGGCACGCCTGCCACGATGTCGCCCTCGGCCACGTCCTTCACGACGACCGCGCCCGCCCCGACCACGGCGTTCGGCCCGATCGTCACGTTTCCGAGGATGATCGCCCCGTAGCCGATGAAAACGTTGTCACGGATCACGATCTTGCCGACGGCGTCGACGCGCGTCCCGTAGGCGCGGTGAAACATCGCGACGGCCCCGTTGTGCGCGATCAGCGCGCAGACCGAGGTGTGGACGTTGTTACCGATGTGCGTGAGGTACGGATCCGTGATGTTCGTGTCGGGAAGGAGGCTGCAGCCTTCGCCCATGTGCGCGAGGCCGCCGTGCCGGCGCAAGAATTCGGCCCATTCCTCGCCGTTCGGGCGGCACAGGCGCACGAACGCCGTTCGCCCCCTGCCCGTCCGCATCGCGTAGGCGCGTGCGGCTTGCGCCAAGAGTCCCTTGCTCACTCGTCTCGCGCTTCCTGCCGTCGGTAATCCGTCCCGAGCGGTTCGGCCACCCTAGCACCCCCCGGACGGCCGCCTCAATTGTGCGCACCAAGGCCGCGCTTGAGCCCGCCGGTTCGTCGTGTAAAGACTGAGCCCCATGACTGATTTGCGCGCCAAGATCAAGGACAAGTCGGCTCACGTGGTGGTGGTGGGGATCGGGTACGTCGGGCTGCCGCTCGTCGCCGAATTCGCGCGCGCGGGCTTCCGCGTGACGGGGTTCGATCACGACGCGCAGAAGTGCCGCCTGGTGAACCAGGGCGAGTCATACATCCCGGACGTGCCGAGCTCGGACCTCGCGCCGCACGTCAAGTCCGGCAAGCTCAAGGCCTCCACGGATCCGAGCGTCATGCGCGAAGCGGACGCCGTCATCATCTGCGTGCCGACGCCGCTCAACAAGACGCGCGACCCGGACGTTCGCTTCATCGTCGCCGCCACGGACGAGGTGGCGAAGCACCAGCACAAGAACATGCTCGTCGTGCTCGAGTCGACGACCTACCCGGGCACGACCAGCGAGGTCATGGTCCCGAAGCTCACGGCGGGCGGGTACAAGGTCGGCAGCGACGTGTTCGTCGCGTTCTCGCCCGAGCGCGTTGACCCCGGTAACAAGGTCTATCAGACCAAGAACACGCCCAAGGTCATGGGCGGCGTGACGCCCGGGTGTCTCGAGGTCGCGGTCGACCTCTACTCGCACATCATCGACAAGGTCGTGCCCGTGTCCTCCACGGAAACGGCCGAAATGGTGAAGCTGCTCGAGAACACCTTCCGCGCCGTGAACATCGGCCTCGTGAACGAGGTCGCCATCATGAGCCGCAAGCTCGGCATCGACCCGTTCGAGGTGATCCGCGCCGCTTCGACCAAGCCCTTCGGCTTCATGGCGTTCTATCCGGGCCCGGGCCTCGGCGGTCATTGCATCCCGATCGACCCGCTCTACCTCTCGTGGAAGCTCCGCGCCCTCCAGTACCAGGCGCGGTTCATCGAGCTCGCCGACACGATCAACCGCGCGATGCCGGAGTACGTCGTCGAGCGCACGAGCACGGCGCTCAACGACGTGTCGAAGGCGATGCGCGGCTCGAAGATCCTCGTGTACGGCATGGCCTACAAGCGCGACGTGACGGACATGCGCGAGTCGCCCGCCTTCAGCGTGATCCACGGCTTGCTCCAGCGCGGCGCGAACGTCTCCTACATGGATCCGTACGTGCCGGAGGTGGACGAGGAGGGCGTCACGATGAAGAGCGTCGACCCGAACAGCAGCTACGCGGGCTACGACGCCGTCGTGATCGTCACCGATCACCAGGTGCTCGATCGGGCCCGCCTGCTCGCAGAGTCGAAGATCGTGGTCGACACGCGCGACGCCCTGCGCGGCGTGCCCGGCGACCGCTCCCGCGTTTACGGTCTGTGACCGCGGGCCGCGCTCCCGAAGCCGGCACCGAACGAGCCATGTCCGAGGAACGCCCGTTCGCGCGCATCCGCGCCGCGAGCGGGTCGATCGGCCAGGGCACGTTCCTGATGGAGCACGACGACCCGAAGAGCGTCGTGCGCGCGCTCCGGACGGGGCTCGATCTGGGCCTCAAGCACGTCGATACGGCCGAGCTCTACGGCGGCGGGCGCGTCGAGGAGCTCGTGGCCGAAGCGCTCGCGGGGCGCCGGGACGAGGCGTTCGTCGTGAGCAAGGTCATGCCGCACAACGCGAGCTACGCGGGCACGCTCGCGGCCTGCGAGAAGAGCCTGCGCTTGCTCCGCATGGACTACCTCGACGGGTACCTCCTGCATTGGCCGGGCGCGCACCCGCTCGAGGAGACGCTCAGAGCGTTCGAGGAACTCGTCCGCGCCGGCAAGATCCGCTGGTACGGCGTCAGTAACTTCGACGCGTCGGAGCTCGGCGAAGCGATCCGCATCGCGGGCCCCGGACGCATCGCGTGCAATCAAATCCTCTATCACCTCGGCGAGCGCTCGAGCGAGAACGAGGTGATTCCGTTTTGCGAGGCCAACGACATCGCGGTCGTCGGCTACACGCCTTTCGGGCGCGCCGCGTTCCCACCCCGCAAAGGCGGCGCCGTGCTCGAGCGACTCGCCGCCGCCCGCGGCGTGACCCCGCGCCAGCTCGCGCTCGCGTACCTCACGCGGCGCCCGTCGCTGTTCGCGATTCCGAAAGCGTCCGAGCCCTCCCACGTGGAGGAGAACGCGCGAGCCGGGGAGCTGGTCCTCACACCCGCCGAGCTGCTAGAGGTCGAAACGGCCTTTCCGCGCGGTGCGCCGCGCCGGGGCGTAGCGAGGATCTGAGGATGAGCGAAGCGAGCCGAGAAACGCCGGGCGCGGCGGCACCGGGCCGAATCGGGGTCATTGCCATCGGACGCAACGAGGGGCAGAGGCTCGTGCGCTGCCTCGAGTCGCTTGCGGGGCGCGGCGTCTCTGTCGTGTACGTGGACTCGGGCTCGAGCGACGACAGCGTCGCGAACGCGAAGCGCTTCGGCGCGGAGGTCGTCGCGCTCGACATGTCGAAGCCGTTCACGGCAGCGCGCGCGCGCAACTCCGGCTTCGAGCGGCTGCGCGAGCTCGTGCCGTCGGTCGAGTTCGTGCAGTTCGTCGACGGCGACTGCAAAGTAGACGAAGCGTGGCTCGCCACCGCGTCGGCGTTCCTCGCCGCGCATCCCGACGTCGTGGCAACGTGCGGGCGCCGCCGCGAGCTCTTCCCCGAAGCGAGCGTCTTCAACGAGCTCTGCGACATCGAGTGGGACACGCCGGTCGGTCCCTGCCGCGCGTGCGGCGGCGACGCGATGTACCGCGTGAGCGCGTTCGAAGCCGTCGGCGGCTTCAACCCGACGCTCATCGCCGGCGAAGAGCCCGAGCTCTGCATTCGCTTGCGCAAGCGCGGCGGCCAGATCCATCGCCTGCCGAACGACATGACGTTCCACGACGCCGACATGCGCCACTTCTCGCAATGGTGGCGCCGCGGCGTGCGTGCCGGACATGCCTACGCCGAGGGCGTCAGCATGAACGGAAAACCGCCGGAGCGGCATTACGTGCCGCAGCTACGCCGCGCGGTTTTTTGGGGCGGAGCGCTGCCGTTGGCGATCGTGCTCGGTTTCGTACCCACCTTCGGCCTGAGCTCGACGTTGGCCGCGGGCTACGGCGTGAGCGCGTTTCGCGGATATCAGGCCGTGCGTCGCCGTGGCCGAAGCGTGCGGAGCTCGGCGCTGTTCGGCGCGTTCGCGACCATCGGGAAGTTCGCGGAACTGCAGGGTATCCTCTCGTATGTCGGACACCGCATGGCGGGCGAGCGAAGCCGCATCATCGAATACAAGTGAAGCGGATTTGCTTGCTCGGGTGAAGAACACCTGCGCGCACGTTTCGCGCTCGTGTATCACCCCCGAGAAAGAACTATGGACGTCCCGGGGGACACGGCTATGACGGACGGTGGATCGTTGCGGCGTGTGTCCTGACGAGTAACACTCTCGGACCGGCCTGGGGTCGGTTCGCTTGGGACAGCGTTGAATCGGCTCCTGCTGAGCGGTAGGGTCCGAGATCGTACTGACTGAGGATGGCGATTTTTCACCAACAGCTCATGGGGGGGCTCGTGGCGTTGAGCCTCACCACGCTGGCGTGTAGCGCCAAGACGCCGGGCACGGTGCCCACGGCGCAGGCCACGCCGCTCGTCGCCCCGGCTCGTCCCCCTCTGCCCTGCTTTGTGGGCGCGGCCACGCCGGGCGCCAGCTCGGCGCTCGCGCTCGCCCTCACGCCGAGCCGTACGAGCGGGGTCGCACCGCTGGTCGTGTTTTTCGATACGGCCGGAACCACTTCCCCCGCGACGCAGCGCCCCTTCGAAGAGCTCGCGTATTGCTGGGACTTCGGCGATCCGGAGAGTGGCAATTTTGCCACGAACGGCGCCGCCAAGAACCACGCGAAGGGCGGCGTCGCCGCGCACGTCTTCGAGAAGCCCGGCATCTACCAAGTCGTCGTGAGCGTGCGCGACCCGGCGGGCGGCATCGCGAGCCGCGCCGTCGACATCACGGTCGACGATCCCGAGGCGACGTTCGCGGGCGACTCGACGGTGTGCTTCTCGGGACGCAAGGACTTCGCGGGTTGCCCCGCCGGCGCGCGTCACGAGAGCGCGTCGAAGCTCTCCGATTTGGCGGGCGCGGTCGGCCACAACAAGCGTCTCTTGCTCCACCGCGGCGAGAGCTTCGGCGAAGGCGGGCTCGAGCTGAACGTGCCTGGCCCCGGCCTGATCGGCGCGTACGGCAGCGGCGCGCGGCCGCAGATCCAGGCCGCCGAAACGCTGTTTACCGTCTCGAGCAAGCAGCCCGCGTTCTCCGATTGGCGCATCGTCGATCTCGACATCGTCGGGCGCAGCGCCGACTCGCAAGTGGTGAGCGTCAGCGGCACCGCGCGCGATCTCTTGCTGCTTCGCTTGCGCGCGCGCGACATCGGTGCCGGCGTCGTCGCGGCGGACACGCTCATCGAATACTGGAACGAGCACGGCTACCCGGGTGCCGACGTGATCGACGTCTTCGGGATCGCGGACAGTGAGTTCCGCCACCTCGTCGGCGGCAGCGGCCACAACTTTTTCTACGTCGCGGCGCATCGCCTCGCGCTGCTCGGAACCGTCGCCGACGATTCCACTGGTGGCGAACACGTGCTGCGCCTTCCTTGGCTGGATCGCGGCGTAATCAGCAGCAATGACCTCGGTAATGCGCCGAGCCCGCGGCACGTCGTTAAGTTGCACGCCCCCTTGGCCGTCAAGGGGACGTTCTCAGAGCGTATCGTGCTTTCCGACAATGTTTTTCGGTCGACGGGTGGACACGACTGGACGGTCGCCATCGCCCCACAAAATGACCAAAAGGACGAGCGTGTCCGTCACGTGCTCGTCGAGCGCAACCTGTTCCTGCCGGGACCGGCGGGCGTTCCGCTCAAGATCTCCGCGCAAGATGTGGTCGTACGCGACAACGTTTTCAACCGTGGTGCCCTCGAGCACTGCGTCGAAGTGAACCAGCGCGGCATCGAGCCCGCACCCGCGCGCATCTCGCTCGTGAACAACACGTGCTACGGCACGGACGCTCCGACCCTCGTATTCCTCAAGGGTGATACGGCGGACGTGACGGCGTTCAACAACCTGATCGCTGGCTCGAAAATCAAAGACGGCGCGTTCGACGGCGCCGGGCTCGCGGCGCAAGGCAGTAATCTCGTGACGAGCAAGCCCGGCTTCGTGGCGGCACAGCCCGGAGTCGAGGCGCGCGACTATCAGCTCACCGCGGGCAGTCCCGCAGTCGATGCGGCTGATGCGCGGAGCGTGAGTCCTTGGGACTTCACGGCCCGTGCGCGTCCCGTCGATGGCAACGGCTCCGGCACCGCCGAAGGCGACGTCGGTGCATTCGAATATGCTCCCTAAACCAGCCGAGGTTCCCAGAATGCTTCATCCAATGTTCAAACCCGGGCTCAAGGTCTCCTTGTGCGCAAGCATCGCCTTCGCCGCGCTGCTCCCTGCCTGCGGGAGTGGCGACGACGACAGCGGCCCCCCGGCGGGGACCAACCAGGCGGGAACCTCGGGCAGCGGCAAGGGAGGGAGCAACAATGGCGGCGGCGGGAGCGCCAACGGCGGCGGCGGCAGCAGCAATGCCGGCAGCGCCAACGGTGGCGGCGGCAGCGGCAACGGCGGCAGCAGCGGCAATGCCGGCAAGGGCGGCAACATGTCGGCCGGTGGCCAGGGCGGCGGCATGAACGGCGGCACCGGCGGCAGCAGCAGCGGCAGCGCGGGCAAGGGCGGCGACGGCGGCACCGCGGCTCGCCCCCCCACGATGCCGGCCGAAGTGCTCCCCTGCTTCGTCGACAAGGGCAAGGACGCGGGCGACGCGATCTCGGTCGAGCTCGTGCCGAACCGCATCGAAGGCGTCGCGCCGCTGCTCGTGTTCTTCGACACCGACGGCACGAAGGCCGACGCGACGGATCGCCCGTACGAGGAGCTCGCCTACTGCTGGGACTTCGGCGACAAGGACGCAGGCGCGTTCGCGACGACCGGCTTCAGCAAGAACCAGGCGCGCGGTCCCGTGGCTTCGCACGTCTTCGAGGCGGCGGGCACCTATACCGTGACCGTGAGCGTGCGCGACAAGGACGGCCTCGTTCAGTCCCGCGCCATCGAGATCGCGGTCGACGATCCCGAGCAGGCATGGGCTGGCGACAAGACCGCGTGCTTCTCTCCGAGCGGCGACTTCGACGGCTGTCCCGACGGCGCGAAACAGGTCAAGGCCCAGGGCTTCGGTGATCTGAAGAACGAGATCGCCGCCGGCAAGCGCCTGCTCTTGCACCGGGGCGAGACGTTCTCGTCCGGCGGTATCGAGGTGAACGTTCCCGGACCGGGCATGATCGGCGCGTACGGCGACGGCGATCCGCCGACGGTGATGGCGTCCGGTGCCGTGATTCGCGTCTCGGAGCAAAGCGAGCCGAACGTCAACGACTGGCGCTTCGCCGACTTCAACGTAGCCGGGACGAGCGACGACTCGGAGATCATCCAAATGGGCGGCACCGCGCCGGACATTCTCGTGCTGCGCGTCGGCGGCGACGGCATCGGCCAAGGCGCGAGCGCGGCCGATACCCTCATCGACTACTACCACGAGAACGGGCTCGATTTTCAGGACAACCCGGACACCTTCGGTTTCGTGGACTGCAACTGGCAGCATCTGCGCGGCGGTAGCGGGCACAACTTCTGGTACGTGGCCGCGCATCGACTCGTGATCCTCGGCACGCTCGCCAACGACTCGACGATGGGCGAGCACGTGCTGCGCATCCCCTGGGCGGATCGCGCCGTGATCAGCAACAACGACTTCGGCAACGCGCCGGAGCCGCGCCACGTCGTCAAGCTGCACGCGCCGACGTTCGAAAAGGGAGTGACGTCGAACCACATCGTCTTCTCCAACAACATCATCCGCTCCACCGGCGGCAACACCTGGTCGGTCTCGATCCAGCCGCAGAACGACCAAAAGAACGAGCACATCGAGCACGTGATCGTCGAAGGCAACCTGTTCCTGCCGGGCACGGCACAGGAACCGTTGCTCGTCTCGGCGGCGGACGTCGTCGTTCGCGGCAACATCTTCAACCGCGCGGACGGCACCATCTGCATGGAAGTGAGCCAGCGCGGCATCGAGCCCCCGCCCACGCGCATCACGATCGAGAACAACACCTGCGTCAGCACGGGCAACGTGCGGCTAGCCATGGTCAACGACGCGTCGGACGTGACCGTGTACAACAACCTCGTCGTCTCGCCGCAGGCGGGCGCCAGCTCCTTCCCCTCGAATGGTGTGGAGGCCGCGGGCAACCTCGGCATGGCGGACGGGCTCACGGCGAGCAAGCCCGGCGAAGACTGGAAGGACTACATGCCGGCAGCAGACAGCGCTGCGGTCGACGCGGCAGACGACAGCGTCGGCTATTGCCCGTGGGACTACGCCACGCGGGCGCGACCGGTCGGCGCCGCGGGCGACATCGGAGCGCTCGAGTA
>DATMCL010000166.1:0-26661 GCA_035558375.1 Polyangiaceae bacterium
CTCCGCGACGCGCGCCTCGTTCAGGGCCGCGACGTGCGCATCAAGGTCCTCGGCGAAGGCGACGTGACCAAGAAGCTCACCGTCTCGGCTCACGCCTTCTCGGCGAGCGCCAAGGAAAAGATCGAAAAGGCCGGCGGCAGCGTCGTGATTCTGGCGCCGCAGCATGGCGCCGAAACGTCCGCTGAAGAAGCGAAGAGCTGAAGCGGTCTAGGTCGGGAATCGAGCAGCGCGGAACAGCATGGCCGTTGTTGAAGGCTTCTCCAATATCGGCAAGGTTCCCGAACTTCGCCGCCGCATCATCTTCACGCTGATCATCGTCGCGATCTATCGCATCGGCATCTTCATCACGACGCCGGGCGTCGATCGCCAGGTGATGCGCAACGTCGTGAAGGGGCAGGGCGGCCTGCTCGGTCTCTTCAACCTGTTCTCCGGCGGCGCACTCCAGAACCTGTCGATCTTCGCGCTCGGCATCATGCCGTACGTGTCGTCGAGCATCATCTTCCAGCTGCTCGGCCTCGTGTCGAAGCAGGTCGAAGAGCTGCGCCGCGAAGGCGAGACCGGTCGCCGCAAGCTCGAACAGTGGACGCGCTACGGCGCGATCCTGCTCAGCATCTTCCAGTCCTTCGGCGTCGCGATGATGCTCGAAGGCATGAACAACTCCGATCTTGGCGGTGGCCGCTTCGGCGACGTCGTCTCCGATCCGGGTTGGGGCTTCCGCCTGATGACGATCGTCACGCTGACGACCGGCTCGGGCCTCCTCATGTGGCTCGGCGAGCAGGCGACGGAGCGCGGCATCGGCAACGGCACGTCGATGATCATCTTCGCCGGTATCGTGAGCGGCATCCCCACCGGTGTCGTCAACTACTGGCAGGGTCACGCGGGCGAAGTACAGCCGCTGACCATCGCCATGCTGGTCGCCGTCTTGATCGGTAGCGTCGCCATCGTCGTGTTCTTCGAGCGCGCCCAGCGCCAGATCCCGATTCAGTATTCGCGCCGGCAGGTGGGCCGCCACGTCTACGGCGGGCAGCGGGCGCACCTTCCGCTCAAGGTGAACATGGCGAGCATGATCCCGCCGATTTTCGCCTCGTCCGTGCTCTTGTTCCCGGCGACGCTCGCGAACATGAACATCCCGGGCATGCAGACGTTCAGCGCACACCTGAACCGCGGCGACTGGATCTTCCACACGCTGTTCGCCACGTTGATCATCTTCTTCGCGTTCTTCTACACGGCCGTCACCGTGCAGCCGGTCGACATCGCGGAGAACCTGAAGAAGCAGCAGGCGAACATCCCGGGCATCCGGCCCGGCAAGCAGACGGCCGAGTACCTCGACCGCGTGCTCACGCGGCTCACGGTCGCGGGCTCGATCTACATCGCGGCAATCTGCGTGGTGCCCGCGGTCATCGCGAACTCCTTCCGCGTGCCGTTCCAGTTCGGTGGCACGAGCCTCATGATCGTCGTCGGCGTCGCGCTCGAGACGGTGAACCAGATCGAGGCGCACCTCATCACGCGCAGCTACGAGGGACTCACGGGTCCCCGCCAAACTCGCTTGAGCGGTCGGAGGCCCGGGTGAGGCTCGTTCTGCTCGGACCGCCCGGCAGCGGCAAAGGCACCCAAGCCGCGGAGCTCGTGAAGCGCCTCGACGCGCCGAAGATCTCGACCGGCGACATGCTGCGCGCGGCACTCGCCGCCGGAACCCCGCTCGGCAAAGAGGCCAAGGCTTACATGGACGCTGGAAAGCTCGTTCCCGACTCGGTCGTGATCGGGCTGGTCGAGGAGCGCCTCAAGGAGCCCGACGCTCGAAACGGCTTCATTCTCGACGGCTTCCCGCGCACGACGGCTCAAGCGGACGAGCTCGAAAAGCTGTTGGCCGGTATCAATAAGCCCCTCGAAAAGGTCGTCCAGTTGGACGTTGCTTCCGCGCTGATCGTCGAGCGAACCACGCTCCGGCGCACGGACAAACGCACTGGACAGATCTACCACCTCAAGTATAGTCCCCCGCCCCCGGACGCCGAGCTCGAACATCGGGCCGATGATCGGGAGGAAACGGTCAAACAACGCCTCGAGCAATACGAGGCAATGACCGCGGCGCTTCTGCCTTACTACCAACAACGCGGGCTTCTCGTGCGCGTCGATGGGGTGGGCGAGCCGAAAGAGATTACTGCCCGCGTGCTCGGTGCGCTCGGGCTCTAACGGAGGCAACGACGAAGGACTCGACTCACGGAACGGTAGAAGAAGTGCTCCCCGGCGCGCTTTACAGAGTGCGCATGAACGACGGCAGCGAAGTGCTCGCCTCGATGTCACCCCGAGCCAGACACGCGGTGGTGAGATTGATCAGCGGCAGCAAGGTGAAGGTAGAGCGCTCTTCCCGGGATCCGAAACGAGGACAAATCGTCGAGAAGCTTTAACGGCGGAATGAGGAAGCGATGAAGGTCCGACCCAGCGTCAAGAAGATTTGCGACAAGTGCAAGGTTGTGCGCCGCCGCGGCGTGCTCCGCATCATCTGCGCGAACCCGCGCCACAAGCAGAGGCAAGGCTAAGTCCCCATGGCACGTATTTCTGGTGTCGACCTTCCTCGCCGCAAGGCGATTGCTTACGCGCTGCCGTACATCTACGGCATCGGCCCCGCCACCGCGAAGAAGCTCTGCGCGATCGCCAAGATCCCGGAGACGAAGAAGGTGGACGAGCTCACCGAAGCCGACGTGAAGGCGATCCGCGACGCGATCGACTCGAGCGTGAAGGTCGAAGGCGACGCCCGGCGCGAGGTGCAGCAGAGCATCAAGCGCTTGATGGACCTCGGCTGCTTCCGCGGCCTCCGTCATCGCAAGGGCCTGCCCGTTCGCGGCCAGCGCACCCGCACCAACGCACGCACCCGCAAGGGCCCCCGCAAGAACCTGGCCCGCCGCGCCGGCCCCTGATCCCAAGAGAGAGCTGAACGAACATGGCCACAGCCAAAGCCGCTGCCACTCCGAGCAACCCTCCCGCGAAGGGCGGACCGAAGAAGAAGGTCGTCCGCAAGAACATCTACGCGGGCATCGTCCACATCCAGTCGACGTTCAACAACACGATCGTGACGATCACGGATCTCACGGGCAGCACGCTCTCGTGGGCGAGCGCCGGCTCGCGCGGCTTCAAGGGCTCGCGCAAGAGCACGCCGTTCGCCGCACAGCTCGCGGCCGAAGAAGCGGCGCGTCGCGCGATGGAGCACGGCGTCCGCTCGGTCGCCGTCTTCGTGAAGGGTCCCGGCGCCGGTCGCGAGAGCGCGCTCCGTGCCCTCCAGCAAGCAGGCTTCCGCGTCACCCTGATTCGTGACGTGACGCCCATCCCCCACAACGGTTGCCGGCCGCCCAAGCGCCGCCGCGTCTGACGCTTAGGAAGAAGAGAAATCCATGGCGCGTTATCTCGGTCCCGTATGCAAGCTCTGCCGTCGCGAAGGCGGCAAGCTCTACTTGAAGGGTGCCCGCTGCTTCACGGAGAAGTGCAGCGTGAGCCGCCGCCCGTACCCGCCCGGCCAGCACGGCCAGGGCCGCATCAAGCTCAGCGAGTACGGCCTCCGCCTGCGCGAGAAGCAGAAGATGCGCCGCATCTACGGCCTGCTCGAGCTGCAGTTCGCCCGCTACTACGGCGAGGCGACCACCATGCCGGGTCGTACCGGTGAAGAGATGCTCGGCGTGATCGAGCGCCGTCTCGACAACGTCGTCTACCGCATGGGCTTCGCGGCGAGCCGCATCCAGGGCCGCCAGCTCGTGCGCCACGGGCACGTGCTCATCAACGGCAAGCGCGTCGACATTCCGAGCTACCGCGTGAAGCCGAACGACACGATTGCGATCGCCGAGAAGTCGAAGAAGATCGGCTTCGTTGCAGCCGCTCTCGCGGCGGCCGAAACGCGTCCGCGCGGCAGCTGGCTCGAGGTCGACAAGGACGCCATGACCGGCACGTTCAAGTCGATGCCGGTTCGCGACGAGATGAACGAGCCGATGGTCCGCGAGCAGTACGTCGTCGAATACTACTCACGCTGATAGAGCTTTGATTTTCGTTTTCGGACGCAGAACGTTTCCGAAAACGACGCGGGCAGGCCGCGGGTACGACTGAGGAGCGGGTTCCTCACCGTGCCGAGACGGCCGCGCAAACCCCGAACCCCGAAGGAGAGAGCATCGAATGATTACTCCCATGATGAGCCGCAACTGGCGCGATCTGATCCGTCCGAAAGCCATTCAGCTCGATCCCGATTCGAACAGCGGAACGTACGGCAAGTTCACGTGCGAGCCGCTCGAGCGTGGGTTCGGTATCACCGTCGGCAACTCGCTCCGCCGCGTGCTGCTCGCGTCGCTCCAGGGCGCCGCGATCACGGCCGTGCGCATGGAAGGCGCTCTCCACGAGTTCACGACGATTCCGGACGTGGTCGAGGACGTGACGGACATCATCCTCAACCTGAAGGAAGTCGTCATCAAGACGGAGTCGCCGAAGAACTACACGCTCCGCCTCGAGAAAGAGGGCGCGGGCCCGGTGCTCGCCGGCGACATCAAGACGGTCGAAGGCCTCACCATCCTGAACCCGCACCGCCAGATTGCGACCCTCGACAAGAAGGGTCCGCTGGTGATGGAGCTCTCCGTCGGCGTCGGCCGCGGTTACGTGCCGGCCGAGCGCAACAAGACCCCGACCATGCCGATCGGCACCATCCCGATCGACGCGCTCTTCTCGCCGATCCGCAAGGTGAACTACGCCGTGCAGAACGCGCGCGTCGGGCAGGTCACCGACTACGACAAGCTCGTGCTCGAGGTGTGGACCAACGGCGCCGTCCGTCCGGTCGACGCCGTGGCCTTCGCCGCGAAGATCCTGAAGGAGCAGCTCTCCATCTGGATCAACTTCGAGGAGAGCGAAGAGGCGACGTACCAGGCGTCTGGTCAAGACGACCAGCCGCTGAACGAGAATCTGTTCCGCTCGGTGGACGAGCTCGAGCTCTCGGTGCGGTCCGCGAACTGCTTGCAGAACGCGAACATCACCCTGATCGGCGAGCTCGTGCAGAAGAGCGAACAGGACATGCTCAAGACCAAGAACTTCGGGCGCAAGTCGCTCAAAGAGATCAAGGAGATCCTCGGCACGATGGGTCTCGGTCTCGGCATGAAGTTCGACAACTGGCCGGGCATGGTCGAGCGCTGGAAGCAGCAGCAGCAAGCAGCAGGTTGAGCGATGAGACACCGTAAAGCGGGGCGGCAATTCAGCCGCAACACCAGCCACAGGCGCGCGATGCTCCGCGCGCTCACGGCGAACCTCGTCGCGCACGAGCGCATCGAGACCACGGACGCCAAGGCGAAAGAGCTTCGCCGAGTCGCCGAGCGGCTGATCACCAAGGCGATTCGCCTCGGTCCGGTCGCGTACACGCCTCAGACGGAGCTCGGCGCCGACGATCAGGCCAAGCGCCAGGCCGCGACGCTGCGCATGGGCCGCTTCTTGCGGCGCTTTGCAGTGGTGAACACGGGTGGCGAGGAACGCCGAGTCGATTTGATCGAGAAGGTGTTTCTCGATCTCGCCCGACGCTTCAAGGCGCGTCCGGGCGGCTACACCCGCATCGTGAAGCTCGGCCGGCGCCGGGGCGACAACGCTCCGATGTCCCTGGTGGAGTTCGTCGAGCTCGGCGCAGGCGCCTCGGCGACGCCGGCCACCGACGGCGGCGAGAAGAAGGCGAAGAAGTCCGGCGTCAAGGCGGAAGCCTCGGCCAAGGGCGAGAAGGGCGGAAAAGCCGAGAAGGCCGCGAAGGCCGACGACGGCGAGAAGGCCGCCAAGAAGCCGAAGAAGGCCGCCAAGGAAAAAGAAGAGGGCTGAGCTCGTGCTGTGTCCCAACAATTGCGATGCAATTGTTGGGAGCGTGGCTCCGCCACGCTGCGCTGCTACGCAGCGCGCGCACTAGCTGGTTTCTGGGGGCGTCCCGCCCCCGCTTCGGCTTCGCCTCCGCGCCCCCTCACGCGCTTCGCGCGTGGCTCGGTTCGCGATTCGGCGCCGGCACCTCAGGTGTTCGGCGCCGAAGTCGTTTTGTGGGTCTTGCGCGGGCGGAACAAGACGAACGCCGCGCCGAGCAGTCCGGCGAGGAAGATGCCGGCCGCGGCGTAGTAGCGGAGCTTGCGATCGCCGGTGGCCGCGGGGCGCGCGAGCTCGGCGAGCTTGGTTTTGGCGCGAACGTTGTCGGCGTCGAGCTCGACGGCGCGCAAGAGGAGCGCGCGATCCACGATGTTCTTCGCGAGCAGCCGCTCGGCTTCGAGCGTGAGGAGCAAGCTTTGGATGCGATCGTGGGTCGGGGTGTTGCGACTCAACCGCTCGGCGGAGACGAGCGCGGCGATGGCGTCGGCGGGACGATCGTTCGCGTGGCGCTTGCCGTACTCCCAGTAGCCGCCGACCATCTCGTCGGCGCGCTCGAAGAAGGGCGAGCGCACGAGCACCTCGTCGTAGGCGTGCCGCATTGCCTCGAGATCGCCGGCGCGCTGCGCCTTTTCGGCCGCTTCGAAGCGCTCGAACACCTCCGCGCGGCGCAGCCGATCGAGCTCGCCGAAGAGCTCGCGCGCCGTGCGCTCCCAGCTCCAGTCGCGGGGGGCGCGCTTGCCCATCACGTCTTCGTAGGCGTCGCGGAGCTGCCAATGCGACGCCTCGCCGAACATGCCGATGGCCTGGCGCGCGGCCGTTCGGAGCTGCCCGCGCTCGCTGCCCGCGAAGGAGACGACGATGCGGGCCGCGTCGAGATCGTGCGTGCGCCCGTAGGCGCGCAGCACGTCGGCGAGCACCTCCGGATCGGCGATTTGAACCGCTTGACTCGGGGCCGCGCGGCCAAGCATGTCGAGCTGGCGCGCCGCCCAGCGCCCGATGCGCTCGGCCGCGTGCCGGCGCGCTTCGAGCAGCGCCGGGACGGAGCGATCGCCGAGCCGCGCGAGGGCGCGCTGCGTGTCGATGCGCAAAAATTCGCCGAATCGCACGTACACGTCGACCAGCCCGCGCGCCGCGGCCGTCGTCGCGATGTGCTCGAGCATGCGCGAGCAGGCGAGGATGCGCGTGAGGTCGCGCCAGGCGCCGCTGCTCGGCTTCGCGCGGGCGAGCAGCAACGTGAGGTAGTCGGGGCCGGATTTCGCTTTCTCGTCCGCGCCCCCGGGCTCGTCGTGCGGCTCGTCCTTGGCCGCGCGGCGCGTGTCGTAGAGGAGCTGCTTCATCGCGACCTTGTCCGAGCTCTGCGCGAGATCGTCGAGTCGCTTGCGGATGGCCGGCACCATGCGCGGGGAGAGCTCGAGGATGCTCCGCACGCCGTCGTCGCGCGTCGTGGCGTCCTCGGCGCTGATGCGCGTCAAAAGCTCGTCGAGCTCGGTGGTCTCGGCGAGCGTCGCCTGCTTGAGCTCGTCGGGAGCGCGCGGTAGCTCCGGGAGCTCGCGCGCGCCGCTCAGCGCGGCACCCGAGGTCGCCGGTGGCGGCGCCGCGGCCGCGTGCGCGGCGCCCAAAGCACAGAGGGCGGCGAAGGCGAGAGCGCGCCCGGTTCGCATGGCCTCAATCGATGATGCGAAAGTCGGGAAACTCCCCGCTGAAGCTCCGCCAGCGCGACTCGACGCGATCGACGCGCGCCGCGCCCGGTCCCTTCTGTGCCCAGCCGTAGAGGTCGCGGATCGCCACTTCCTCGCCTTCGGCGAGGATTTCGACGGAGCCGTCGGCGCGATTCTTCACCCAACCCGTGAGCCCGAGCCGTCGCGCCTCGCGCTGCGTCGAGGCACGGAAGTACACGCCTTGAACCCGCCCTTTGACCGTCAGCTGGAGTTGCTTCAAAGCCATTCGCACGTGCGGTCCATGAGCTAGTTTCCCGGAGGAACCTAGCCAACGTACAGTACCGGCGCAACCCTGTGGAATCCGAGCACGGTTCGTGATTCGCTGGGCGAGTGAGCTCGGAGGTTCCGCCGGGAAAAGTGTCGCTCGGGGACGAGCGCACCGCCCGGGCGAGTGAAGCCCTCCGGCGGGAGCAACGCGTGTCTCGGGCGTTGCGCGAGGTCGGAACCGCGCTCGGCGCGACCGTCGACCTCGACGAGCTGCTCGAGCTCATCCTGGAAAAGCTCACCGAGCTGGTCGAGGCCGACCGCGCGACCTTGTACCTGCTGGACGAGGCGCACAACGAGCTCGTGAGCAAGGTCGTCGTGGGGGCGGAGGTGCGCTCGATCCGCATGAAGGTCGGCCATGGCGTGGCCGGGCTCGTCGCGCAGACGGGCGAGCCGATCCGCATCGAGGATGCCTACCGCGACTCGCGTTTCGAGCGTGAATGGGACCTCCTCACGGGGTACCGCACGAGCAGCATGCTGGCCGCGCCCCTCAAGAACCACGTGGGGCGCACGATGGGCGTCCTCCAGGTCCTGAACAAGCGCGGGAGCCACGGCTTCACGAGCGACGACGAGGCGATCCTCGGCGCGCTCGGCACGCAGGCGGCGGTCGCGATCGACAACTCGCGCCTGATGCTCTCGCTGATCCAGAAGAATCAGCAGCTCGTCGAGACGAAGGAGCAGCTCGAGCGGAAGTTCCGCGAGCTGTCACTCTTGTTCGAGCTCGAGCGGGCGACTGCGCGCGCGACGAGCATCGACGAGCTGGCGACCGCCACGCTCGCGCAGGTGGTCGCGGCGTGCAACGCGCGGTCGGGCGCGCTGCTGCTCGCGGACGAAGAGACCGGGGATCTCGTGGAGCGCCGTTACGTCGGGGACGGCACGCCGGCGCTCGAGCGTCATCCCGCGAAGTCCGGCGAGGGATTTCTCGGCGCGGCGATGCTCGGCGGGGGCGCGCCGCTCCTGCTCGGCGATGTCGCAGGCGATCCGCGCGCTCAGAACGCAGCGAGCTTTCCCGTGGGTTCCGTGCTGGCGGTGCCGCTCGAGGGGGATCCGGAGCCGCTCGGCGCGATTGCGGTCTTCACGGCGGTGGATGACGAGCCGCTGCAGGACACCGACACGGGGCTTCTCCGGCTCGTGGCGGCCAACGTGGCCACGGCCGTGCGGCTCTTCAACGCGAGCCGCGCGCGCGAGGTCGGCGAGCGCCTCACGTCGATCGGGCGGCTCTTGTCCCAGGTGATCCACGACTTCAAGACGCCCATGACCGTCATCAGCGGCTACGTGCAGCTGATGGCGGACGCCGACGATCGCGCGACGCGTCAAGAGTTCTCGGAGCTCATCCTGCGTCAGTTCGACGTGCTCGGATCGATGCAGCGCGAGGTGCTCGAGTTCGCGCGCGGCGAAACGAAGATCTTCGTGCGTCGCGTCTACATGAAAAAGTTCCTCACCGAGCTCGAACGGCAGATCAGCTTGGAGATTGGCCTCCAGCCGGTCGAGCTCGAGGTGCGGGTCGATTCGAAGCTCGTGGCACGCTTCGACGAGGGCCGCGTGGCCCGCGCCCTGCACAACCTGGCTCGCAACGCGCTCGAAGCGATGGGCGAGCGCGGCGGGCGCCTCACGCTCGGCGGAGCGCTCGAGGACGGCGACCTCGTGGTCACCGTGAGCGACACGGGCCCGGGGATCCCGAAGGAGATCGAAAACCGGATTTTCCAGTCGTTCGTGACGCTCGGGAAGCGCGGCGGCACGGGGCTCGGTCTCGCGATCGTGAAGAAGATCGTCGAGGAGCACGGCGGCCGCATCGAGGTGCGCTCCTCCAGCGCCGGCGCGACCTTCGAGCTTCGATTTCCGCAGAATCGCGAACGCGAGCCGAGCCGCGGCACCGAGCCCGCGCGCAGGCGGGCATGAGCGAGAAGCGGCGGCTCACGATGCTCGACGAGCGCGCCGCCGCGCTCGAGATGTGTGGCTATTGCCCTAAGCTCTGTCGCGGCGCGTGTCCGGTCTCGGAGGCGGAGGCGAGTGAAGCGCTCATCCCCTGGGGAAAGATGAGCATGACCTGGTACGCCGCGCGCGGCGACATCGAGCCCGAGCCGGACGTCGCGGCGCTGCCCTGGGCTTGCACCGGATGTTTCGCGTGTCGGGCTCGCTGCGAGCACCAGAATCCGGTCGCCGAGACGCTGCGTGCGGCGCGCTCCGTGTACCACCACTTGGGGCTCGCCCCGCCGCGCTCCGACGCCGCGCTCGCCGGGTTCCAGGCGCGCCGCGAGCGACTCGCCGAGCGGGCACGCGAGCTCGGCGGCGGCGAAGCGGGCGACGCCGCGCTCCTGATCGGCTGCGGCTATCTGTCGCTGCGGAGCGCCGAAGCGAAGGACATCGTGCTCGCGGCGCGACGCCTGCTGGGCTCGGTGAGGGTCTTGAGCGGCTGCTGCGGGCTCGCGCAGCGTGAAGCCGGCGACGCTCGCGCTGCCGACGAGCTGCGCCAGAAGCTCCTCGACGAGGCGGGGAGGCGACCGCTCGTCGTGGCGGACGCCGGGTGCGCGCTCGAGCTCCGCGCGGCGGGGGCGAAGACGCTCGCCGAGTGCGGGGCGGCGGAGCTCTCGCGACTCGGCCCCGTGCCAAGCCTCGGCGACAGGGTGCGCTGGCACGACCCCTGTCGGCTCTCGCGTGGCCTCGGTATCGAAGCGGAGCCGCGTAGCATTCTCGAGCGAGCCCTGGGCGCTCCGCCCGCGGAGTTCGTGCACAGCGGACGGGAGGGGCATTGCTCGGGCGCCGGTGGATTGCTCCCGCTCACGATGCCGCACACGGCGCGCACCATCGCACGAGCGCGGCTCCGCGAGCACAGCGAGCTCGGGGGCGGAGTCATCGCCACGGCGTGTGCATCGAGCTTGCGCTGGCTACGGCTCGCCGGCGCGAACGTGATCGACCTTTCGACCGTGCTCGCGCGGAGCCTTTCGGGTGGCTGAGGAGTCCGGCGGGAGCGGCTTGCGCCGCAGCGTGGCGGCGCGCGTGCTCGGCTCCTACGCGCTCGTGACGCTCGCCTTCGCGCTCGTTGCCGGGTGGAGCATCGTTGCTCAGCGTTCGGCCGCGCACGAGACCCGCCTCGTGCGCACGGGCTACTTCCCGCTTGCGCTCGCGCTCCGCGACCTGGTCGCGAAGCAAGACACCTGGAACACGCAGCTCAATCACATCACCGCCGCCAAGAACCCGGCTGATATCCGCGTGTGGTTCGATGCGAGCCTGCGCGTCGGACGGCCGCGCACCTTCGACGAAGTGCGCGGCGCCGTCACGCGCGCCTTCCTCGTGGAGGGCGAGTCCGTCACGCGCGGCGTCGGCGAGCTGCTGCTGCGCGACGTGCGCGAGATCGAGGCTTTCGTCGCGAGCGACGCGACGCAGCTCGATCGCTTGTTTCAGGCGCTCGATCGGGGCGATGCCGCCGAAGCAGAGCGGCTCAGGGACGAGCTCGTCACGCGCGGCTCGCAGGCGTCGGTCCGGCTCGCCAAGCTCGAGCAAAACGTCAAACGCCGCGTCGATTCGTTGCTCGATGCTGCGCGCGCGCGGGAGCTGCTCGCGATTCGGCTCTTGGTCGGGCTCGCCGTCGTGGCGCTGTTCGTGGGGCTCCTGATGGCGGTATACGCGCGGCGCGTGCTGCGGCCGGTGGCCGTCATCACCGAACGCGCCCGCGCCGTCGCTCGCGGCGATCTCGAGCCGCAGAGGGCCGTCGCCTCCGACGACGAGATCGGCGAGCTTTCCGCGACCTTCGAGCAGATGGTCGCCGCCATCGCGCGCGCCAACGAGCAGCTCGTGCAGGCGGAACGACTCGCGACCATCGGCAAGATGGCGGCGCACGTCACGCACGAGATCCGGAATCCGCTCTCGTCCATCGCCCTGAATCTCGAGCTGCTCGAGGAGCAGATCCCGAACGGCGACGCCGAAACCAAGGGCCTCTTTCGCGCCATCGGCAAAGAGGTCGAGCGGCTCTCCGCGCTCAGCCAGCAGTATCTCTCCTTCGCGCGCCGCAGGGAGCCGCTGCGCGAGCTCGAGGACGTGGGTCAAATCGCGCTCGAGGCCGCGGAGTTCGTGCGGCCGGAGCTCAAGCAGAAGGGTGTGGCGCTCGCGCTCGACGTGGAGCCGGGCCTCCCCGCGGTGCCCTGCGACGAGTCGCAGCTCAAGCAAGCGCTCTTCAACCTGCTCCGAAACGCCCGTGAAGCGATGCCGTCGGGTGGGACCATCACGCTCGGAGTTCACCGCGACGGCGAGCAGGCGCTCGCGGTCACCGTCGACGACGAAGGTCCGGGCATCGATCCCGCGGTGCGCGCGCGGCTTTTCGAGCCATTCTTCACGACGAAAAGCGGCGGCACCGGGCTCGGCCTTGCCATCACCCAGCACATCGCCGCGTCGTCCGGCGGGTCGATCGCTTGCGAGCCGGCCCCCGGCGGTCACGGTACGCGCTTCTCACTGCGCCTGCCGATCCGCCTATAATCGCCGACACGATGGCCGGTCTCTTCAGTGTCGTGATCGCCACGACGAACGAGGGCAAGCTGAGCGAGCTCCGCGCGCTGCTCGCTGATCTACCGATCCAGCTTTTGTCGGTCGGCGCCGTGCTCGGCGACAAGCTCGCCGTGAGCGAGGACGGCACGACGTTCGATCAGAACGCGGTCATGAAAGCGCGCGCGGTGTGCCTGGCGACGGGGCTCTACGCGCTCGCCGACGACAGCGGGCTCGAGGTGGACGGACTCGACGGGCGGCCCGGCGTGCGCTCCGCGCGTTTCGCCCACGAGCGCGCGACCGACGCCGAGAACAACGCGACCTTGCTGCGCGAGCTCGAAGATGTCGTGGACGACGGCCGGCGCGCGAAGTTTCGCTGCGTGCTCGCGCTCGCGAGCCCGTGGGCTCCGGACGCCGTCGAGACGGTCGAAGGCAGCTGCGAGGGCGTCATCGCGCGCGCGCCGCGCGGCAGCGGCGGCTTTGGCTACGACCCGCTCTTCATCGTTCCCGAGCTCGGCGACCGCGCCATGGCCGAGCTCAGCGAAGACGAGAAAAACTCCGTGAGCCACCGCGCCCGCGCCGTCCGCGCCCTGCGCCCCGTGCTCCACCGCATCCTGGAAGAGCGCCTCCGCGAGGTCGAGAAGGCGCTCGGCTAGCGTCATCTTTGGCCCGAGTGACCACAAGCACCGAGCACCTCCGCCTGCGACGCTTTCCCGCGGCAAGTACGGGGAAAGAGAAGTAGCTGATGCAGGGCTACTGCGCACCGAAAAGGTCGACGCTTCCGCCCACGCCGACGGACACCCAGCCGTGGCTGCCGGCCGTATCGTAGCCTTTGATCAGATCGACGCTGCCGCCCTTGTCGAGCACGTACTGCACGCGATCGAAGGAGCCGACGCCGACTGCGACGATGGGCGCAATCGAGAAGAGCGGGCTCAGACGAAAATCGACGCCGACGCCGATGCGGCCTTCGAGGATGCCACCGGTCATCTCGACTTGATCGCCGCCCTCGTAGCGAGCGCGCGCTTGCCGGTAGCCGAGCGAGAGCTCGGTCAGCACGCCGATGCGATCGGCGTCGGAGGTGGCACGCAAGCCGAGCGCGAAGTAGTCGGAGTCGCCGCCGCTCGGGTTGCCGTAGAGGTTGCTGCTCCCCGAAGTGAGGAACGCGCGCTCCCAGACGCCGAAGATGTTGTAGTTGCGCGCGAGCCGGACGCCGGCGTCGAGCTCGAGCGCGGGACCGCTGTGGACGAAGTCGGTCCACGGGACGGAGTGGAGATAGATGACGCCCGAGTAGGGATCCGGAGTGCCGGCCGCGTACGCGCTGCCGAACGGAAAGAACCAGCCGACGCGCGCGCCGAGCCAGAGCGCGTTGCGGGGCGCGGTGTGCTTCGGGATGGGCGGCGGAGGCGGCGGCGGTGGCTCGTAGATGCCGCCGGGCGGGGGTGGCTCGTAGACGGGCGGCTGGCCGGGAGCGGGCGGGACCTGCTCGACGTAGTAGCCAGGCGGATTCGCGGGAGGTGGTGGAGTGGGGGCGGGAGCGGGTTCGGCGTTGAAGACGGGGAGCTGGGACGAGGCTGCGGGAGTGGGAGGGCTAGGGCTGGGGCCGGGGCTAGGGCTAGGGGCAGGGGCAGGGGCAGAGGGACGGGTTGGGGCTGGAGCGGGAGCGGGAGCGTGCGGAGGGGGGGCGGGCTGGGCGCTGGCGATCGCCGAGAAAAGGAGCGCGATCGACGCGGGAAGCCACGGGAGCCGGGCACGCATCTGCCAAACGATAGTGCCACCCCAGGGGACGTGCTAGGTGGCGCCGCGCGCCCCGTGGGAATCGGTGAAGCAAGACTGGAAAGGCATCGGCCGTTACGGCACCGTCGGGCTCGAGCTCGTGTTGAGCGTGCTCTTGGGGCTCTTTGGCGGACAGTTCTTGGATCGCCGCTTCCACACCGCGCCCTGGTTGATGCTCATCGGGCTCGGCTACGGCGTTGCAGCCGGCATCCGCGGGCTCTACAGAGCGGCCGAGCGCGCCACGCGTGAGGCCGAAGAGCTCGACCGGCGCGAGCGCGAGCGACGCAAGAAATTTCGAGAGCACGATGATTGAGGTTCGAGACAAAGACCACGGCGTACTGGGCCTCGTTTGGCCCGTGCTCGCCGTTGGCCTCGTGCTCACCGTGCTGGCGCCGTTCGTCGTCGCTCACGAGCACGCGCACCGCAGCGTCGCGATCGGCGCCGTGCTCGCTGCGGGGAACCTCGCAGCGATTGGCCTCGTGGTCCGCGGCGTGATGCGCGGCGCCCTGCTCTCGTGGGGCTCGCTCGCGAGCGTGAAGTTCATGCTCTTGCTCGGTGCCGTCTGGCTCGTGCTCAAGAATCATTGGGCGGGCCCCGTCCCGCTCGCGCTCGGCTACGCAGCGCTGCCGCTCGGCATCGTCATCGGCCAGCTTCTCCGCCCCACTCCCGTCCGACAAGGATGAACGCATGCCCGAACACGCCAGTTTCCTGACGCTGATCCTCGCCCACTTCAAGGACACTCTCGAGCACAACACGTCGCTGCTCGGCGCGAGCGTGGTCGGCAACCTCAAGCCCACCTGGCAGAGCTTCGAGCCGCTCGCGGCATCGCTCTTCGTCGTGCTCGTGATCCTCGCGATCGCCTTCGCGGCCCGCGCCAAGCTCGCCGATGCGGACGAGGCCGTGATTCCTGACGATACGCTCACGCTGCGCACCTTCGTCGAAGCGTTCCTGAGCTTCTTCTACGACCTCGCGAAGAGCGCGATGGATGCGGAGCGCGCCAAGCGCTACTTCCCGCTCATTGCCACCGCGGCGACGTTCGTCTTCTTCTCGAACGTGATGGCGCTGATTCCGGGCATGCCGGTCGCCACCAGCAACCTGAACATCACGCTCGGTTGCGGCATCGTCGTTTTCCTGTGGTTCAACGCCTACGGCCTCCTCACCAACGGCTGGAGCTACGTCGCGCACCTCGCCGGCCCCAAGTGGTGGCTTGCCCCCCTGATCTTCCCCATCGAGGTCATCTCCCTCTGCGTCCGCCCGATCACCCTCGGCGTGCGCTTGATGATCAACATGGCCGTCGATCATCTCATTTTGGGCCTCTTCATGGGCCTCGTCGCCGTCGCCGTTCCCATCCCGCTGATGCTCCTCGGCATCCTCGTAGTGGTCGTGCAAACCATGGTTTTCACTCTGCTCACGTGCGTCTACATCGGCCTAGCGACCGAGGACGCGCACGAGGAAGCGCACCACTGAACCCGAGCCGGAATTCCGGCTCATTGACCAAACGCGCCGAAGGGCTGGCGATCCGAGCGAAAACGCACTAAAGCCGTCGCGAAATTGCCTCGGGAAAAAAGCCCGGACCGAAAGACAAGGAGACCCTGACGATGTTCAAGAAGAACCTGCCGTTTGCCGCCGCTGCGTTTACGACGCTCATCACTTCGAGCGCCTTCGCGCAAGAGGCCGCTGCCGGCGGCGCCGCTGCTCCGGGTGGCTCCGCAGCCGCTGCGGTCGGCGCGGGAATTGCGGTCGGACTCGCCGTGCTCGGTGGCGGGCTCGGTCAGGGTCGCGCCGCTGCTGCAGCGCTCGAAGGCATCAGCCGTAACCCCGGCGCCGCGCCGCGCATCCAGACGCCGATGATTCTCGGCCTCGCGCTCATCGAGTCACTCGTTCTGTTCGCGTTCTTCATCGCGTTCTTGCTTCAGGGCAAGGTCTGATTCCGTCGTGCGGCACCCGTTAGGTCTGCGTCGCTATTCGACGCGGACCAGGGTGCCGAGCTCGTGGTCGGTAGGAAGCACTGCCGACCACCCGACGGGTAGCCGCGGGCTCGACCATTCGAAGAGGCGCTCGGCATCGCTGGGTGTCAGGTTGATGCAGCCGTGGCTCTGCACGCGCCCGAAGGCGCGGTGCCAGAATGCGCCGTGCAAGCCGTAGCCGCGGTCGAAGTACATGACCCACGGCACGGCTTGAATGACGTAGTTGCGCTCGGCCTCGAGGTTTTCGAGGTTGTCCATGTCGCTCGTCTTGAGCTTGATCCACACGCGATGCAGGCCGGGCGGCGTCGCGAGCTCCGTGCCGACCGGTCCGCGCCCGGTCGAGATCGGCAGCGCGAAAATGGCGCGATCGCCGCGGTAAGCCACCAGCACCTGGCGAGCGAGGTCCACGTCGATCCAGCGCTCGTCGGGTCGGGTCTCCGGGGGACGCGGGCGAAGCGCCGGACCCGTCGTATCGCGCGCCCGGAGCCATGCGTCCGCGTCGACGCGTAGCCACGTCTCGTGGCGCACGTCCTTTCGCTCGAGCACCTGGAAGCGCGCCAGCGCCTCGACGACGGCTCCCGGCTTGGCGCGTCCGCCGGCGCTTCCGTACAGGGTCGCGCGCGGCACGTTCACCCACACGACATCGCCGTCCTCGAAACCCGTCGCGAGCGGCCCCGGTGGACGGATCCCCGCGCCGAGATCGCGGAGCGGCACCCAGACTCGATGCGTCGTGAGCCCGAACGGATCGGTGCCGCCCGGCTTCGGGCTCACGCGCGCGATGGCGATCCCGAACCCCGGCTGAAGCTGCACGTCGGGCTCGCCGTCCTCGGCGGTCTCGAGCGTGCGGTAGCCGAACGAACCGTCCTTCCCGACGAAGTGGTACGCGTACGGGAGCCCGTCGTTGCTCGCCGCCTCGAGCGGGGCACCGGGCGGCAACGTCGACGGCGTGGCGCCCTCGCCGCAGAGCCACGCAAGCGGCCCCACCTCGTACCAGGGCAGAGCGCAGCGGGCGCCGAAGCTAGCTGCAAAGACGGGCAGGCGGGCGCCTTTCGACGCGGCGCCACGGCGCGGGGCGCTCCCGTCGGGCCTAACGAGGATGGGCTCGTCGGGACGGGTGATCTCGACGCTCGCCGGCAGCGGCTCCGCGCCGGCGAGTCGGGGGGTCACGAGGAGCGCCGCGCCGAAGGCTCCGCAAAGGAGCCGAGTGAAGGCGGGGGCTCGCGCTCGAAGCGTCAATCGTAGGTGAAGACGAGCTCGTGGTCGCAGACCTTGAAGGTGTCGCCCTCGTTGATCACCTTGCGCTGCACGCGCTGGCCGTTGAACTCGACGCCGTTCGTCGAGCCCATGTCGACGATGTAGTACTGGCCGCTCGAGAACTCGATCATCGCGTGCTGGCGCGAGACGTTCGGGTCCTTGATGGTGAGGTCGCTGGTCTGCTTGCCGCGGCCGATGATGAAGCGGTCCTTGGTGACCTGGAATGCCTCACCCTGGTAGTGGATGGTGAGGTTCATCCCGGCCGGGTGCGCGCTCGTCGGCTTGCCGGGCGGCATGCTGCGCGACGGAGCGAGCGGCGGCGGGGTGCCGACCTTGCGCGCGCCGAGCGGCGGCGGCGGTGGCGGCATCGGTGCGGAGCCGCGCTTCGGTGGCGGAGCAGGCGGAGGCGCAGCGCGCGAACCACCTGCCGGCGGCAGCGGGGGCGGCGGTGCGGGCGGCTGAGCCGATGCCGGGGCAGGCGGCGCCATCGAGGGTCCACCGCCCGTCGCCGCAGCGCCGTAGCCGCGCTGGCGGGCGTACTGCTTCATGGCGTCGTTGATCAGGTAATCCACGGAGCACTCGAGCTCCTTGGACATCTGTTCGAACTTTTGCCAAAGCGCTTCGCGACACTGGAAGCTCTTGTTGACCTTCTTGTTGGGATCCTGACTCATGGCGCGGTGCGTTTCTCCATCGCCGGCTTGACGCAGTAGTTGAAAAACTCGCCAACCGTGCCGATGTCCTTGGTTTCACGCTTCCCCTCGCCGGCTACCTCACACTTCCACTCGCAACCATCCGCATCCTTGGCGCACGTCGGCGTCTTGGCGCGGTCGTTGTCCAGGTTCGACAGCCTGCCGATATCGTTCTTCGTCCCCTTCTCGTAATAGTAGCCGAGTGCGGTCAGCCGGGCCGGCACCGCGTGCGACGAGCCGAGGTAGGGCGCGACCACGTCGACCGGCTTCGTCGCGCCCTTCATCTCGGCGATCAGGCTTCCGTAACGCATGGGCTCCGTGATGGCCATGCCTTCGGCTTTGCCGATCTTCTCCATGAACTCCGGGAGCTGGCTCGTGTCGCTCATCTTCAGAATCAGCTCCGCCGCCACCCAGCGCACCTTCCACGCCGGGCTCGAGAATAGGGTGTACAGGCGCTCGACGACGACCGCGCGAGGGAATTCGCCGACGCGGGAGAGTGCTACGTCGCGCACCTGATCCGGTGTGTCGGGTGCGCCGGCGACCGCGAGGATGGCGTCGGCGTGCGCCGGATTGGTCCGCTCGAGGTTGCCCTGCAGGGCGGCGAGCGCACCGGCGCGGCTCTTCGCGCTCTGGTTCTTGTCCTGGGCGAAGCGCAGCATGAAGTCGACCACCGGCGTGCCGCCAATGCGCTTCATCGACGCGAAGACGCGCAGGAGCTCTTCCTCCTGGTACTGCGCCATCTGCCCCTTGAACTGCTCGGGCGTGGGCGAAAGTTTCTGCGCCTTGTTCGCGGCCTCGACGCCGGGGCTCTTCTGCTTCACCCACGCCTCAGATGCCACGTCGGTCGCCACGACGACGAGGTGCTGACTCGCGGCGAGCTTGGTGGCTTGATCGCCCTGATCGGCGATCAGCTCGGAGAGCGCGTCGATCTTCGCGGCGCCCGGCTGAATCAGGTTTGGCAGCGCGCGCACCGACTCGGCCTTGAGCTCGCCCACCATCTGCTTCACGGCGTAGGTTTGCGAGGAATCGTCGAAACGCTGCGGGAAGCTGACGGAAATCCAGCGGGAAATCGCGCTGCGCAGCCGCTGCCGCAAGGCAGGATCGTTGAGCAAGCGCCCACCGTCGCTGACGAGCAACGCGAACGCCGCGTCCTTGTAGGGGACCGAAGGATCGGGAGCGATCTGCCCGCCCTGCGCCGCTGGCGGCGCCTTCTGGATCTCCGCCTCCAAGGCGGGGACGAGGCGGGCGATGATGGCGCTGCGCGTTGCGGGGGGCAGCTGCGTGAGCGCCGCCATGAGACCCGGCTGGTCGTCGGTGCCGTCGATGCCGATGCGACGTCCGTTGCGCGGCTTCATCCGGATGAGCGCCAGCGCCGCTTCGACGCGCAGCTCTATCGGGTACTTGTCGTGCGTGAGCACGGCGACCAGCTTCTTTGGCCCCTGAACGGTGGTGGCCCAATGCTGGACGTTGTCGCTGTTGGTCCGGCAGGCCTCGCTCCCCATCGCCAGGGCGAGCGTGACGGCTACGACGCTTGCGCGCCGGAGCCAGTGGCCGGATACCCGTGGAGTCTTGCTGGTTTGCCCCGTCATGTCGCTCACTTGCCCTCGGCTTCCGGCCGCGTGTCACCGCGGGGCACCGAGTCTACATGCCGGCTCGCTCACGACTCAAGCACGCGACAAAGCCAGCCGCCCCTCATGCCCGCTGCGCGCTCGCCCGCGGCACGCCACGTCCATAAGTGCCCCGCGTTCAAAGTTGGCGTCCGCGGGTAGGGTAATGTAAGTATAGGTAGTCAAATGGGTGCCCGCCTGTTCGTGCCCAAGACCGCAGCCGCAGGTCCCGCCCTTCCCCCGTCGTCTCCGGCCCGGCCATCAGGCCGACCGAGGGAAATCGCGGCGTTGCTTCTCGTGGCCGGGGGAGCCTTCCTCGTTCTCGCTCTCCTGAGCTGCCGTTTCGGGCCCGGCATGTCCGATGGGGACGTGAGTTGGGTCGGGCCGACCGGGGGGTTCGTCGCACGCATTCTCGTGCAGGGGTTCGGCATCGCCGCCTGGCTCGCTCCGCTCGAGCTCTCGCTGCTCGCGATCCCTTTGTTTCGCGGTCGGCCGGTCGGCGACCTCGGGTTGCGGCTGGCGGGCGACCTGACGCTGCTCGTGGTTGCCGCTGCGCTCGTGCAGGTCGCCCTGCCGGGGGCGACGGCGTTCGGTCACGCCGCCGCGAGCGGCAACGTCGGGCTGCTCTTCGGCGAGCTCATGCGTGAGCTGTTCTCGTCGGCCGGCTCGTTCCTGGTCGGGCTCACGATCGTCGGGCTGATTCTGATCGGGAGGAGCTCGTTCTCGTTCATCGAGGCCTGTCACCGCCTGCTGGCGCTGCTGGAGACGGTGGCGGCGCGGCTCTCGGTTTGGTCACGACGTCTCGGCGGGGCCTGGCTCGAAGCGCGCGCGCTGCGCCGTGCCGAGCGCGAGCGTGCGCCACGCATCGAGACACCCGACCCCGACGCCGCGATCTTGATGCAGCTGACGGACGACGACGACGACTGGATCCCGATGCAGAACACGGGCGCTCCGCCGCTCGCGATCTCGCAAGCGCTGAGGAACGCGCGCGCGCCGGAGCTCGGGCTCGTGTTCGCGACGCCGGAGGCGCCGCTCGTCGCGCGCCTTGCGGCAGAGCCGGAGCCGTCGGCGGTCGCAACACCTCCCGCGATGCCGGGGACCGCCAAGGGGAAGGCCGGCGGCTCGAAACGGCGCGCGAAGGACGGCGAGGGCAGCGCGGCCAAGGAAGCCTCCAAGACTCCGCCCGCGGTCTCGCCGAAGCCCGGCGCGACGGCGAAGAAAGTCGAGGCTGCCGCAGCGCCGGCCGCCGCCGCGAGCGCTTCCCCGGGCGAAGAGGCCGCTGCGAAAGGCGCCGGAGCCGCGTCCGGAGCCGACACGGCGGGCGGGCTCCGCATCGTCGACACGCAGCCGGAGCGCGAGGTCGAGAAACCCGTCGCGCAGCGCACCGTACCGAAGCGCGGGGAGTTCCAGCTTCCGGCCGTCACCCTGTTCGATCCACCGAGCGACACCACCGTCGAGATCGATCGCGAGGCGATCTTCGAGAATGCGCGACGGCTCGAGAAGACGCTCGCCGACTACGGCGTGACGGGCAAGGTCGAAGAGGTGCGCCCCGGGCCGACGGTCACCATGTACGAGGTGGCGTTCGAGGCGGGCACGCGCGTGAGCAAGGTCGCGAGCCTCGCCGACGACCTCGCGCTCGGCCTCTCGCGCAAGGTACGCATCATCGCGCCGATCCCGGGCAAGAGCCTGATCGGATTCGAGCTGCCGAACGACGAGCGCCAGCCGGTGTGCCTGCGCGAGCTCATCGAGGACCAACGGTTCGAAAAGCTGTGCGAGCGGGCGCCGCTGCCCGTCGTGCTCGGGCGCGACATCGTCGGCGCGCCGTACTACGCCGACCTCGCGTCGATGCCGCACGTCATCGTCGCGGGCGCGACCGGCGCAGGCAAGAGCGTCGGGCTCAACGTGATGCTGTCGAGCCTGCTCCTCAAGCGCACGCCCGACGATCTGCGCCTGCTCATGATCGACCCGAAGGTGGTCGAGCTCGCGCCGTTCGACGGCATTCCGCACCTGCTCCTGCCGGTCGTCACGGACATGAAGCAGGCGTCGACGGTGCTGCGCTGGGCCGTGGAGGAGATGGAGCGCCGCTACCAACTCTTCGCCGACGCCGGGACGAAGAACATCACGACCTACAACGCGTGGGTGAAGCGCGTTCAGGACGGGGAGCTGCCGGCTCCGATGCCGACGGAGGTCGAGGCGCTCACTGCGGACGGTGCGCTTCTCACCGTGCCGGCGGCCAAGGAAGGCGGCGACGGGCGGCCTCTACCTGGCAAGCTGCCGTACATCGTGATCGTGGTCGACGAGTTCGCCGACCTCATGATGCAGCAGGGCAAGGATGTCGAAGCGGCCGTGGCCCGTCTCGCTCAGAAGGCGCGTGCGGCCGGTATGCACGTCGTGCTCGCGACGCAGCGGCCGAGCGTCGACGTCATCACGGGTACCATCAAGGCGAACTTCCCGTCGCGCATCGCGTTCCGCGTCGCCCAACGAGTCGACAGCCGGACCATCCTCGACGAGCAAGGCGCCGAGCTCTTGCTCGGCCGTGGCGACATGCTCGTCAAGCTCAACGGTGCGACCGACACGCTCCGCGCCCAGTGCCCGTTCGTCAGCGAGGAAGAGGTGACCCGCCTCACCGACCACCTCCGCAAACAGGGCAAGCCGCAGTACCACGAGGCGATTTTGCTCGCCTCGGACGACGAAGGCGCGGACGGCGGCGAAGAGGAGGACCTCGACTCGCGTTTCGACGAGGCCGTCCGAATCGTTTCGGAGACGCAGCGCTGCTCCACGTCGTGGCTCCAGCGCAAGATGACGATCGGCTACAACCGGGCTGCGAAAATCGTAGAGACCATGGAACGCCGCGGTCTTGTCGGTCCGCCGAACGGTTCCCGCGACCGGGACGTGCTGGTCCCGCCCCCCTAGCGGCATCGGCAGGGTGACGAGACGCGCTCTAACGCGCCGTGCTAAGAGCCTTCGGGCCATGAGCGCGGAGCCGCCGGCCTTTCCCCGGGCCCTCGACGACGACGACGATGACGTGGCCTGGGCGCTCCAGACTGCCGGCGTGCAGTGGGAGCGCGGCGGCGCGGCTGACGCGGTCGTGTGGCTGCGGCGGGCGGCCGAGGCGGCGGCCGAGGCCGGTAAGTTCGGGCGCTCGGGGGATTTGCAGCGTCGCGCGAACGAGCTCGACCGCTGGCTGAAGCAGAAGCCCTCGTTCCCCCTCCAGCAGGACGACGGGGACGACGGCGTGGACGAGCTGCTCGCCACCGACGCGCCCGACATCGAGGCGGTTTCCGAGGCGCCATCCCAGAGCCTCGTCGATGTGCTCGAGGCGGAGGCGCGGGGCGAGCTCGACACCGACCCGTTGATGATGCGGGGCGAGGGCGCACCGGTCCAGGACCTCGGTGACATGCAGGACGTCGAGGACATCGAGGCGGTCGACCTCGACGACCTCGAGCAGGGCGAGCTCGGCAGCTACGGGCCGCTCGAGGAGATCACGCAGGCACGCTCTTCGGTCTCACAAGCGCCGGAGCCGAGTCGGCCGGCATCGCGCGGCCCGGGTTCGTCACGCGGGCCGGGCTCGTCGCGCGGGCAGCCGGGTTCGTCACGCGGCCCGGGTTCGTCGCGTGCGCCCGGCTCCCAGCGCGCGCCCGGCTCGTCGCGCGGTCGTTCCGCGGCTTCGCCGCGCGCAGCAGCCGGTGCGCGCCCGACGAACAACGCGTCGCTTCGCTCCGTGGCTGCCACTACCCCCGGCTTGGGCGAGAGCAAACGTCCGGAGCCGCCGGACTACAAGCTGCCTCCGCCTCCGGTCCCGCGCTTACCGCTGCCCAAGCCGAGCACGCCACCCGCGCGCTACGACGAGGTGCGCCAGCCGTTCCCGTCCGAGCCGGGCACGCGCCCGCGCTCCGAGCCGCCACCGCCCCCCGAGTCGGACGAGGACGATCCGACGGCGACGCCGCTCGCGATCCCTGCTCGCTTGCGCGCGAAATTCCGCGCGGCACCGACCGAGCCGGAGCTGCCGCCGTCGGTAGCGCCGCCGCGCCACTCCTCGCTGGCTCCGCGCGACCCCACGGTCCCGCCGCCCATCTCGTCGGCCGCGCCGGCCGAGCTCGAGGCTGCCGTGATGGCGCTCTCCGAGACGCCGCCGCCCGTCGGCGTAGAACCGGTGCTCGACGTTGCGTTCTTGGCGGCATGTCGCGGGCTCGAGGATCTGCCGCCCGAAACGCAGCAGGGCCTCGCGGCGATCGCGGGCCTCGAGACGCTCGCGGCGGAGCAGGAAGTGAGCGGCTTCGGCCTGGCGCTCGTGATCCGCGGCAGCGTGCTCGTCATGCCGACGATCGCGGAGGGAGCGTGCGGGCGTGCGGCGAAGGGTGAGCCCGTGTTCTCGCGGGGAACGCTCGCGTCGGGCGTGTCGCTGCGTGTCGTCGCCGAGGCCGGAGGCGCGGACGTTGCGGTCTGGCTGCCGGAGGACATCGAGCAGGTGCTGGTGACGTGCCCGTGGGTCGCGGACGAGCTGCGCGCCGTCGCGGATCGCTACCAAGCGCTGGCGGGTGCCGCGATGGGCATGCTCGGCGAGCGCCTCGACGATTCGATGCGTTCGATGCTCACCGATCGCTGCGAGCTTCAGGTGCTTTTCGCGGGCGACGTGCTGATCGAGGAAGGCAAGGTACCGGACGGTCTCTACATCGTCGGCGGCGGAACGCTCGAGCTCGTTGCGGGCGGCGCCGTGCAGCAGACGCTCGGCCCCGGCGATCTGCCGTTTCCGTCAGCGGTCCTCACGCACGACAAGGCGAGCGCGACCGTGCGCGCGGCGGCCTCCGGAGCGCTGGTGTTGCACGCCGATCGCATGACCACGCACGAGCTCATCGTCAGCCTGCCGCCGCTGCTCGAGCTCTTGTCGATGTCCTGATACTAGCTCCGTTCGACGAGCCAGACGATTTCTTGGTTGCCTTGGGGGCCGGCGAAGCGCAGGCCGAACCAGCGCGCCGCACCAGGAATCGTCGGGCGGCCGTCGGCGCGCACGCGCGGGAACGAGATGCGAAACGCCGCGCGCCACGGCGACGTGTACGGGAAGTACGTGAGCTCGATCGCGCCCGGCTTGCGGATGGTTTGGATCTCGGCGGGAGCGGTTTCGGTCCCGGTGTCGTCGATCAGCCGCACGATCCAGGCGGGCTGCTCGGCGTTGAGATCGCTCCATTTGTACTTCTGCGCTTGGAGCGCGACGTAGAACTGGTGCCGCTCGTGCGTTTCGGCGAGCGAGCGTTCGAGCAACGCGTGCCGCTGGTCGATCGTGAGCCGGTAGTCCTCGCTGTAGCGGATCGCGTACGCCCAGCGAAAGTCCCACGACTCGTAGGTCGCGGTGACGAGCAGCACGTTGTCCATCGCGTCGAGCGTCGTGAGCTGGGCCGAGCGCGTCCACTGCCGGAGCACGCCCGCGTAGTCGCTCGCGACGTACTCGCGCGTGCCCTCGTTCAGGCGCACGGCCTCCTCCGCGCAGCCGCTGCTCAGAACGAGCGTCGCGATGGCCGCTAGACATGCTCGGGCGCGCTGCAACACGGCCCCGAGCCTACCATGGTACCTTCCCTTGCCATGCAAGGAGCGGCGCAGCGCGCCGTCGAGCTCGCGCGTCCGGCGCTCCATTTTGCCGTGCGCGCTCTCTCCGTGCTCGCGGCGCTCGCCGCCGTCGTCGCGGTAGCTGCTCCTGCCCGTGCGGATGCGCTCGCCGACATCCGCCGGCGCGGCGAGCTCACCTGGGGCGGCGATCTGCAGGGCGGCGCTCCCTACGTCTACGAGGACGAAGCGCACCCCGGCACCTTGCACGGCTTCGAGGTCGACATCGCGCTTGCCCTCGCGGGTCGCCTGCACGTGCGCTCGCGGTTCGTGCAAAACGATTGGTCGAACCTGATCCCGGCGCTCGAGCGCGGTGATTTCGACCTGATCCTGAACGGTCTCGAGGACACGCCGCCGCGCCGCCAGCGCATCCTCCTCACGGTTCCCTACTACGTGTACGGCGAGACGCTCGCGGTGCACACGGGGTCGGCCTTTCGCTCGCTCGACGACCTGCGCGGCAAGCGCGTGGGCACCTTGAACCAAACGGTCGCGCACGACCTCTTGAAGGCGCGCCCACTCGAGGTCGTGCTGTACGAGGGCCAGCAGGAGCCGTATTTCGACCTCGCCCACGGTCGCCTCGACGGCGTGCTGCTCGACCACGTGATCGCCGACATTTACGGCTGCGTGCTGCCCGAGGTGCGGTGCCTTTCGGGCGACGTGGCGCGCGGCGTCTACGTCGGCGGCGTGCGCCGAGACCGCCCGGAGCTCAAACGCGCGCTCGACGATGCGCTCGGCGCGATGCTCGCGGACGGCGAGCTTCGTCGCATTCTTACGCGCTACAAGCTCTGGGACTCGCGCCAGGAGGAGCTCGCCACGCGGAGCGCGGCTGTGGTTACGGGCGCCCCCTTGGTGCCCGGGCAGGCAGTTTTCGCGGGGGACGAGCCGCGACGTCATTTCGATCGCCAGCAGCTCGGCTTGTTCCTGCATGGTGCGCTGCTCACGCTCGTGATCTCGCTCGGCTCGTTCGCGATTGCGCTGCCGTTCGGGTTGCTGCTCGCGATCCTGCGCGGCTTCGGCTCGCGACCGCTCGCATTCGCGGCGGCCGCATACGTCGAGGTGTTTCGCGGCACGCCCGTGCTGCTGCAGCTCTACGTGCTCTATTTCGGCTTGGCGCCTCTCGTAAGGCTCGGGCCGTTCGAGGCTGCGGTGCTCGGTCTCGGCCTCAATTACGCGGCTTACGAAGCAGAGGTGCACCGCGGCGCGCTGCTCGCCGTCCCGCTCGGTCAGAGCGAAGCCGCGCGGGCGCTCGGCCTCTCCGCCTGGCAATCCCTGCGTCACGTGCTCTTGCCTCAATCGTTGAAGAACGCCTTGCCCGCGCTCACCAACGATTTCGTCGCGCTCTTGAAGGATACTTCGCTCGTGAGCGTGATCACCGTGGTCGAGCTCACCAAGCGCATGACCATCGCCGCGGTCGAACTTCGCGATTGGATCATGCCAGGTCTGATGTGCGCGGCGCTCTACT
>DATMCL010000167.1:0-6484 GCA_035558375.1 Polyangiaceae bacterium
GCACGCGCGTGTCGATGCCGTGATGCGTCCGGTACACCGCAAGCAGCTGCTCGAAAGCGAGCTTGTGGATCGCGTAAGGGCTGATCGGCTTCGGGAGCACGTCCTCACGCGCCCAATCTCCCTCGGTCACCTCGCCCGCGATGGCACCGCCGGTGCTCGCGAACACGAAGCGCGAAACCTTGGCGGCGACGGCCGCGTCGAGCACGTTGATGCCGCCGACGAGGTTCACTTGCGCATCCAGGTGCGGCTCGCGCAAGCTCACGACGACGCTCGCCTGCGCGGCCTGATGATTCACGGCCTCGGGACGAAAATCGCGCAGCGCGGCGTGCGTCGCTTCGCGATCGCGCACGTCCACGACGTAGAGGCGCGCCGCGGGCGGCACGTTCGCGCGGCGGCCCGTGCTCAGATTGTCGAGCACCGCGACCTCGTGCTCTGCGGCGAGCAGCTGCTCGACGACATGGCTGCCGATGAATCCGGCTCCCCCGGTGACGAGTACCTTCATCGGAACCTACTCTTCCTTCGGCCCGCCGTCGTAGGAGCGCGGCCGGTATTTCTTCTGCACGCCCCCGTGCTCCTTGCCGTTGTAGACGATGTCGCTCGCGAGGTAAGCGAGCCAGCTTCCGGGGTGCGCGTCGGACATCGTCAGGAGCTCGTCCTGGTGGTCGGGGATCGCTTTCTCGTCCCACAGGCACTGCAAGGCGAGGCCGATCAGGTTCGGATCGTTCGGGCCGAGCTCGAAGCCCTTCGCGTACGCAGGCCAGGCTTCGGCGGCGCGGTGCAACCGGCACAGCGTGTCGCCGAGGTAGACGTGGGCCATCGGCCAGCGTGGCGCGAGCTCGAGCGCGCGGCGATTGGCGCGCAGCCGCTCCTCCAGATCGCCGCGCGCGCCGACCATCACCGAGTAGTTCAGGTGAGCCTTCGCGCTCCGCGGTACGGCGTTCTTGGTGGCGCGCCAGAACATCAGATCGTCGGTGTAGTCGATCGCGTGCAGGCGTGCCTGCGCGGCCTGAAATCCAAGCCAAACCGAGAGCTTGATGATGGCCGGGCGCCCGGGAAAGCTGCGCAAAAGCCAGGCCGCGGCCGGGCCGAGCATGAGCGCGAGCCCGACCGCAGGAAGATACCAGAAGCGCTCCGCACGCACGGTGGGGAGCAGGATCGGGATGTTCGAGTGGGGGAAGTACGCGAGCGGGACCCAGAGCAGCCCGACCGCGACGAGCACCGTGTGCGCGAAGCAGACGCTCGGCTCGGACGCGAACGTCCCGGTGCCGCGCTCGCGCCGCTCGCGGACGAGCGCGCGAATCCACAAACCCACCCCGACGAACGGCGGCAGCGCGAGGAGTGCCCCGCCGAGCACGCTGCCCGGGAACACGACGCGCGGCGGCACGGGCTCCGAGGGGAACGAGTAGTCGCCGCTGAGCCGCCAGGGAAAGAACACCTGCACGAGCCCGCTCGCGTAGACGCGCAGCGCGCCGGCCACTCGGTGCGGCAGATCGGCGTCGATGAGCGGGTTGTTGATGGGGTCGTGCGGCAAGGGCGGCTGGCGGAACCAGCGCAGGAACGCGTGGAACGCACGCAGCACCCGGGATTCGTCGACCACGGGCAGCACGGGCTCCGGCACCGGAAAAAAGCGGCGCCGAAGCAGCGTGTACGCGACGAGCGCGAGCGCGGAGGCCACGAGCACGCCTCCCGCGCGCAAAAAGCGCCGCGGCTTTTCCGGATGCAGGGCCGGCGACAGGACGAGCGACGACCACGCCAAGAGCGGGACGCCCACGATCACGCTCTCCTTCGACAGCAGGCCCAGGAACAATGCCACGAACACGCACGCCGCAGCGCCGAGGCGCAAGCGCAGTGCGTGCAACGCGGCGAGCACCCCGAGCCCGCCGAGGACGTCCGCGATCCCCACGACGCCGGTGACGGCTTCCGTCAACACGGCGAAGCACACGAACGTGAGCCCCGCGAACCACCCCTGCGCGCGCCGCCGCGCGATGGCGAACACGAAGCTCGCGATCAGCGCCGCGTTGAGCGCGTGCACCACGACGTTCACCGCGTGGTGCACGAACGGCGAGTGACTCACGTGCCAGAGCAGCCGCCACACGAGATCGGGCAGCGGCCGGTACGAGCCGATGCTGCGATCGGGAGCGAGGCCCCAGAAGTCGCGGCGAAATGCGTCGAGAAACTTGAGGCCCTCGCCGTTGACGTACGGATTCGCGAGCAGCGCCTCCTGCTCGTCGAAGATGTAGTTCGACAGCGGGCTCCGGAGGTAGAGGAGGGCGCTCACGATCAGCGCGGGCACGAAGGCGCGCCGGAGCGTCGGGTCGCTGTGGATGAAGTAGGCCGCGACGTTGGCCGGTAACTCCGAGAGGTAGCCGCGCAGGCCGGGCGGGCGCGGACCCAGCGGGGCGCGAGCGGGCGGGTCCGGTGCGCAGGCCGGTGCGGGGGGCGATGCGGGGAGTGGGGGCAGACCCGGGAGCTCGCTCGACACGCGGGAGTTCGGGTAGCACCGCGACGACGGGTCGAGTAGTCGGAAAGCCGATGAGCTCGCTTCCGAGCTTCGACGGCTGCGATGCCATCGAGAAAGTAGAGATCGGCCCGGTCGTCGAGGTCTACCGTGCGACGCAGGCGCCGCTCGGCCGGCGGGTGACGATCAAGGCGCTGGCGCCGAACATCGTGCCCGAATCGCCCTTTGCGGGAGCCCTCGAGCGCGAGGCGCGGCTGCTCGCGCAGCTCGGCCACCCGAACCTGATCGGCCTCTACGACTTCGTTCGGCGCGGGGACAGGCTCTGGCTCGTCCTCGAGTACGTCGACGGCTGGACGCTCGCCGAAATCCTGCGCCGCGTGAAGGTGCTGCCCCAAGCCGCGGCTGCCGCTGTCGCGCGCGCTATCGCCGAGGGACTCGCCCACGCGCACGAGCGCGGCATCGTGCACCGCGACGTCCGCCCGTCGAACGTGCTCGTCTCGAAGACCGGGGAGGTCAAGCTCACCGACTTCGGCGTCGCGTCGGACGAGCGCCTGCCGACGGCGCCCGAAATCCTCGACGGCAGCGGTCAGCAGCCGTCGCTCGCGTACGCGTCGCCGGAGCTCGTGCTCGGCGAAGCTCCTGATCCGCGCAGCGATCTGTTCACGCTCGGCGCGCTCCTCTACGAGCTCGTCGCGGGTAAGACGCCGTTCGGTGCCGCCGACGATCCCGAAGCCACGGTACGCATCCGCAACGAGCCGCCCCCGCCGCTCGGTCGCTTCGTTCCGGAGCTCTCACCCGCCCTCGAGCGCGTCGTGCAGCGCTGCCTGCAAAAGCTGCCCGCGCACCGCTACCAGACGGCGCGCGAGCTCGTGCAGGCGCTCGACGCGGCGCTCGCGGAGCTCAACGCCGAGCCACGCGCAGCGCTCTTGCTCGCGCTCTCCACCGGTGGCTTCGGCGTGAAGGGAGCCCCAAGACCGAGCGAAGTGGCCATCACGCGTCCGGCCGCGCAGGGCCTGCATCGCGTCGCGCTCGTGCTCGCGTGCTTTCTCGTGCTGATGGCGAGCGGCGGCTTCGTGATCGAGCTCCTCGCGCGACGCTCGGGCCGGGCTGACGCGGAGCCTGGCAACCTCGGACGACTCGAGCTCGTCCCGAAAGCTCCCGGATACCTGCGTGTCGTGGTCCAGCCCTGGGCCAATGTCATCGTCGACGGCGAGGCATTCGACACCACGCCGTTCGCGCGCCCCATCCCGCTCGCCCCGGGCACGCATTACGTGCGCCTCGAGCATCCACAGGCGCCGACCGAGCGGCGCACGATCGAGCTCGTGTCCGGCGAGACGATCCTGCTCGACGTGACGATGAAGGTTCGACGACCGGCGGGGCTTTCCGGGGGCCCTGGCGCGACGCCGCCGAACGCCGCCCCAGCGGACTCGTCCCCTTAGCGAAGCGCTCGCCGGAGGGCGCATTCTGTGGCATCAATTTCGGGATCTCCGAGGCCCCGCGGCTCTGGGAGGTCCGACCGGTGGGCCCGCGCGTGACCGGTCGTCTCGCTTACGCACCCCCATGAAGAACGAGCTCCGCTCGGGGTCCAGACTTGGTCGCTACGAGCTCCTCGTGGAGCTCGGCAAGGGCGGCATGGCGAGCGTGTGGATCGCGCGGGAGCCGGGCGACATGGGCGACCGGCTCGTGGCGTTGAAGGCCATGCTGCCCGAGCTCGCGCAGCGCTCCGACTTCCGGACCATGTTCCTCGAGGAGGGGCAGGTCGTGCGCAGCATCGAGCACCCTCACGTCGTCCGCGTCTACGAGGTCGGCGAGGATCGCGGCGTCCTCTTCATGGCGATGGAGTGGGTCCGCGGCGATTCGCTGCAAACGGTGATGCGCGACGCCCGCTCGCGCCGCCCGATCCCGCCCGAGGTCGCGGTGCGAATCATCGCCGACACCGCAGCCGGTCTCCACGCGGCGCACGAGCTGCGCGGTTGGGATGGCGAGCTCCGAAACCTCGTCCACTGTGACGTGTCGCCGCACAACATTCTGGTCGGGGTCGACGGCCGCTCGCGCCTCGTGGACTTCGGCGTGGCCAACGGCACCGCCCACAGCGACCCGGAGAAGGGCGACCAGGTCAAAGGCAAATTCGGCTACATGTCGCCCGAGCAAGCGAACGGCGAGCCGGTCGACCGGCGCACCGACGTTTTCGCCCTCGGAATCGTGCTGTTCGAGCTCACGACCGGCGAGCGCCTGTTCAAGGGTGAGCTCCCGGCCCACACGCTCCGGCTCGTTCAGGCGGCGCGCATTCCGCACCCCGGGCGCCTCGTGCCGGACTATCCCGAACGGCTCGTCCCCATCGTGATGCGCGCTCTCGAGCGCGATCGCAAGACCCGCTACCAAACGGCCGAAGAGCTCTGCCTGGCGCTCGAGCAGTTCCTCGTCACCGAGCGCCTGCTCATCTCTCACGCGTCAGTGGGCAAGCTCGTGCAGAAGGTCCTTCGCCCGAGGCTCGAGCAACAGGACAGCCTGCTGCAGAAGGCCCTCGTCGCGACCGACGGTGTCGTGCAAGGCGGGCTCGTTCCGCCGGCGTCACCCCAAGCCGTCGGTGCCGCCGCCCGGCTGTCCGATCCGAGCCACCCCTCCGCGAGCTCGAGCCCCTTCCAGCAGAAGACGGAGCGGCAGCGCCGCGCGCCGATCGGTGCCGTGCTCTTTGGCGCGCTCGGCGTGTGCTCCGCCGTCGCCTCGATCGTCTGGACCAGCCTCTACGCGAAGCCGAACGCGCTGCTCACCGCGCCCGGCGGCGTCGCAGCGAACGGCGTGCACGCCGCGGGACCCGCCGCCGGCGCGCGACCCGCCGACGGCAAGGAGGGCGTGAGCCTCGACAGCATTCCCCTGGCCGAGGCCGAGGCCCAGCAGCGCGCAGCGCGCGGCGGAACACCGGTCGTCCGCCGCACCCACGTCACCCTCGACGAAGATCCCGCGCCGGCCCACCCGAGCGCTCCCGAAAGAATCCAGCTCGACGAAACGCAACCCGCCACGGCCAAACCCGCAGCCCCGGCACCCAAGCCCGAGACGCCGAAGCCGCCCGCGGATGCGGAGCCTGCGGTGGTGAACCTCGAAGATCAGCCGGCCCCCGCCCCCGCGCCCGCGAAGCCCGCCGTCCCCGACGGGGAGCGCGGCCCCCTCAATCGCGGCGCCGCCGTCTCCGCTCTCGCCGCCGCAGGCGGTCGTGCCGCCGGGTGCTCGAACCCCGACGGCCCCTCCGGCTCCGGCCGCGCCATGGTCACCTTCTCTCCCGACGGCCCCGTCACCGGCGTCGCCCTCCAGTCCCCCTTCGCCGGCACCGGCGTCGGCACCTGCGTAGTCAATGCCTTCAAGGGCGCCCGCGTCCCCGCATTCACCGGCAGCGCGGTGACTTTGCCGGGTAGCTTCCGGGTGCCGTAGGGCGCTCTCGGCTGAGCGCGCGGGCCCGTCGCACGCCTGCGTTCGTTACGCCCGACGCCACATCTTGTGCTCTTCGTCGAAGAGGCGCGAGATGCGGCGTTGCTCTTGGATCAGCGCGCCGTAGGTCTTCGGGACGCGGGGATCCTTCTGGAAGGCGGCGAAGACGTGGGCGGTAGCTTCGGCGTCGTCGGTCGCGCGGTGTGCGTTCTCGAGCGGGATGCCGAGGCGCTGGGCGACTTCGGAGAGCGCGCGGCTCTTTTCGGCGCGCTGGATCTCGCGCGCCCAGATGAGGGGGTCGATCCACTCGATGTTGCGGCGAAGGGCCGGGGGCAAGCTTTCGGGGGCGAGGCCGGCGCGTGAGAGCTCGGCCGTGAGCACTTTGCGATCGTAGTCGGCGTTGTAGGCAACCGGTACGGCGCCGGCGAGGGCGGTGAGCAGCTCGCCGACGATGCCCGCGAACGGCGGCGCGTCCTTGACGGCCTCGTCGTCGATGCCGTGCACGTCGGAGGCTTCCTTGGGGATCGGGCGTCCCGGGTTGACGACCCAGGAGCGGCGACTCACGACCTCCGCCCCGCGATAGATGACGACGGCGATCTCGAC
>DATMCL010000168.1:0-5279 GCA_035558375.1 Polyangiaceae bacterium
CGAGCTGCTCGCCGTGCGCCCGCGCTGGGAGTCCGTGTGGCCGTTCTTTCTCATCGTCGTGCTGCTCGCGACGGTGATCACGATCGACGTGCTCGACTGGGCGCTCGGCAGGCCGCAGGTCGAGCTTTTGACCTGGCTTCGCGAGGAGCTCGCCCCCAAATCGCTCGATCTCGTGGAGATCGCGAAAACGCTGGTATTTCAGGGGACGTTCCTGCTGGCGCTGTCGCTCGCCACCTTCTTTGCCGCGTTCTCCTTGCCGGAGATCCTCGCGGCGCTGCGCGCGCCGAACCACCCCGCCGACGAGGCCTCCGTCACGAGCCGTGGTCAATACTTCCTGCGCTCGCTCGCGACCTTCCGCGCGGCTCGCGCGATCTGGCTCTACGGCGGCGCCATGATCAGCAGCCTCACGGGCATTCGCATGCTCTCGGAGTCGACCGAGCGCCCGCTCCTCGTCCGTATCCTTTACATCCTCGGTCCGTCGCTGATCGGCTTCGTCGGCTATTCGATGCTGCGCCGTCGCACGCAGCGCTACTTGTCCAACGAGCCCGCGCTCGAGCGCATGGTCGAGTCCCGCGTGCGCCAAGCCCGCGAGTCGCAGCGGCAAGCGAACCTTGCGGCGCTCGAGCAAGCGCCGTGGAATGCGCGTTGGGCGCAGCTCTCCGCGCCGATCTTCGGCCTCACCGGTTACCTCGCCTGGGCCTTCAGCGACGTCCGTCCGACCTCGATGCGCGATCTGCCGATCCCGCTCACGACGAAGGATTGGCTCTTGGTGCTGCCGTACGTCCTTTTGTTCCCGATGCTGCTTTCGCGCGACGCCGTTCAGCGCCGGCTCTTGCGCCAGAAACGGCGCCCGAGGCCCAGCGACCCTGAAGCGGAAGCGTGATACTCTGAGCTCGATGGGTGGTAGCGGCACAGCGTGGATCGTGGGGACCGTCGCGCTCGCATTGAGCGCGACCATCGGGTGTCACTCGTCGAAGTCGTCGGACGACGACGACGCGGGGCAGGGAAGCAGCGCCGGACATTCGGCAGGTGGCACCCCGTCACAAGGTGGCTCGAGCGGCTCGAGCGGCGGCGCAGGCACGGCCGGTCAAGCCGGAAGCGCTGCGGGCACCGGAGGTTCGAGCGGAAGCGGTGGCGCGAGCGGAAGCAGCGGCGCGGGTGCAGGCGGTGCTGGCGGGACCGCGGGCTCGGGTGGCAGAGCGGGCGATAGCGGTGGCAACGCGACGGGCGGAATCAGCGGCAATGCGGGTGCAGCCGGCGAAAGCGCCGGTGGCTCAGGGGGCGGGAGCGCTGGACGCGGCGGCAGTCCCGCGAGCGTCGACTGCAGCGGCACCTTCGGCGAGCCCCGTCTGGTGTTCGAGCCCCACGCGCAGCAGTTGTTCTCGCCGACGCTCACCGCGGACGAGCTCGAGCTGATCTACGCGGTCGGCGACGGTTCGAACCTCGAATACTTTCACTCGAAGCGCAGCTCGAAAGCAGAGGATTTCGAGCCTGGTCCGGGTGAGCCGCTGCCCGAGCTCGACGCCGCGTGCGTGACGACGGACAGCCGCACCATCGACCTCACGAGCGACGGCCTGCGCGCGTATCTCGTCTGCTATGGCTCGGACAACCCCGAGAGCCACACGCTCCGCGTCGCGGCGAGGCCCACGCTCGGCGCGCCGTTCGTCTTGGATCCCAAGAGCTACGGCTCCGTAGGTCCGAGCGCGGGCATCGCACCGGACGAGCTCACCCTCTACAGCTCCGCGGTCCGGCCCGGGCAGGATCCCGCGCTCGCTTTCGAGCGCGCCTCGACGAGCGAGCCGTTCGGCGACGGCATGCCGATTCCGGGTCTCGAGGAGGTGCTGCTGCTCACTCCCGACGTGAGCGCGGACGGACTCTCCCTCTTCGGCAGCGTCGATGGCGCCATCGTGGTCGCGACGCGCTCGACCACGCACGACGCCTTCTCCATCGCGGACCCGATCATCGCGCCACCCGACTCGGGCGAGTGGATCTCGGCGACGATCTCCGAAGACTGTCGCTCGCTCTACGCCGTGCGCCAAACCCCGGGCGTGACCCTCGAAGTCTTCGAGCGCTGAGTGCGCACCGGGCCCGCGTGGCTACGACTCCTCGCGAAGCAACGGCGCCCGCTCCACGCTGCCCTCGAGCGTCTCGCCGCGCATCGTCAGGTACAGGCGCCCGTCGGTGTGCACGAGCTCGAGCTCGAGCGTGCGCTCGAGTCGCTTGCCGACGGCCTCGAGGAAGCTCTCCTCGAGGTGCCAGACCTCGAGCCGATCGGCGTGATGGATCGAGCCGGCGCGGGCTTCGGCCTCGAGATCCGTCACGTCGGCCGACGTGAAGAGCGCGACGCGCCGGGCGGCTTTCGATGCCTTGTGAAGGCGCGCCGCGCTCGGCGAGCCGACCTCGATCCAAGCGAGCAGGATGCCGGTCGGATCGCGGACGATGACGGCCGGCTCCTCGGTCGAAGAGACGCCACCTTTGCTGAATCCAATGCCCTCCTCGTACGACAGCGCGTACGCGAACAAGCGCGTCACCAAGTAGCGAATGCTCTCCGACGGATGCTGGGCGAGGCGCAGATCCAAGAGCTCGTAAACCCCCCGGTCCACGTCCGAAAGCGTGAGCTTCACGTGGTAGAGGGTGGCGTTGGGTGCCAAGCGCCTCGCATTCTGCGCCCACCCGGCCGGGGCCGCTAGTGCAGCGCATGTGAGAAGCGGTCAACGTTTGAAGGGGCGGTGCACTAGCCCGCTAGCGCCGCTAATCGAGCAGCGCCAAGAGCTCATCTCGCGTCAGCGCTACCGCCTGATCGGCGTCGCCGAGTGCGGCGTCCGAGAGCGCGCGCTTCTTCTCTTGCAGGGCGAGGATCCGCTCTTCCACCGTGTCTTTGGCCACCATGCGGTAGACCATGACGGGGCGATCTTGGCCGATGCGATGGGCGCGATCGGCGGCTTGGTCCTCGACGGCGGGGTTCCACCACGGGTCGAGCAGGAAGACGTGGTCCGCGGCGGTGAGGTTCAAGCCGGTGCCGCCGGCCTTGAGCGAGACCAGCATGACGGGCGGGCCGTCCGGCCCCTGGAACTCGGCGACGACTTCGCCGCGGTCGCGCGTCTGGCCGTCGAGACGCGTGAAGGCGATGCCCGCGGCGCGGAGGTGCGGCTCGACCCGATCGAGAAAGCCCGTCCACTGTGAGAAGACGAGCGCCTTGTGGCCGTCGGCCACGACGTCTTCCAGCGCTTCGAGCAAGCGCTCCACCTTCGACGAACGCTCCGCCTCTTGTCCGGGAACGAGCCCCGAGTGGCAAGAGGCTTGCCGCAGCCGTAGCAGCGCCTCGAGCGCGGCGAGCACGCTGTCGCCGTGGCCGAGTCGCTCCGCCACCTCGCGCTTGGTCGCGGCGCGCACGGCGTCGTAGACGGCGCGCTCGGCCTCGTCGAGCTCGACGTGGAGCACGGAGTCGGTGCGCGGCGGCAGCTCGGGTGCCACGTCGCGCTTCATGCGCCGCAGCACGAAGGGACGGATCTTGGTGCGCAGTCGCTCCGCGGCCCCCGGCTGCCCGAGGGCGATCGGCCCCACGGTTTGCTCGGAGAACGTGGATTTTCGGCCGAGTAGCCCCGGGTTCGCGAAGTTCATCACGCTCCAGAGCTCCTCGAGCCGGTTCTCGACGGGCGTGCCGCTGAGGGCGACGCGAAACGCGCCGGGAAGCTGGAAGGCGGCGCGCGCCGTCTGGCTGTCGGCGTTCTTGATGGCTTGGGCCTCGTCGAGGACGACGATGTCCCAGGGTTCGGCGGCGAGCTCGGCGGCGTCGGTTCGGAGCGTCGCGTACGTGGTGAGCGTCACGTCGGCGTGGTCGGTCAGCTCGCGCTTGATGCCGTGATAGGTGCTCGTGCGCAGCCCCGGGCGGAAGCGACGGATCTCCTCGATCCAGTTGTAGACGACGCTCTTCGGGCACACGACGAGCGTCCGCCCGCGCAGCGCACAGATGGTCTGCAGCGTTTTGCCGAGACCCATGTCGTCGGCGAGCACGGCGCCGAGCCCCGTGTCGCGCAAGAACACCAGCCAGTCGACGCCGAAGCGCTGGTACGGGCGAAGCTCTGCCTTCAGATCGGGCGGCAGCGGTGCCGCAGGGATGCCCGCGAAGTCTTCGAGCAGGGGGGTCAGGCGCTCGAGACCTACCGGCCGCTCGAGCCCGAGCGCTTTCGCCACCGTGCCGAGCTCCGGCAAGAGCGCGGTCGGCACCTTGCGCTCGGTGTCGCGCGCGGCGAGCAGCTCCTGCACGCGGTGCCCGTGCTTCTCGAGAAAGCCCGTCGGGAGCGGCGCCCATCCGCCGCCGTCGAGCGGCACGAGCTCGAGTCCGTCGCGCCATGCGGCGAAGACGCCTGCTGCGCTGGCCCGCCGCGGCGGTGCCTGCTCGTCGGTCTCGCCGTCCGTCTCGAACGTCACGTCGAAAGCGTCGCCGACGAGCTCGAAGCGCGGCACGAGCGCGCGCGTCTCGAACAGGCCACGCTTGGGGCCGTCGGGGCTCTTGCGTTCCCAGGCCCGGAGCTTCACGGCGAAGGCCGCCGCCTCGGAGCCGTCGAGGTCGACGCGGCGCCCCGTCACGAGGTTCAGCTCCTCGCGTAGCTTGCGCAAGAGCGCGCGTTCCTCGTCGAGCCGTCGGACCGGCGCCTCGCCCGCGAGCGCGGTCGCCACGTCGCCGTCGATGCGGAGCTGGGGTGGATCGCCGTAGACGAGGGTCGGCAAGACGGAGAGGGCATGGCCGTGGTGCGAGAGATCCAGGAAAATGCGCGGGCGCACTTTCGTCGTCGCGCGCGGCAGCTGCTCGGTGCGAATCGTCACGCCGAGCCGCGTCTCGAGCTCGGGCAACACGATCGTGACGAGATCGGCCTGCTGCTCGCGCGAGAAGACGCGCACGAGCGGCAGCCGCTCGAGCGAGTAGCCCGTGGCGGCGGTCTCGCCGAGCGGTCGCAAAGTGTCGCCGCAGCGCGCGACGCCCTCCGCCACCACCGCCGTGATCGCCGGGTCGCGCTCGAGCGTGAGCGTGAAGCCCCCGCCGCGCGCGTCGTCGACGACGGCCTGTGGCCTGAGCACCTCGCCCGAGGCCGTGACTTTCGCGCCGTCGAGCGTCACGTGCTCGGCGCTCGCGAGCGCCGCCAGCAAGGCGGGCAGGCGTGCCAGCGGCAGCACGTCACGGCGGGCGCTCGTGAGCATGCGGTCCACGCTGAGATCATCGTGCGTGGGGGTCACCTCGCGTGGCAGCTTTCCTGCGGCGATGAGCGACGCGAGGGCGA